>NZ_JBAPVS010000025.1:0-15448 GCF_049283275.1 Caulobacter sp. | reverse complement strand
GGTGTCGCCCGAGGAGCCTTTTTCTTAGCGCGTTCGCTAGTACCAGCCGGCCTGGCGCAGGGTCCGGGCGTAGGCTCGGCTGACCGGGGCCTCGACGCCGCTCGTCAGGGTCAGGGTGGCGCGGCCGTCGCCCCGCTTGGCGTCGCGCACCGCCGCCTTGGCCACCCACCACGAGCGATGGGTCTGGGCGCCCTCGATGCCCTCCAGTTCGGCCACGGCGTCCGACAGCCGCAGCAGGATCAGATCCTGGCCCTTGGAGGTGTGCAGGCGCAGATAATGGTCCTCGGCCTCGATCGCGTAGATCTCGCCGCCCCGCAGGCGTGGCGGCAGGCGGTCCAGGAAGCGCGGGGGCGGAGCTTCCGGCGGGGCGGCGTGGGTCTCGATCGGTCGCCGGCCGGCCAGGGTCATCAGGGCGGTCATGCCGCTGGTCATCAGCAGGGTGACGCCGAAATAGGCCGCCGCGACCCGGGGCGTCAGGGGGGATCGTCCGCCGGCCAGCCAGACCAGCACCGTGAACAGCGGCGTCAGGACCGCCACGATGACCAGGGCGCGCCACCAGGTCGAACCCAGTCCCGGCCAGAGACGGCCGACGACCAGGGCGACGCTCGTGCCCAACACCGCGCCCAGGACCGACAGTCCGACCCAATAGACCAGGCGCGGGAGCAGCGGGATGTCGCCGGTGTTCACCGCGCCGACCAGGGCCAGGAAGGTCCCGGCCGCGACCGCGACGGCCAGCGGACGCAGATAGTGTTGCAGGAAGGCAAGGACGGGCGTGGTCATTGGCGAAGCGCCAGTGGCGCCGGCCCGCCGTTCACGAACTGCCGACGCTGTCTCACGCACCTTCGGATGACCCCCGTCGTCGTCGATCCTAAGCCGGATCCGATCTTGATCGCCCCCGCACGGCGCGATCGCTTCGGGAGAAACAAGATGTCCGACGCTGGCCTGTCAATCGGTCCGACCCGCTTTCTGCGCACGGTGGTCATCGGCCTGGCCGTCACCGTGGGCCTGATCCTGGCGACGGGGCTGGCGGGAGGGCGCGGTCCGGCCGCGGCCCTGGCCGGCTTCCTGCATCTCAAAGGTCATCTGCACGCGCCCAATTTCGGGCTGCTGGCGGCCGCGCCGGTCCAGATCCAGGTCCATGTCGCGGCGGTCAGCGCGGCCTTGGCGGTGGGCGTGGCGTTGATGCTGGGCCTGAAGGGCGACACCCTCCACCGCGCGCTGGGCTGGGTCTGGGTGACGGCCATGGCGACGGCGGCGATCTCGTCGCTGTTCATCCACCGCGCCAATGGCGGAAGCTTCAGCCTCCTGCACCTGTTCGCCGGCTGGACCCTGATCGCCCTGCCCATGGGGGTGTTCGCCGCCCGCAAGCACAATGTCCGCCTGCATGGCCGTACGATGACCGGCCTGTTCGTCGGCGGCCTGCTGATCGCCGGCGCCTTCGCCTTCCTGCCGGGCCGGCTGATGTGGCAGGTCGTGTTCGGCTAGAGCGTGTCAGCCGAAAATGTGAGCGGTTTCGGCGCCCGTCACGTTCCGGCTCGGGACGCGGAACGCGTCGCGCTTGCCAGGTCCGCGCCGGGAGGCCTACGAACGGTCAAGCAATGCGCGGACCACAGAGCATGACGTCGCAAGTTCGAGCCCCTCGCGCCCAAGCGGCCACCGCCCAATCGGCCGCTCCGGTCAAACCGGCTGGGCGCGGTCGTCCCGCCAAGGCCGGCGGGCGGGACCTGAAGGAGACCATCCTCGACGCCGCCGAAGGGCTGTTCGCGCGCCACGGCTTCCACGGGGTCACCATCCGCCAGGTCGCCGCCGAGGCCGGCGTCGACACCGCCCTGATCCACTACTATTTCGGCGCCAAGCGCGAGCTGTTCGACTCGGTGTTCCTGCGCCGGGCCGAGATCCTCAACACCGCCCGCGGCCTGTCGATGGACGCCTATGAGAAGAGCCACCCTGGGACCATGACGGTCGAGGGGGTGATCGAGGCCTTCATCGAGCCGCTGCTGCGCATCTCCCAGGACGGCGGCCAGGGGTGGAAGAGCTATTTCGCCCTGGTGGCCCAGGTGAACAACACCCCGGCTTGGGGCGGCGAGACCATGGCGCGGTTCTTCGATCCGGTCGTCCACCGCCTGGTCGAGACCCTGAAGGCGGTCCGTCCGGAGGCTGAATATCGCGACCTCTACTGGAGCTACCAGTTCCTGACCGGCTCGATGATGCTGGCCCTGTCGGAGACCGGCCGCATCGACTCGTTGTCGGAGGGGCTGTGCCATTCCAGCGACCTCGCCGCGGTGCGGGCCCGGCTGTTCGCCTACTGCGCCGCCGGCTTCGAGGCGGTGATCGCCCGCTCTCCGCAAGGCTGATTCCTCAATCTTCCCAAAGCGTTGAAAGGCTTCGCGCCTTCATTTCATCAGTTGATGAAAAAGGACTGGCGCAAAGCGCCGGTCTGGGTGACAGTGTTGTCCAATTCGCGGCCTAATGAATTCGCGAAAGCCGGGAAATGCGTCCGTTCAACGGAGCTGTCCGGCACGGGACGGAACGCATAGGGGAGGGGAAACCCAATGAAAACGATGCTCAAGCTGGCCTTGATGGCCGGCGCGGCCTGGTCGGCCGCCGCGACCTCCGTGGTCGCCCAGGACGCCACGCCCGCCGCCTCGGAACAGGCCGCCAACACCACACAGGTCGAGGACCTGATCGTCACCGCCCGCCGCCGCGAGGAAACCCTCAAGGACGTGCCGGTGGCCGTCTCGGCCTACGGCGCCGAGAAGCTGGAGCGCATCGGCGCCGGCGACATCACCACCCTGCAACAGACCACCCCCAACCTGACCCTGCAGATCGCGCGCGGCTCGAACTCGACCGTGATCGCCTTCATCCGCGGCGTCGGCCAGCAGGACCCGCTGTGGGGCTTTGAGCCCGGCGTGGGCCTCTATGTCGACGACGTCTATATCGCCCGGCCGCAGGGCGCGGTGCTGGACGTCTACGACGTCGAGCGCGTGGAAGTGCTGCGCGGTCCGCAGGGCACCCTCTACGGCCGCAACACCATCGGCGGCGCCATCAAGTACGTCACCCGCAAGATCACAGGCGAGCCGGAGTTCAATCTCAAAGGCACGATCGGTTCCTACGGCGAGCACAACGAGGTGGCCTCGATCAAGGGCAAGCTGAGCGACCAGCTGGGCCTGTCGCTGGCCCTGGCCAAATACGACCACGACGGCTACGGCAAGAACCTCAACACCGGCGCCGAACACTACGACAAGGACGTGCTGTCGACCCGCGCGACGGTGGAGTTCAGCCCGGCCGAGCAGCTGTTCTTCCGCCTGTCGGGCGACTACATGCGCGACAATTCCAACCCGCGCCACGGCCACCGGGAGGTCCCCGCCATCGCCTTCGGCGGCGCGCTGATTCCGGGCGGATCTCCGCCGGCCGACGTCTACGACACCAACGCGGGTTCGGGCGACTACAACCAGGTCATCACCAAGGGTGTGTCGCTGCTGGGCGAGTGGAACATCAGCGACGCCCTGACCTTAAAGTCGATCAGCGCCTACCGCAGCGGTTCGACCAACGGCACCATCGATTTTGACGAACTGCCCGGGGCGTATCTCGACGTGCCGGCCCAGTACCTGGATCACCAGTTCAGCCAGGAATTCCAGCTGGTCTATTCGTCGGACCGTCTGCAGGGCGTGGCCGGTGTCTACTATATGAGCGCCACGGCGGCCGGGGCCTTCGACACCGTGCTCTCGCAGGCCAACACCACCACCGCGACGTCGGGCTGGGTCGACACCGAGAGCTGGGCGGCCTTCGCCGACGTCAGCTACGACCTGACGCAAAAGCTCTCGCTGTCGGTCGGCGGCCGCTACACCAAGGACGACAAGATCGGCCACGTCTATCGCCAGAACTTCACGGGCATCCGCAGCCCGCTGTTCGGCAACAACACCGCCGTGCCGGGGCTGCTGCGCTCGAACTTCACCAATTCCAAGGACTTCGAGAAGTTCACCCCGCGCGTCAGCCTGCGCTACAAGCTCGACGACGAGCGCACGGGCTATGTCTCCTACAGCCAGGGCTTCAAGTCCGGCGGCTTCGATATGCGCGGCGACGTCGTCCTGACGCCCGACACCCGGAACGGCTACGAGCCCGAGACGGTCGACACCGTCGAAGGGGGGCTGAAGGGCACGTTCTTCGACCGTCGCCTCAGCCTGAACTCGGCGGTCTTCTACTCCAAGTACAAGGACCAACAGGTCACCCTGCAAACCCCGGTCGGCGCCTCGATCGCCAGCCAGGTGCTGAACGTCGGCAAGTCGCATATGTACGGCCTGGAGCTGGAGGGCGTCGCCGCCCTGACCAACGCCCTCAGCGCCAATTTCTCGCTGGGCTATATCAAGGCCGAATACGACGAGTACCTGGCGCTGGACCTGACCCAGGTTCCGCCGGTCAAGCGCGACTTCGCCGATTCCCGCGTGTTCCAGAACACGCCGGAATGGGTGGGCAATGTGGGGCTGACCTGGCGCACCGATCTGGGCGACCGCGGCAGCGTCACGGTTGCGCCGATGGCCTCCTATCGCGGCGACGCCAGCATGTTCGAAGTCCCCAGCAGTCTCGACCAGAAGGCCTACTGGCTCTACGACGCCAACATCACCTGGGCTTCATCGACCGGCGGGCTGAAGGTGATCCTGCAGGGCAAGAACCTGTCGGACGAGCGCTATCGTGTCGGCGGCTACAACTTCCCCAACGGCGCGACCGGTCTGTTCGCCAACTCGGTCAGCGCCTTCTACGGTCCGCCGCGCACCTACAGCGTGACGGTCGCCGCCAAGTTCTAGGCTTCCCCTCGACCTTGACTATCCGGCGGCGGCTTGCACGACGAGCCGCCGCCGTTTCTTTGTCTCCCTCCAGGCAACCGCGGCGGAATCAGATGAGCGACGCACAGACACAGACCCCCACTGGCGGCTCGCGATACCGCTACGTCGTGCTGGCCATGCTGGTCCTGGTCTACACGCTCAACTTCCTGGACCGGCAGATCCTGGGCATCCTGGCCAAGCCCATCAAGGAAGAGTTCGGCCTGAGCGACGGCCAGTTCGGCCTGATGAGCGGTCTGGCCTTCGCCCTGCTCTACACCACCCTGGCCATACCGATCGCCTGGCTGGCCGACCGCTTCAGCCGGGTGTGGATCATGACGACGGCCCTGACCCTGTGGAGCGGCTTCACCGCCCTGTGCGGCTTCGCCGGCGGGTTCTCGGCCCTGTTCCTGGCTCGGATGGGCGTGGGCATCGGCGAGGCGGGCGGGGTGGCGCCGGCCTATTCGATGCTGGCCGACTATTTCCCCAAGTCCCAGCGCGCCCGGGCCCTGGCGGCCTACGCCTTCGGCATCCCGCTGGGCACGGCGGCCGGCACCCTGGTGGGCGGCCTGCTGGCCGTGCACTTCGGCTGGCGCACGGCCTTCATCGTGGTGGGTCTGCTGGGCGTGGCCTTGGCGCCGATCTTCCGCCTGGTGGTCCGCGATCCGCGCCGGGGCGGGGCCGACATGGCGGTCGGCGACACCACCACCGTCCAGGCCCCGGCGGCGCCGCTGGGCGAGGTGGTCCGGGTGCTGGCCGCCAAGCCCAGCTTCTGGCTCCTGTCGTTCGGGGCGGCCTCGTCCTCGGTCTGCGGCTACGGCGTGGCGCTGTGGCTGCCGTCGTTCTTCATGCGCAGCCTGGACCTGACCCTGAGCCAGACCGCCTGGTACTATTCCGGCATCGCCTTCTTCGGCGGACTGATGGGCATCTGGCTGGGCGGGGCGGTCGCCGACCGGCTGGGCGCCAAGTCCAAGGCCGGCTATCCGCTGACCCCGGCCGTGGCGTTCCTGATCTCGGTGCCGTGCTTCCTGCTGGCCATGAACAGCGGCGCGCTGGTCGGCGGCTTGGGCGGCCAAGGGGGCGGCGTCGCGTCCCTGGCCCTGGCCTTCGCGATCTTCCTGATCCCCACCGGCCTGAACCTGGCCTGGCTTGGACCGATCACGGCGGCCGTCCAGCACCTGGCCCCCGCGCCGATGCGCACCACGGCCTCGGCTCTGTTCCTGCTGATCAACAACCTTTTGGGGATCGCGGTCGGCACCTATTATTTCGGCCTGGTCTCGGACCTGCTCAAGCCGGCGTTCGGTCAGGAATCCCTGCGCTGGTCGATCTATACCGGCATGGGCTTCTATCTGGTCGCGGCCCTGTTGTTCTTCCTGGCTTCACGTCGGCTGGCCAAGGACTGGGTGGACTGATCTCGTCGCGAGCGCCACCGTTCCGACACGTTCCGGTTTCAAGAGCCCGCTGACGAACGCGGGACCGCGACTATGGGCAGTGACGAGCGGCATATTTTCCACGACCCCACCGGACGGCGGGACCGGAGGATGCGGCTGGTCCTGGGGATCGCCCTGTCGGTCCTGGCGGCCGTCGTCGCTGCTTTCCTGGCCACCCTGGCCTTCGCGCCGCGCCTGCCGTCGGTGACCCTGAAGGACCCGCATGTCCTGTCGTCGCTGCACAAGGAGACGGCCCATCGGCTGAAGCCGAACCTCGACTGGCGCAAGGTGCCGCGTCCGACAGCCGTGACCCAGGGAGGCGGCGGCTCCGCCCAGGTGCGCCCCATCAGCGTGGGCTTCTATGTCAGCTGGGACGAGGACTCCCGCGAGTCCCTGCGCCGCAACATCGACAAGCTGGACGTGGTCTCGCCGCAATGGGTGGCGCTGAGGGGCTCGTACGGCGACATCGCGCTGGACGACGATCCGCAGGGCGTGGCCCGGATCGCCGCAGCCCCCAACCATCCGGCCGTGCTGCCCCTGGTCCACAACTCAGCCGACGCCGCCTTCAACGGACCGCTGGCCGACGCCCTGCTGGCCAACCCCAAGGCGCGGGCCAAGCTGATCGCCGGCCTGGCCGACCTGGCGGTCAAGCGCGGCTACGGCGGCTATGTCTTCGACCTGGAGAACCTGTCGCCCAAGGGGCTGGCCAACTATCCCAAGCTGCTGGACGAGGCCCGGGCGGCCTTCAAGCCGAATGGGCGCGAGGTCTGGGTCACCGCGCCGTTCGACGGGCAGGGCTGGCCGCTCAAGCGCCTGCAGGACGCGTCCGACACCGTGGTGCTGATGGCCTACGACCAGCACTACGCCGGCGGCGATCCCGGGCCCAACGCCGGCCAGGACTGGTACGAGGCCGAGCTGGCCAAGCGCTTCGCCAAGCTGGATCCGGCGCGCACGATCCTGGCCCTGGGCGCCTACGGCTACGACTGGACCCTGGACAAGACCGGCAAGGCCGCCTCGGGCGCCCCGGTCACCTTCCACGAGGCGATCCGCAACGCCCAGGACGCCGGCGCGGCCATCGACATGGACGACGACGCCCTGAATCCGACCTACAGCTACAGGGACGACAACGGCGACGACCACGAGGTCTGGTTCCTGGACGCCACCACCCTGTTCAACGCGGTGAAGGTCACCGACGAATGGAAGCCGCGCGGCTACGGCCTATGGCGGATGGGCATGGAGGACCCGGGCGTCTGGAGCGTGCTGGGCCGGCCCTACGGCCAGGCCTCGGCGGCGGGCCTGACCCGCATCCCGGGCGGTACGAGCGTCGACTTCGACGGCGGCGGCGAGGTGCTGCGGGTCGAGGGCCTGCCCACGCCCGGCAAGCGGACCCTGGCGTTCGACCCCGACACCGGCCTGATCGCCGACCAGACCTACGACGTCCTGCCCAGCGCCTACGTGATCGAACGCTACGGCCAGAAGCCCGGCCTGGTGGCCCTGACCTTCGACGACGGCCCCGACGCGCGCTGGACGCCGAAGATCCTCGACATCCTCAAGCAGAAGAACGCCCCGGCCACCTTCTTCGTGATCGGCGAGAACATGCAGGGCCGGCCCGACCTGGTGAAGCGCGAGGTCGCCGAGGGCCATGACGTCGGCAGCCACACCTGGACCCACCCCAATATCGGCGAGACGCCGATCGCTCAGACCGATGTCGAGCTGAACGCCACCCAGCGCCTGTTCGAGGTGATCACCGGTCGCTCGATGCGCCTGTTCCGACCGCCGTTCTTCGGCGACGCCGAGCCGTCGACCCCGCACGAGGTGGCCCCGCTGGTGATCGCCCAGACCCTGGGCTATCTGATCGTCGGCCTGCGGATCGATCCCGACGATTGGCAGAAGCCCACGCCCCAGACGATCATCGACCGTACGCTCGAGCGGCTGGACCATCCGGGCGACCGGCCGGGCCAGGTGGTGCTGCTGCACGACGCCGGCGGCGACCGCTCGCGCACCGTGGCGGCCCTGCCGGGCCTGATCGACGCCATCCGGGCGCGCGGTTATCGGCTGGTCACCGTTGGCGAACTGGCCGGCATGAGCTCCGCTCAAGTGATGCCGGTCAGCGATCGCGATCCGGTGGCCCTGGGCCTGGACCGGGTGGGCTTTGGCCTGTTCCGTGGGGTGAAGGTGCTGTTGACCACCCTGTTCCTGACCGCCATCGCCCTTGGCCTGGCGCGCCTGGTGTTCCTGGCCTGCCTGGCCCTGGTCCACCGCTGGACGCACGAGAGCCCCGAGACCCTGAATCCCGAGAGCGGTCCGCTGGTCAGCGTGCTGATCCCCTGCTTCAACGAGGAGAAGGTGATTGCCGCCTCGGTGGCGCGGATCCTGGAGTCGGAGTGGAAGAACCTCGAGGTCCTGGTCCTGGACGACGGCTCCAAGGACAACACGGCCGATGCGGTGCGCCGCGCCCACGGCGACAATCCGCGCGTGACCCTGCTGAGCTTCGAGAACGGCGGCAAGGCGCGGGCGGTCAATCGCGGCCTGGCCCTGGCCAAGGGCGAGTATGTCGTGGCCCTGGACGCCGACACGCTGTTCCCGCCGAAGACGATCGGGCGCCTCGTCCGCTGGTTCCAGGACCCGGCCATCGGGGCGGTGGCCGGCAACGCCATCGTCGGCAACCGGGTCAACATGGTCACCCGCTGGCAGGCCCTGGAATATGTCACCGCCCAGAATCTGGAGCGCCGGGCCCTGGCGGCCCTGGGGGCGGTGACCGTGGTGCCCGGCGCGGTCGGCGCCTGGCGCAAGAGCGTGCTCGACGACCTGGGCGGCTACCCCGCCGACACCCTGGCCGAGGATCAGGACCTGACCATCGCCTGCCAGCGCGCGGGGTGGAAGGTGGCTTTCGACCCGTCGGCCCAGGCCTTCACCGAGGCCCCCGACACCGTCGCCGGTCTGCTCAAGCAGCGCTTCCGCTGGTCGTTCGGCACCCTGCAGTGCGTGTGGAAGCACCGCGCGGCGATGTTCAATCCCAAGACGCCCGCCCTGGGTTTCGTGGCCCTGCCGCAGATCTGGCTGTTCCAGATCCTGCTGGCCGTCGCCGCGCCCCTGGTCGACCTGGCGGTGGTCTGGAGCCTGGTCTCGGGCCTCTATGGCGCGATCGCCCACCCGGTGGAGTGGTCGCCCGACGACACGATCCGCGGCCTGCTCTACTGGGCGGTGTTCATCCTGGTCGACCTGTCGGCCGGGGCCCTGGGCATGGCCCTTGAGAAGCGCGCCCCGTGGGCTGACCTGCCCTATTTGCCGATCCAGCGCTTCGGCTATCGGCAGCTGATGTACTACGTGGTGGTCAAGTCGGTGCTGACGGCCGCGCGGGGAGGGCGCGTGGGTTGGGGGAAGCTCGAGCGCCGGGCCACCGCGACGGTCAAGTGAGGGGCATGACAAGGCTGTCATTCGGCGCTGCGAGTGGTAGCGGTACCTTTTTTCGCGCCGGGGAAGGGTCGGCTTGACCCTTGAGAACTCGGTGTTCGGTGAAAAAGTCCAAGCAGTTCCGGGCTTGCGCCCGTTAGGCCCACTTTTTCAGATAGGCGGAACAATCGGTCCAAGCGCGGTTGCGCCTGCGAAATCACACTCCTATAACCCGGCCACAATTTCAGAAGCCGTCGTTGAGACCGGTCCCTCATGAACATCCACGAACACCAAGCCAAAGCCGTCCTCGCTGAGTTCGGCGCTCCAGTTCCGCGCGGCTACGCCGCCTTCACTCCCGAGGAGGCCGTCGCCGCCGCTGAAAAGCTGGGCGGACCGGTGTTCGTCGTGAAGTCCCAGATCCACGCCGGTGGCCGTGGCAAGGGCAAGTTCGAGGGCCTGGGCCCCGACGCCAAGGGCGGCGTGCGCGTCGTCAAGTCGGTCGCCGAGGTGAAGGCTTCCGCCGAGGAGATGCTCGGCCGCGTGCTGGTGACCCACCAGACCGGCCCCAAGGGCAAGCAGGTCAACCGCCTCTACATCGAAGAAGGCGCGGCGATCGCCAAGGAATTCTACCTGTCGCTGCTGGTCGATCGCGAGACCTCGATGGTTTCGGTGGTCGCCTCGACCGAAGGCGGCATGGACATCGAGGACGTGGCCCACGCCACCCCCGAAAAGATCCATAGCTTCTCGATCGACCCGGCGACCGGCGTGTGGCCCACCCACGCCCGCGCCCTGGCCAAGGCCCTGGGCCTGACCGGCGGCCTGGCCAAGGAAGCCGCGACCCTGCTGGGTCAGCTCTATACGGCGTTCCTGGCCAAGGACATGGCCATGCTGGAGATCAACCCGCTGATCGTCACCGCTGACGACCACCTGCGGGTCCTGGACGCCAAGCTGTCGTTCGACGGCAACTCGCTGTTCCGCCACCCGGACATCCGCGCCCTGCGCGACGAGAGCGAAGAAGACCCCAAGGAAATCGAAGCCTCGAAGTATGACCTGGCCTATATCGCCCTGGACGGCGAAATCGGCTGCATGGTCAACGGTGCGGGCCTGGCCATGGCCACCATGGACATCATCAAGCTGTACGGCGCCGAGCCGGCCAACTTCCTCGATGTCGGCGGCGGCGCCAGCAAGGAAAAGGTCACCGCGGCCTTCAAGATCATCACGTCCGACCCGTCCGTGAAGGGCATCCTGGTCAACATCTTCGGCGGCATCATGCGCTGCGACATTATCGCGGAAGGCGTCATCGCCGCCGTGAAGGAAGTGGGCCTGAAGGTTCCGCTGGTCGTGCGCCTGGAAGGCACCAACGTCGAACTCGGCAAGAAAATCATTTCGGAAAGCGGCCTGAACGTCATCGCCGCCAACGACCTGTCGGACGGGGCCGAGAAGATCGTCGCCGCTGTCAAAGGGGCTGCGTAACTCTCATGTCCATCCTCATCGGTTCTGAAACCAAGGTCATCTGCCAGGGCATCACCGGCGCCCAGGGCACGTTCCACTCCGAACAAGCCATCGCCTACGGCACCAAGATGGTCGGCGGCGTGACCCCCGGCAAAGGCGGCCAGACCCACATCGGCCTGCCGGTGTTCGACACGGTCGGCGAAGCCAAGGAAGCCACCGGCGCCGACGCCTCGGTGATCTACGTCCCGCCGCCCTTCGCGGCGGACTCGATCCTGGAAGCCATCGACGCGGAAATCCCGCTGATCGTCTGCATCACCGAAGGCATTCCGGTGCTGGACATGGTCAAGGTCAAGAAGGCTCTGCAAGGCAGCAAGTCGCGCCTGATCGGCCCCAACTGCCCCGGCGTTCTGACCCCGAACCAGTGCAAGATCGGCATCATGCCGGGCTCGATCTTCTCGAACGGCTCGGTCGGCGTCGTCTCGCGCTCGGGCACCCTGACCTATGAAGCCGTGTTCCAGACCACGAACGCGGGCCTCGGCCAGACCACGGCCGTCGGCATCGGCGGCGACCCGGTCAAGGGCACCGAGTTCATCGACATCCTCGAGCTGTTCCTGGCCGACGAAGCCACCAAGTCGATCGTCATGATCGGCGAGATCGGCGGCTCGGCCGAAGAGGAAGCCGCTCAGTTCCTGGCCGACGAAGCCAAGCGCGGCCGCAAGAAGCCCATGGTCGGCTTCATCGCCGGCCGCACGGCCCCTCCCGGTCGTCACATGGGCCACGCCGGCGCGATCATTTCGGGCGGCAAGGGCGGCGCGGAAGACAAGATCGCGGCGATGGAAGCCGCGGGCATCCGCGTCTCGCCGTCGCCGGCCCGACTGGGCGAGACCCTCCTCGAGGTGCTCAAAGGTTAATCACGACACCGAAACCCCGCCCCGTGCGGGGCCCAGGTTTTTTGCGACCGCCAGTCGACGATCCGAAAAAATCACCTGGGCCCCGTTCGTTATACGGGCGCCCGGTGATTGAGAGACTATATTTACGCAACGCCGTTAGGGGTGGCGTAAAAGGATCGTAAGGCAAAGACGATGGCGGACGACGCAGGCATCATCAATCAGGTCTTGACCGAGACCTCGTTCCTCTACGGAGCCAACGCGGCTTTCGTGGAAGATCTCTATGCCCGGTGGGCCGAGAACCCTGGATCGGTCGAGCCTTCTTGGGGCGCTTTCTTCGCCACGCTTTCCGACCAGGCCGACCAGGTCAAGCGCGCCGCGCAGGACCCGACCTGGACGCCGCGCCAGGCGCCGACCGTCCGTCCTGAATGGCTGTCGGCCCTGGACGGCCAGTGGCCGACCGTGGCCCCCGCCGTCGAAGCCAAGATGACCAAGGCCATCGAGGCCAAGGCCCCGGGCTCTTCGGCCGAAGCCGTCCGCGCCGCCACGCTGGACAGCCTGCGCGCCATCATGATGATCCGGGCCTACCGGATGCGCGGCCACCTGGCCGCCAACCTCGATCCGCTGGGCCTGGAGCCCAAGCCCGCGGCCCCCGAGCTGGACCCGGCGACCTACGGCTTCTCCGAGGCCGACTACGACCGCCCGATCTTCCTGGACTTCGTGCTGGGTCTGGAGACCTCGTCGATCCGCGAGATCCTGTCGATCCTGCGCCGCACCTACTGCGACAACGTCGGCGTGCAGTACATGCACATCTCCGATCCGGCCGAGAAGGCTTGGCTGCAGGAGCGCATTGAGGGCCGCGACAAGGAGATCGTGTTCTCCAAGGAGGGCAAGGTCGCCATCCTCAAGAAGCTGATCGAGGCCGAGGGCTTCGAACGCTTCCTGCACAAGCGTTTCCCCGGCACCAAGCGCTTCGGCCTCGACGGCGGCGAAGCCTGCATCCCGGCGCTGGAGCAGATCATCAAGCGCGGCGGCGCGCTGGGCGTGAAGGAAATCGTCATCGGCATGCCGCACCGCGGCCGCCTGAACACCCTGGCCGCCGTGATGGGCAAACCCTATCACGTGATCTTCCACGAATTCCAAGGCGGCTCGTCGGTGCCTTCGGACATCGAGGGCTCGGGCGACGTCAAGTATCACATGGGCGCTTCGTCGGACCGCGAGTTCGACGACAACAAGGTCCACCTGTCGCTGACCGCCAACCCTTCGCACCTGGAAATCGTCAACCCGGTGGTGATCGGCAAGGCCCGCGCCAAGCAGGCCTTCACCCTGCGCGAACAGCCCGACGCCGGCCGCGGCCATGTGCTGCCGCTGTTGCTGCACGGCGACGCGGCCTTCGCGGGCCAAGGCGTGGTGGCCGAGTGCTTCACCCTGTCGGGCCTGAAGGGCTACCGCACGGGCGGCACCATCCACTTCATCGTCAACAACCAGATCGGCTTCACGACCAGCCCGCGTTATTCGCGCAGCTCGCCCTATCCGTCGGACGTGGCGCTGATGGTCGAAGCCCCGATCTTCCACGTCAACGGCGACGATCCCGAAGCCGTGGTCTTCGCGGCCAAGGTCTCGACCGAATATCGCCAGATGTTCGGCAAGGACGTGGTCATCGACATGTTCTGCTATCGCCGGTTCGGTCACAACGAAGGTGACGACCCGACGATGACCTCGCCCTTGATGTACGCCAAGATCAAGGACCACATCTCGACCCGCGAACTCTACAGCCAGCGCCTGGTCGGCGAGGGCGTCGCCACCCAGGCCGAGATCGACGGCTGGGTCGGCGAGTTCGAGGCCTTCCTCGACAGCGAGTTTGACGCCGGCAAGAGCTACAAGGCCAACAAGGCCGACTGGCTGGACGGCAAGTGGAAGGGCCTGGCCCTGCCCGGCGACGAAGAGCGCAAGGGCAAGACCGACGTCTCCAAGACCAAGCTGTTGGAGATCGGTCGCCAGATCACGACCATTCCGGACCGCATCAACGCCCACAAGACCGTCAAGCGCGTGATCGAGAACCGGCGCGAGGCGATCGAGAAGGGCGAGAACATCGACTGGGGCACCGCCGAGCACCTGGCTTTCGCCACCCTGCTCGACGAGGGCTTCCCGGTCCGTCTGTCCGGCCAGGACAGCGTGCGCGGCACGTTCACCCAGCGCCATTCGGACATCATCGACCAGACGACCGAAGAGCACTACACGCCGCTCAACAACATCCGCGCCGGCCAGGCCCACTACGAGGTCATCGACTCGGCCCTGTCGGAAGAGGCGGTTCTGGGCTTCGAGTACGGCTTCTCGCTGGCCGACCCCAACACCATGACCCTGTGGGAAGGCCAGTTCGGCGACTTCGTGAACGGCGCCCAGGTGGTCATCGACCAGTTCATCAGCTCGGGCGAACGCAAGTGGCTGCGGATGAGCGGCCTGACCATGCTGCTGCCGCACGGCTACGAGGGCCAGGGCCCCGAGCACAGCTCGGCCCGCCTGGAGCGCTTCCTGCAGTCGTGCGCCGAAGACAACATGCAGGTGGTCAACTGCACCACCCCGGCCAACTACTTCCACGCCCTGCGTCGCCAGATGCACCGCGAGTTCCGCAAGCCCTTGATCGTCATGACGCCCAAGAGCCTGCTGCGTCACAAGAAGGCGGTTTCGAACCTGGACGACATGGCCGAGGGCTCCAGCTTCCACCGCGTGATGATCGACGGCGCCGAAGCCGGTTGCGACGTCGGCGGCGTCAAGCTGAAGAGCGACGACAAGATCACCCGCGTCATCGCCTGCTCGGGCAAGGTCTATTTCGACCTGATCGACGCCCGCGCCAAGGCCGGTCGCGACGACGTCTACATCGTGCGCCTGGAGCAGTTCTATCCCTGGCCGCTGAAGTCGGTCCTGGCCGTGCTGGGCCGCTTCAAGAACGCCGAGCTGGTCTGGTGTCAGGAAGAACCCAAGAACATGGGCGGCTGGACCTTCGTCGATCCGTGGCTGGAGCTCAGCCTGGCCAAGCTCGGCGTCAAGGCCAAGCGCGCCCGCTACGTCGGCCGTCCGGCCTCGGCCTCCACGGCCGCGGGCATGATGAGCCGCCACATGAAAGAACTCGAGACCTTCCTGAACGAAGCCTTCGCCTGACGCTTCGCTCAGACACTGATAAGTCCTGAACTGAACCCGCCCGGACCAAACAAGAGACATCGGAACCCCACATGGCCGACATCATGACCCCCGCCCTCGGCGAATCCGTCACCGAAGCGACGGTGGCCCGCTGGACCAAGAAGGCCGGGGAGGCGGTGAAGAAGGACGAACTGCTCGTCGAGCTGGAAACCGACAAGGTCAGCCTCGAGGTCGTGGCTCCGGCCGACGGCGTCCTGGCCTCGATCAGCGCCGAGGAAGGCGCGACCGTCGTGCCGGGCACGGTGCTGGGCGTGGTGACCGAAGGCGGCGC
>NZ_JBAPVS010000024.1:0-3777 GCF_049283275.1 Caulobacter sp. | reverse complement strand
TCGTGATCGTCCCGGGGATCAGGTACTTGCCTTCGAAGTCGTAGGCGTAGAGGGCGCTGGCGGTGTTTGTGTTCTGATCCAGCTCGTAGATCGTCACCCGCTCCTTCTCGCCGAACTCCTTGTAGAGATAGCCCCAGTTGGCCGCGAGGTTGGAGCCGTAGTTGTTGCGCGGGACCATGCGCAGGTAGCGCACCTCCAGCACGTCGCCGGGCTTGGCGTCCTCGACATAGATCGGGCCGGTCATGATGTGGACGCCGGGGTTGCGGTCGTCCTCGGGGATCTCGGTGAAGATGCGGGTGACCGCCTCGTCCATCATCAGGTCGGGGGCGTCGCCGGCGTGGTGGGTGATCGCTTCGGCCGAGACGAGGTCGCCGCTCTTGATGCGCAGCGACGGCTTGATCGACGGATCGAAATAGCCCCAGTGCACGGTCTTGGGCGTGGCCTTGAGCGTGTGCAGGGCGCCGGGCGTCACGTCGGGGCGGGTCTGGCCGGGTTCGCAGATGAAGGGCATCGGGTCTTCGATCCTCAGGCGGCGGCGAGCGTGACCGAGGTCATGCTCAGCGAGCCGTGCTCGATATGGTCGGGGGCGAAGCTGGCGACGTCGCCCGGCAGGCGCGCGCCCAGCACGTAGAGCAGCGGCCAGTAGTGGTCCGGCGTCGGAACCGACTTGGCGGCGTCCTGGCCTTGCGAGGCGAAGTTCACGGCCCGCTCGGGCGCGTCGTCCACGATCGCCTGCTTGATGTAGTCGTTGAACCGCTGGGACCAGTCGTAGGGCGCGCAGTGGCGCTCGCCCCAGTTCATGGCCGGCAGGTTATGGACGATGTTGCCGGTGCCGATGATCAGCACGCCTTCATCTCGAAGGGGCGCGAGACGCTTGGCCAGTGCGAAGTGCCACTCCGGCGGCTTGGTGGCGTCCATGCTGAGCTGGACCACCGGCACGTCGGCCTCGGGATAGGCCTTGCACAGCACCGACCAGGTTCCGTGGTCCAGGCCCCAGGCCTGCTGATCCATCGCCACCGGCTGGGGGGCCAAAAGCTCTTGCACTCGCGCCGCCAACTCGGGCGAGCCGGGCGCCGGATATTGCACGTCGAACAGCGCCTGCGGGAACGAGGCCCCGAAGTCGTGGATGGTGCGCGGCGCGGTCATGGCGGTCACGCCCACCCCTTGCGTCAGCCAGTGGGCCGAGACGCAGAGAATGGCTTTGGGCTTGCCGAACGCTTCGCCCATGGCTTTCCAGGTCTTGGTGGTGTCGTTGGTCTCCAGGGCGATCATCGGGCTGCCGTGACCGAAGAAGACGACGGGCATCCGGCTCATGCGGCGGCTCCTTTGTTCATCGCCGCCCAGGCCTTCTGGTAGCGCGGTGTGAGCCAGCGGTTGAACTGCACCTGCGCCCCCTCCTGCCAGGAGTAGCGGCCGCGCACCGCGAACCGCGAGCGCAGGCCCACCTGGACCAGTTCGTCGACATGCATGTCCTGGGCGATGATCTTGCCCGCCGAGGTCATGATCATCTCCAGCCGCTCCTCGAAACCGGGGGTCTCGGTGGCGCCGGGCGCGACCAGGATGCCGGTGTCCTGCTCCATGGTCTCAGGCCCCGTGGGCCGCAGGATCAGGTAGATGACCATGTCGCTGGTCATCACCAGCGACAGCGTCGGCGGGATGTTGGCGAAGGTGGCGCGGTTGCGGTCTTCGTCGGTCAGCCCCGGAAAGATCGGCAGGACCGCCTTCTGGGTGGGATTGAAGCTGGCGTCGGGATGGAGCGTGCCGTTGAAGCGCAGGAAGCCCGCATCGTCCTCGGCCGCTTCCGGGAAGCTGCACAGCTCGCTGGGAATGAAGTCGTGCAGCGGTCCGCGATGCAGCTTGTTGGCGTGGTAGCCGTCGTTGTTGTTCTCGAACATCACCTTCCAGTTCCAGGCGAACTGGCCGGTCATGGGCGGGGTCAGGCCCCCGGCGTTGCTCAGGTCGTAGTTGGCGACGGCGTCCTCGACCGCCTTCAGGCGCGGGGCCAGCGGCGGGGCGGCGTCGTCGAAGTTGATGAAGATGAAGCCGAGCCAGATCTCGACCTTGAAGCTCGGCAGTTTGACGGCCTTCTTGTTGAAGTCGCAGGCGCGCTCCATGGCCGGGGCGTTCACCAGGTCGCCGTTCAGCGAATAGACCCAGTGGTGGTAGGGGCAGACGAAGCCGCGGGCGTTCCCCCTGCCCTCGGCCACCAGCATGGCCCGGTGCTGACATACGGCCGACATCGCCTTGATCTCGCCGGAGCGATTGCGGGTCACGATGATCGGCTCGCCGATGATCGTGGTGGTGAAATAGTCGCCCGGCTCCTTCACCCAGTCCACGCGGCCCACGCACAGCCATTCGTGATTGAACAGCGCCTCCTTCTCGAAGGCGTAGAAGGCCGCGTCGGTGTAGCAGGCCGGCGGCAAGGTCTCCGCCGCATCGACGTCGAGCATCGAGCGCGACAGGCCGTCGAAGAAGGCGTCGTTCAGATGGGGTGCGGGCGTGGGGCCCATGGCGCATGCGCTCCTTCGACAGATCGATACGAAGGCTAGGCTCGGTGCGCCCTGCGGTCTTGCACCAGCGCGCACGATAACTTGGCCATCGCCTGAAGCGCGGGCGTCGTCGCCGGGTTCTCGGGCGGAAATGAGCAAAAGACGCGCAAGCTTGCGGCGCCGAGCGACTTTGCAGGACGCGCACGCAAAGCGGTCGGGCGCGTACAGGCAAGACGCGCCTTAAGAGCGGGCCTAGGTTGCGCCTCAGACAGCTTCCAAAGGACCGCGCCCGTGGACATGACGCTCGCTGACGACCTGACGATCTCGGAACTGAAGCCCGGCTTCGGCGCCCGGATCCACGACCTCGACCTGTCGACCGCCTCGGACGGCGAGATCGACAAGGTTGTGGCCGCCTTCCACCGTCACGGCGCCGTCGTGGTGCCGGGACAGGACATGACGCCCGACGACCTGATGCGGTTCATCGGCCGGTTCGGCGATCCGGAAGATCACACCCAGACCCGCTTCACCCTGCCCGGCTATCCGAAGATCTTCATCCTCAGCAACCGGGTCGTGGACGGCAAGCCGATCGGCGCCCATAACGACGGCGTCGGCTGGCACACCGACTACAGCTACAAGCCCGAGCCGGTGATGTTGACCATGCTCTATGCGGTGGAGGTGCCTGACGAGGGCTCCGACACCCTGCTGGCCGACGGCTGCGCGGCCTGGAACGCCCTGTCGTCGGAAAAGCAGGCCGAGCTGCTGCCGCTGAGCCTGCACCACAGCTACAAGCACTTCATGGCCACCCGGCAGTTCGGCCAGCAGCAGAATTTGTCGCCGGAACTCGAGGCCGCCAATCCGGACGTCGAGCATCCGCTGATCCGCACCCACCCCGCCGACGGCCGCAAGGCGCTGTGGCCGTCAACCGGCACCGTGACCGAGGTGATCGGCAAGCCCGGCCCCGAGGGCCTGGCCCTGATCGACGAACTGGTCGAGTTCATGACCGGCGACGACTTCGTCTACCGCCACAAGTGGGCCAAGGGCGACCTGCTGATGTGGGACAACCGCTGCACCCTGCACACCGGCACGCTGTACGACGACACCAAGTACTTCCGGACGATGCATCGCCTGTGGGTTAAGGGCGACAAGCCTTATTGACGATGCTCCCCCTCCGGGGGAGCTGTCGCGAAGCGACTGAGGGGGCTTTCAGCGGGTGAAACCCCCTCCGGCCCTCTGGGCCACCTCCCCCAGAGGGGGAGGATCTATTTCGGGAGTTTCCATGACCAAGACC
>NZ_JBAPVS010000023.1:0-15214 GCF_049283275.1 Caulobacter sp. | reverse complement strand
GCGACCGTTGGCGACCCGGGCCGGACGCACCGTGCGTATCGCCTGGCGCGCGCACTTTCCACGGCGCGCGGCGGTGGAAGCGGTGGGCGAGGTCATCGCCGCCCGCCTGCGCGGCTTCGCCGAGGGCGCCGCAGCGGGGACAGTCTAGGGCAGCGCTCTAGGGACAGGAGCCCCCCTCAAGCGGCGACCGCGGCCCCGCCGGGCATCAAGGCGCCCACGACCAGGCGGCTCAGCATGCGGCCTTCCAGAGGAATGATGGCGTCGATGAAGAGCTCGCCCGTCGTGTCCATGGCCGGAGGCTCCTGGAGAAGGGCCGCATCGACCATGAACGTCTCCTGGACGGCGTCGACCAGCAGCCCGACCATCCGGCTCTCGAACTGAACCACCACGATGACGTGCCGGGAGGACGTTTCGGTGTGACCCAGCCCCAGGCGGTTGCGCAGATCCAGAACCGGCATCACCGCGCCGCGCAGATTGATCACTCCGCGAATATAATCCGGCGTCTGGGGCATGGCCGTGGCGGGCGTCCAGCCGCGGATTTCGCGCACGACGCTGATATCGATGCAGAACTCCTGACCGCCGATTTCAAAAGAGATCAGCTCCAACTGACCCGGTCCCGACAACTCGGCCATCAAAACTCCTCCCAGGTGTCGACCTTGACCGCCGCATTGCCGGACGCGCCGGGGCGGGGGCTTGCGAAGGCCTTGATGCGCTGCTGGGCGGCGTGAACCGGCGACGGCGCGGGTTGCGGCCCGCGCCGGGTCGAAGCGGCGCCCTCGACCGCCCCGAACTGGAACTTGCCGATCAGGTCGCTCAGGGTCTGGGTCTCCGAGCGCAGCGTATGGGCCGCCGCGGTGGCTTCCTCGACCATGGCGGCGTTCTGCTGGGTGACCTGGTCCATCTGATTGACCGCGGCGTTGACCTCGTTGAGGCCGACCGCCTGCTCCTGGGACGAGGTGGCGATCTCCGAGATCAAGCTGTCGATCTGGGCGACCTTCTCGACGATCAGGGTCAGGGCCTGGCCCGTGTCGCCGACCAGCTTGACGCCGCGGCCCACCTGGGCGGTGCTGCCGGCGATCAGGGTCTTGATCTCCTTGGCGGCGTCGGCCGAGCGCTGGGCCAGGGCCCGCACTTCCTGGGCCACGACCGCGAAGCCGCGCCCCGCGTCACCGGCGCGAGCCGCCTCGACGCCCGCGTTCAGGGCCAGCAGGTTGGTCTGGAAGGCAATCTCGTCGATGACCCCGATGATCTGGGTGATCTGGCCCGAACTCTGCTCGATCTCACCCATGGCCTGCACGGCCTCGCGCATCACCGCGCCCGACTGCTCGGCGTCGACGCGCGTTCCCGAGGCGGCCGACGAGGCCTGCGTGGCGTTTTCGGCGGCGCGTTTGACGGTCGCGGTGATCTCGTCCAGGGCCGCGGCGGTCTCTTCGAGGCTCGCGGCCTGCTGCTCGGTGCGCCTGGACAGGTCGTCGGACGAGGCGCCGATCTCGTCGGTGCCGACGCGAATGGACGCGGCGGTCTGGCCGACCAGTTTCATCGTCGCCTGCAGCGTCTCAAGGGCGCGGTTGAAGTCCAAGCGCAGCTTGTCCAGTTCCGGGATGAACGCCTTGTCGATGCGCTGTTCCAGATCGCCTTGAGCGAGCGCCGTCAAGGCCGCCCCGATCTCACTGACGGCCTCGACCCGCTTGGTGACGTCGGTGGCGAACTTGACGATCTTCACGACCTTGCCGCCACCATCGAGGATAGGGTTGTAGGAGCCTTGGATCGTCACGACGCCGCCGCCCTTGGCGACGCGTGTGAACTCCGCAGCCTTATACTGGCCGCGCACCAGGCCCGCCCAGAAATCGGCATAGTCCTGGCTGTCGCGATAGGATGGTTCGGTGAACATCGCGTGCTTGCGGCCGACCACTTCGTCCAGCGTGTAGCCCATAGTCGTCAGGAAGTTTTCGTTGGCGTCGATGATCGTGCCGTCGACACTGAACTCGATCACCGCCTGGGACCGGCTGATCGCGGCGATCTGGGCGGTGTAGTCGAGATTGAGCAAACGCGCCTTGGCGTCGGCCCATTCGACCACGAAGCCGACGATCTTGCCGCCCTGCCGTTGCGGCGTCACCAGAAGGTCGAAAGCCAGAGCGCCGACCCGGATCGTGGCGTTATGCCGATCGGTCAGACGGGCCAGCATGTTGCGCTGATGCGACGGGTCCTTGTGGAAGACATCAATATTGCTGCCGATCAGCGTAGCCACGCTGAAATTGGGCAGCTCCTTGCGAATGTCCGCCTCGTTTTCCCGCAACAGAGCCTGCACGGCAGGGTTCATATAGATGATATTCAGCTTATCATCCGCCACCATGATATTGGCTTGCAAGACTTCCAGGATTTTGTTTCCGTCCTGAGATTTGCTGTTTCGCCCAAATGATTTGATCATTTTCCCACCAGACCGAATTTCAACTGTATTAAGAATGAAGGGCAAAAAACTGGACGCGCCGTTTCTGGTCCTAAGCTTTCAAAGTGAGGTTAACAAAACCCTGCCGCGGGGCTTTGATCGCCCGATTCGGACGCTTTGCCGCAGGCTGCGAGCAGACTTCAAGAGGATCGATTCAGCGGCGTCGCCAGGGATTGTGTTGTCTGGTCAACGACGACCAAATCCCGTGCTGAGGCGGGGCGCTACAGCGCCGACAGCGGCTCGGTCACCGCGCCGTAGCCGGCGTCCGGCTGGATCTTCAAGGACGGTCCGTCCACCCAGGGCTCGACGGTGACCAAAGGCCGCACCCGCGCCGCCGCGATCGCCGCCGTCGGGTTGGCGCTCTCCGCCAGCAGTTGCAGGTTCATCCGCGTGGGGAAGATCACCTTGCGCTGGCCCGAGGCCGCCAGCTCCAGGGCCTGACCCGGCGCTATCCATTCGGCGTCGACGGCCTCATGACCGTCGCAGATGGCCAGTTGCGCCAGGGGCGCGTGGGCGACGTAGAACCAGGTGTCGAAGCGCTTGGCCATCAGCGGCGGGGTGATCCAGCGGGCGAAGATGGTCAGGGCCGCCAGGTCCAGCTTAAGACCCAGCTCTCGCACCACGTCGAGGAAGGGCATGCGGTCCTCGGCCACCGCCGCCCGCACGTCGATCGCGGCCTCGCCGACATAGATCTGCCCCTCCGCGTCGCGGGCCAACAGCACGCCGGCCTCCTCATAGGCCTCGCGGATCGCGGCGATGCGCAGCGGCGCGCCGTCGGCGCCGACGCTCTCCCAGCCCGTGGCATGGTCAGCCCAGGCCGGATCGTGGTCGCCGATGTGACTCTTGCCGCCCGGAAAGACCAGGGCGCCGGCCGCGAAATCGATCTGGTGATGCCGCTTGACCATCAGCACTTCGAAAGCCGGCTCATCGCGCAG
This sequence comes from Caulobacter sp., assembly GCF_049283275.1. Lineage (GTDB taxonomy): Bacteria > Pseudomonadota > Alphaproteobacteria > Caulobacterales > Caulobacteraceae > Caulobacter. Next base: position 11,833 of record NZ_JBAPVS010000023.1, on the reverse strand, counting down.
CATCAGGACGGTGGCGGCGGGGCGGATCGAGTCTTCAGCGCGCTCTGACATCCGGCGAGGTTGGCGCCGAAGCAGCGCGGCGGCCAGGGGTTTCGAACGGGTGTTTAGCCCCCTACTCCCGCTCATCCCGGCGAATGCCGGGATGAGCGGAACGATAAGGGCTTACCCCGCCGCCACCGCTTTCGCCCGCTCGCCCAGGCGATCGACGCGATCCAGCAGATAGTCGGAATCCTCGCGCGACACCGCCGGCGAGGCGGTCAGGAAGCGCTGGATCATGTGCTCCTGGAACCGCTCGCGATCGCCGGGGCGGCCGTCGTATTCCAGGGCATGGAAGGCGTCGACGCCGGCGCGGAAAGCCGCGAACAGGCGCGGCGGCAAACCCGCCCGCTCGCAGATCGCCTTCAGGCCCAGGGCTCCAGCGTCGTGGATCATCAGCCAGGTGCGGTGATGCGGCACGCCGGCCAGTTCGGCCACGCCCCATTCGAAGAAGGTCATGTGGCCATGCGCCAGGGCCCGCAGCAGCAAGGACGGCGACAGCCGGTCCACGCTTCGGAGGTGCGCGGCGAAGGCCTTGGTGTCGGCGGCGCGGCCGGCCTGATCGACGAGGTCGATCGTCGCCCGCTCCTTGGTGTCGAGGATCAGCTCCAAGGTGCGCTCGGCCGACAGCGGATGGGTGGCCAGGATGTGGTCGCGCAGGTGGTCGCCGACCATGTCGATCAGGCGCTCGGTCACCGACAGCGGCAAGGTCGAGCGATAGGCGATCGCGGTCAGCACTGCCTCGGACTTGGCGAAACGTTCCAGGGCCCGTTGCAGGGCGCGTTCGGACATCCGTGCGTTGTCGTTGGCGCAGACGGCGGCGACCACGTCCTCGGCCCCCTGTTCGACCAGCAGGGCCGCCACCTTGCGCGACAGCTTGGGGCGTTTGGCCACGGCCATCTGACGCACGGGGCCGCCCAGCCGGATGATCTCGGCCAGATCCTCGTCGCTGAACACCGGCGAGAAGCTGATGACCGGCAGCGACACGCTTTCGACGTCGCGGGCCAGGCGGTTGGCGACATCCTGCGGCAGGGTCGGCGAATTGCGCAGGGTCACGGCCAAGGCGCGACGCACCAGTTCGGCGGCGTCGGCGGCCATCACTCGCAGGATCTCGGCGGCCAGGGCGCGCTGCGCGTCATCCAGTTCGGCGCGGTCGATGGTGCGGCACAGCTTGTGGGCGGCCAGAGCCCGCTCGTCGGGCGTCGCGCCCTTCACCAGCATGCGGATGTCGTGTTCGGTCAGGGCGGCGCGGGTGGTGGCCATCGATCTTGCCTAAAGCCCACAGAACGGCGGGGAATCGGATCATCTCGCGTTATGCTTAACGATTGTTTGCCCGCAAAGCTGTGGGCGTTAACGATATGCCGTAACGCGGCGCAAACCGTGATCCCCTAGGGTCTGGGCTCACCAGCCTAGGAATCACTCCTTGTTCGTCGAGCGCCGACAAAACACCCCCACGGACGGCGGCGGCGACGCCCGTCTGGCGCTCGACGCCCAGACCGCGCTGCTGCCCTACGCGCTGGCCGTTTTCGCCGTCGCCCTGCCGATCTATGTCTGGGCCAGCTCGTTCGCGCGGAACGCCGGCTGGATGGCGATCAGCTTCGCGGTGTTCGCCATCAACTGGGGCATCTTCTACGGCGTGGTCGCCTGGCTGCGCACCGACGCGGCCCTGGAGCTGAAGCGCCGCGCGCGGGTGCAGGTGCTGTCGGGCCTGCTGTGGGCGGTCGCCGTCTGCCAGATGGCCGCGTTCGCCGACGGAGCGGGCGGCGCGCGCGAGACCCTGCTGCTGCTGTCGGCCGGCGCGGCCGTGATCTGCATCTTCTTCGCCGCGCCCTGCCTGCTGGCCCTGTTGCTGACCGCGCCCCTGGCCGCCGCCGGGCCGTTGTACCTGCTGTTCTCGCGGCCGCAGAGCGAGCGGGCCGGCGTCATGGCGTTCGGGGCGATCGCCCTGGCCATGGCCCTGTCGCTGGTCCTCAACCGCATGCTGCGTCGCCAGCACGCCCTGGCCCTGGCCCACGAAGCCCTGCTGGAGGAGCGGCTGGCGGTGCTGGAGTCCGCCGAGCGCGTCGCCCGCTCGAAGTCCGACATCGTCGCCACCCTCAGCCACGAGATCCGCAACGGCCTGACCGGCGTGACCCACGTGCTGGCGGCGGCCGCTGGAAAAGGCGGTCGCGCGGCCCCTTCGCGAGAACAATTGAACGCCGCCCTCGACGCGGCCCAGGACCTGGTCGCCGTGCTCAACGCCACCCTGGATTCCGAGATCGCCGAATCCGGTCGTCTGGCCGTCGACAGCCTGGCCTTCGAACCCGTCCGTCTGATCCGCGATCTGGTGCTGCTGGACCGTCCGCACGCCATAGCCAAGGGCCTCGAACTGGTCGTCCACGTCGAGCCCGACCTGGAGCACCGCCAGATGGGCGCGGCGGTCGGCGATCCCCTGCGGACCCGCCAGATCATCGCCAACATCGTCGGCAACGCCGTCAAATACACCGTGCGCGGCCGGGTCGAGGTCCGGGTCGAGCGGCGCGACAACCTGCTCGCCATCGAGGTGGCCGACACGGGTCCTGGCCTGTCGCGCGAAGAGCTGGACCAGGCCTTCCAGGCGTTCCAGCGCATCGAGCGCACCGGGGCGGGCGTCAACGGCGCGGGCCTGGGCCTGTCGCTGTCGCGCCAGCTGGCCAAGCTGATGGGCGGGGCGCTAGAGGCGACCAGCGCCGTCGGCGTCGGCAGCTGCTTCACCCTGACCTTGCCGTTCGACGAGAACGCGCCCTGCGGGATCGAACCCGCCAGCGAGACTCCGCAGCCGACCGAGGCCGCCGGCGCCCCGCCGCGCAACCTGCGGATCCTGATCGCCGAGGACGACGCCCTCAACGCCGCCATGCTGCGCGCCATCCTCGAGCAGCTGGGCCACCAGGTGGTGCACGCCCAGAACGGCCGCCGCGCCCTGGACCTGGCCCGGGTCTGCGACTTCGACCTGGTGATGGTGGACGGCCGCATGCCGATCCTCGACGGCCCGCAAACCGCCGCCGCGCTGCGCGCCCTGGACGGCTCCAATCGCCACGTGGCGATCGTGGCGGTGATCGGCGGCGACGCCGACGAGGCCCGCGAATGCCTGGACGCCGGCGCCGACACCGTCCTGCGCAAGCCCGTCAGCGTCGCGGCCGTGGCCCGCGCCGTGGCCGACGCGGCGGCCCTGGACCGCAAGAACGTCGCCGGCCAGGCGGCCGTCGCCTAGCGACGGGTTCAGCGAAAGGGCGAAGCGGTTTCGCGCCCGGAACCCGTCGAACGTAAACGCTTCCCAACAGACGTTTAAGTCGTCCACACTCACCGCAACGATAAGACACGGGAGGACGGGATGCTGCGCGATCTGCGGGTCATCGAGCTGGCCACCTATATCGCCGCCCCAGGCGCGGCCGGGATCATGGCCGACTGGGGCGCCGACGTGATCAAGATCGAGTCGCCCGACGGCGACCCGATGCGGGGCTTCTTCGACACCCTGGGCACGGATCAGGCCGCCAATCCGATCTTCGAGCTGGATAATCGCGGCAAGCGCTCGGTCGTGCTGGACATCCGCACCCCGGCCGGTCGCGACGCCGCCAAGGCCCTGGTCAAGGACGCCGACATCTTCCTGACCAATGTCCGCCCCGCCGGTCTGGCGCGAGCCGGGCTGGACCACGAGAGCCTCAAGGCGGTCAATCCGCGCCTGATCTATTGCAGCCTGACCGGCTATGGCCTGGAGGGTCCGGACGCCGATCGGCCAGGCATGGACGTGGCGGCCTTCTGGTCGCGGGCCGGCGTGGGCGCGATCACCGGCCCCAAGGGCGCAGAGCCCTTTCCGCTGCGCACCGGCATGGGCGACCATGTGACCTCGCTTGCGACGGTGTCCGCCATCCTGGCGGCCGTTCACGAACGTCACCGCACGGGCGTCGGCCGCCTGGTCGAGACCTCGCTGCTGCGCACCGGCGTCTATGCGATCGGCTCGGACATGGCCATCCAGCTGCGGTTCGGGAAACTGGCCTCGACCCGGCCTCGGCGTGAGGCGGTGCAGCCCCTGGCCAACTTCTTCCAGACTCGCGACGGCCGCTGGATCTGCCTGCTGGCCCGCCAGGGCTCCACCGATTGGGCGCGGATCGCGACGGCGGCCGGGCGGCCGGAGCTGACCGAGGACCCACGCTTCACCAGCGCCCGCCTGCGCCGCGAGAACGGCCCGGCCCTGATCGACATTCTCGACCAGGCCTTCGGGGCCATGGACTATGCGGAGGCCGCGCGGGCGCTGGACGCCGGCGACCTGACCTGGGCGCCCTGGCAGACGCCGCGCGACCTGGTGACCGACCCGCAGGCGGCGGCGGCCGGCTGTTTCGTGGAGACGCCCGACGGCAAGGGCGGGACCTTCCCAGCGCCGGCCGGTCCGGCGCGGTTCCCGGGCGCGGAGGACGGGCCGAGAGGGCCCGCGCCGGGGCTGGGCCAGCACACGGCTTCGGTCTTGGCGGAGATCGGGTGGTCGGAAGCGGAGATCGTGGGGGGGGATCTCTGACCGCTAGCTCCCAATCTTCCGCTCATCCCGGCGAATGGCGGGACCCAGATGGACCGGCTTTGAGCTTGACGCCAAGGGCCCTGAGTTCTTCCAGACCGCCACACCGCTAAGGGATCTGGGTCCCGGCATTCGCCGGGATGAGCGGATCATAGAAAGCTGAAGCCTACCGCTGGCTCTTGGCGCCGTCGCTGGCGTCGGACAGCACCCGCAGCATTTCCGACGAGAACATCGAGCTGGCCATCCGCTGGGTCGACGAACCGCCCTTCGAGGCGAGGTTGAAGCCGTCGTCGGCGTCCTGCGAGCCGCGCAGGATCAGGCTGACCAGCGCTTCCTGCTGCTGGATGCGCTCCAGCCGGCGGCCGGTGGCGTATTGGACGAAGCCCTGATCGGCGGCCGGCGTGGCCGCCGGCGCGGCGTCTGGAACACCGCCGCCCGTCCGGGTCAGGTTGGCGTAGACCTCGCTGACCGTGGCCGCGCGGCCTTCGCGATAGAAGATCGATCGGTTGGCGGCCGCCGCGTCCGGGAACATGGCCGCGGCGCTGGCGCCGGGCGAATTGCCGACGGCCTCGATCAACCGGGCCGAGCCCTGAGGGCCCAGGAAGTGAGCGGCGTAGAGCTCGCCGGACGTGGGCGAGCGCCCCACCCGGCCGCGCAGATACGAGGCGTGGTCGCTGGCCAGTTCGCCGGCCATCAGCGAGGCGGCGTGGGGGTCCAGCTTCAGACCCAGCACCGTCTTGCGGGCCTCGTCGCCGCTGACCCGGTACTTGCCGTCCGCGCCCTGTTGGATCAGGTCGGCGTAGCGGGCGTAGCCGTACTTGGCGCCGTGCTTCTTCAGGGTCGACAGCCAGGTCTGGTCCACGAACTGGAACAGGCCCGAGGCCGACGACGTCCGCGCCTTGGCGGCCGGGTTGTAGCCGCTCTCGCGCTTGGCCGTGCCCATCAGGAACGAGAAGTCGACGCCCGTCGCGCTGGACGCGCGCTGGATCGCCGACTCGACGACACTGCGGATGGAGGTGACATTCGCCATGCCCGAAGATGTGGACGCGCATGGTTAATCAGGCCTTAACCAAGCCCACCAACCCGGCAGAATTTGCCTGTGGCCGCTCGTCGCAGCTACGCGTGTAGAAAATCTACGTTCGTAATATTTACAACCGTAATTCAACGTGACAGGCTTCCTTCATCGACCCCGGCTTCTTCAAGGCGGTCGATGCTGAAGGAGGTTGTCATGGTTGCGTACGAAGGCACGGTCGGTTCCTACATCCCCGGTTCGGACACCCCGCGCGGCAAGCCGTCCAAGGCCCTGGTCGCGGCCTTGGTCGTGGTCTCGGCCGCCCATGCGGGCGTATTCGCCTACCTGGCCTACCAGAAGTTCATCCCGCCGATCACGCGGGACTACCCTGCCCCGCCGACGACGATCATCGAACAATGGAAGCAACCTACGCCGCCGCCGCCCGAGGTGGACAAGCCCAAGCCCGTCCAGTCGAACCCGGTGATCCCCCGTGAAGCTGTGCCGACGACCCAGACCGAGGTCAGGCCCTTGGTCGTGCCAGAGGTCAAGCCCACGGAAATCAAGGGAACGGGAGCATTGACGTTCACGGACAAGGCCTCGGACGGCGACCCGCCCGCTCAAGCCCAGCCCAGGATCGTGACCCGCCCCAACTGGCTGAAGAAGCCCGGTGCCTCGGAGTTCAGCCGCTTCTATCCGGAAAGCGCCATGCGGCGCGGCGTCGGCGGCATGGCCACCCTGAACTGCACGGTGGCCGCCAACGGCGCGATCCAGGCCTGCAGCGTGCTGGACGAAACGCCCGCCGAGGAAGGCTTCGGCAAGGCGGCCGTCAAGCTGTCGCGGTTCTTCCGGATGAGCCCGCAGATGGAGAACGGCCAGGCCGTCGACGGGGCCAGCGTCCGCATCCCGATCCGCTTCAACGCGGCCGAGGGCTAGGAGCAATCGAGATTCAAGCGCCGTGCGTTCTCCTCGTCCTTCGACACGCTCAGGATGAGGAGAATGGCGGACATAGTGCAGCTAAGCGATACTCGCTAAATTCGACTTCATCCTGAGCGTGTCGAAGGACGAGGTCGTGCACGGCGCCTGGGTGTCGATACCCCCTAAGGGCAGTCCGCGCCGGCGCGCATGTCCGGCGGCGCCCATCGGCCCGGGGGTTTCGTTCAGCTCACAAGTCCCCCAGAGCCGCCAGATAGGCGCAAAACATGTCGGCCATGGCGTCGGCGTAGGTCGCGATCTCCGCGTCGGTTCGAGGCGTCTCCGAGAACGCCTTGCCGACCTGGCTCAGGGTCGTCTTGATCAGGTCGCCGGCCAGGGCGCGCGTCGCCTCGTCGGCCGCCGGCAGAGCCTCGCGCATGAAGGCGCCGACGATGTCGCTTCCCGAAACCCGCACGGCCTGCGCCTCGGGCGCGTCGCGATACAGCGGCGCGGCGTCGTTCAGCGCCACGCGCATCTGCGCCTCCTCGCATTCCGAGCGGACGAAGGCATGGACCAGGGTCCGGAGCCGCTCGGGCGGCGACCGCGAGGCGTCCTCCAGCACCGCCCGCAGCAGATCGGTCGTCTGGCGCCATTCATCGGTCTGCAGGCGAAACAGGATCGCGGTCTTGTTGGGAAAGTACTGGTACACCGACCCGACGCTGACCCCGGCCTTCTCGGCCACCCGCGCGGTGGTGAAGCGCGCCGCCCCCTCCTTGGCCAGAACCTGAACAGCCGCCTCCAGAATGGCCGCGACCAGCTCGGTTGAGCGGGCCTGGCTGGGCTGTTTTCGCGAGGAAATCCGGGGACTTGTGCGTTCGGTCACGGCGTGGTCCGGCAATGCGAATAGGAAACACGACGAATTAGTCGCATTTTTCGACCCGGCGCAAGGACGCGCCTTTTCGCACCGGAAATTCGATGACCACCCTGACCACCTCTCCCGTCGCGCCCCTGCTGGACCGCCTGTTCGCGGAGGCCGCCGCCACCTCGCCGATGGACCATCCGGCGGCGGCCGCCATGACCGCCGAGGATCTCGCGCGCCTGATGCGCAGCAAGACTGACTATCGTGACTTCTATGGCCAATTGAAGGACTTCCCCCTGGCCGTCTCACGGGACACTGGCGTGCTGCTCTACATTCTGGCGCGGGGTGCCGGCGCCCGGGCGATCGTCGAGTTCGGGACCTCGTTCGGCCTGTCCACGCTCCACCTGGCCGCCGCCGTGCGCGACAACGGCGGCGGCGTGGTGATCACCAGCGAGTTCGAGCCGTCCAAGGCGGCGCGGGCTCGCCAGAACCTGGCGGCGGGCGGTTTGGCCGATCTGGTGGAGATCCGCGAGGGCGACGCGCTCCAGACGCTGGGCGTCGATCTGCCCGAGACGATCGACCTGGTGCTGCTGGACGGCGCCAAGGCGCTGTATTCCGACATCCTGGACCTCCTGGAGAGCCGCCTGCGGCCAGGCGCCCTGATCGTCGCCGACAATGCCGACTACTGCCCGGAATACATGGAGCGCGTGCGAGCGCCGGGCGGCGGCTACCTGTCAGTGCCGTTCGCCGAGGACGTGGAGCTGTCGATGCGGTTGGGGTGAGATCGCACCCACTTGCCCCCACCTGACCGCTTCGCGGTCTGTCCGCCCCCTATGGGGGCGGAAGACGCGCGCGGCGCCGGCCGGTAAGCCTCTTCCCCCTATGGGGGAAGACGACCGCGAAGCGGTCCGTAGGGGGCAAGTGATAAGCCCATGGAGTCCACAAAAGGACCCCCTCAATAACTCTTCGGCAGGCCCAGAACCCGTTCGGCGATGAAGTTCAGGATCATCTCCCGGCTGATCGGCGCGATCCGGGCGATCATCGCTTCGCGGAAATAACGCTCGACGTCGTATTCCTTGGCGTAGCCCATGCCGCCGTGGGCCAGAACCGCGCTCTCACAGGCGGTGAAGCCGGCTTCAGCGCCCAGATACTTGGCGCCGTTGGCCTCGGCCCCGCAATCCTGGCCGCGGTCGTAGAGGGCGGCGGCTTTGAAGGCCAGCAGGTTGGCGGCCTCCAGCTCGGCCCAAGACCGGGCCAGCGGATGGGCCACCCCTTGGTTCTGGCCGATGGGCCGACCGAACACCACCCGCTCCTTGGCGTAGGTCGTCGCCTTGGCCAGGGCCGCGCGCCCCAGGCCGACGGCCTCGACCGCGAACAGCACCCGCTCGGGATTGAGGCCGTGCAGCAGGTAGGCGAAGCCCTTGCCCTCCTCGCCGACCAGGTCGTCGGCCGGCACGAACAGGTCCTCGATGAACAGCATGTTACACTCGACCGCCTTGCGTCCCATCTTGGGGATCGGCTTGGCCTCGATCTTCTCGCGGTCGGTGTAGAACAGGGAAAGCCCCTGGGTCGGCTTGGCGCACTGGTCCTTGGGCGTGGTCCTGGCGATGATCAGGATCTTGTTGGCGCGCTGGGCCCCGGTCGTCCAGATCTTGCGGCCGTTCAGCACATAGCCGTCGTTGGTGCGCTCGGCCCGGGTCTCCAGGCTGGAGGTGTCCAGGCCCGAATTGGGCTCGGTCACGGCGAAGCACATCTTGTCCTCGCCCGAGATCAGGCGCGGCAGGTGCTTGGCGCGCTGGGCGTCGGTGCCGAACTTCACGATCGGCATGGGGCCGAAGATGTTCAGGTGGATGGCGCTGGCGCCCGAGAAGCCCGCGCCCGACTGGGCCACGGTCTGCATCATGATCGCCGCCTCGGTCAGGCCCAGGCCCGCCCCGCCGACGCTCTCGGGCATGGCCACGCCCAGCCAGCCGCCTTCGGCGACGGCGGCGACGAACGCCTCGGGGAAGATCCCGGTCTCGTCGGTGCGGCGCCAGTACTCGTCGTCGAAGTCGGCGCACAGCTTGGCGACGCCCTCGCGGATGGCTTCCTGCTCCTCGGTCAACCAGAATCCGCTCATTCGCCCCTGCCCTTTTCGCGTTGTCGCTCAGGTCCTCGAGAAGCGCCGCGCATCGAGCGAGGCGGCGTCCGGGCCTGGGTTATCACCTTTCAGATACGCCGCGACCAGATCGGCCACAAGCGGGGCCAGCAGCCAGCCGTTGCGACGAGCCCCCACGGCCAGCATCACGCCGGGCGTCGCGCTCCAGCCCACCAGGGGCAGGCCGTCGGGCGTGGCGGCCCGCACGCCGACCTCGGTGGTCATGACCGCCCCCGCCAGCTCGGGGCGCAGGCGGATCGCCGCCGCGCGCAGGCCTTGCGTCGCCGAGGGATCGACGGTCAGATCATCGCGGCCCGCCTCCATGGTGGCGCCGATCGCCGGACTGTCGCCGGGCGCGATATAGACCCCCTCGCCTCGGATCACCGGTCCCGTGGCCGGTCCCCGGTCGGCGCGCAGGATCTGGCCCTTGATCGGGCTCAGGATCTTCAGTTCCGGAGCCAGGCCGGAGGCGTCGGCCGCGCCGGTGGCCAGGACGACGGCGCGGAAGGCCGGGCGATCGTCGGGGATGAAGGCGCGCGTCTCGAACGCTCCGCCCAGGGCCTCGAAAGTGGTCCGCAGGGCGGCCAGGGCGGGACGAGCCTCGATCCGCCAGTCCTCGGCATCGATCAGAACTCCGTCGAGGCGCTGGAACGGGGCGCCCAGAGCCTCCAAGCGTGCGGCCACACCCGCCAGCCAGCCAGCCTCGCCCTCGATCCTCAGGCCGTCCCGCAGGATTTCCAGGTCCAGCCCCTCGGCGAAGGCCGGCCACAGGTCGCGGGCGCGCCGCAGCAGCGCCAGATGCGGGGTCGAGACGGGGTCGAACACGGCTTCGGCCAGCGGAGCCAACATGCCGGCGGCCACCCCGGACGCGTTGTCGCCGGGGGGAGCGGGATCGAAAAGCGTGACGTCGAATCCGGCGCGCGCCAGGGTCAGCGCCACGGCCGATCCGATCGCGCCGGCGCCGGCCACCGCCACCCGCGCGCGCAGCTTGGTCTCCATGGGCGGCAAACACCCTTGCTCGCGCCAAACGTCAAGCCCGCGGAACCATTTTACGGCCGCGCCGGACATGTCAGAGGCGTGACTAACGCAACTGCATGGGTCTATCCTGTATTAACCAAAGCTGGACCACACGCGCCCCTCAGAGGCTGGGCGCGTGGTCGCCAGGAGGAACGTGACGCGGATGACCGACAAACTCTCTTCCGACATGGCGCATCCCGTCGATCTCTATGTCGGGGCGCGTCTTCGGATTCGTCGCAAAGTCCTGGGCTTCAGCCAGACCCAGCTGGCCGAGGCCCTAGGCATCACCTTCCAGCAAATTCAGAAATATGAGCGGGGCGCCAATCGGATCAGCGCTTCCAAACTCTACGAGGCCGCGCGTCTGCTGCAGTCGCCGGTGTCCTATTTCTTCGAAGGCCTGGATGAGACCGCCCAGGGTGCGGCGGACGATGGTTTCGCCCAGCGCATGACCCAGTTCGTGGCCACGCCGGAGGGGCTGGAACTGGCTGGTCTCTTTCCACGGCTCAGCGACCGGCGGCTGCGGCGCCGGGTCGTCGACCTGGTCAAGGCGATGGTCGACGACGGGCCGGGGGCGATCGCGCCCTAACGGCGCTGCGCCGCATTTTCCAGATGTCCGATCGCGCAACGAAAAAGCCCCGGGGAGGAACCCGGGGCTTTTCGACGTCTTGCGATGGTACCGCCTCTCAGGCTTGAACTGAGGACCTCCGGTTCCACAAACCGGCGCTCTAACCAACTGAGCTAAGGCGGCGCATCGCGAGGGAGTGTCTTTAGTCGGACGCGCGGACCGGATCAAGCGCCGAAACAGCCCTCTCCGCACGAAAACGCCCCGGAGCATAACTCCGGGGCGCTCGTTTCTTGGCCAGTCGTCCGGGTCCCTAGCGGGGGACCGTGAAGACGATCGGGATCGTGATCTGACCACCATCCACCGGAGCGCCGTCAAGCGTCTTCGGTTTCATGCGGAACAGTCGCGACAACTTAATGGCCGCGTCGCCGAAGCCGTAGTCCCCCGGGTTTTCCGACACGACCGAGCAGCCTTCCAGCGACCCCTTGGCGGTGACGGTGCACGACAGTGTCGCGCGGCCGCCCACTTCCATCCGCTGAGCGCGGTCGGGGTAGTAGCGAGCCATGTCCTCGCCGCTGGGCTTGCGGGCCCAGTCCGGACGCGTGATCACCGAAGCCCGAACCGGAGCCGCAACGGGCGGCGCGGCGGAGATCACCGGCGGAGCCGTTTGCTCGACCCGCTCCTTGACGGGCGGAATCGGCAGAGGCGGCGGCGGCGTGATGTCCGGCGGCGGCGCGATCGGCGGCCTCGGCTGCACCACCGCGGGCGGTGGT
>NZ_JBAPVS010000022.1:0-11472 GCF_049283275.1 Caulobacter sp. | reverse complement strand
TCAGCTCGACGTCCAGCTCGGCGTTGTCGCCCGGCATGATCATTTCCACGCCTTCGCGCAGCTTGATGATCCCGGTCACGTCCGTGGTGCGGAAGTAGAACTGCGGACGATAGTTGGTGAAGAACGGCGTGTGACGGCCGCCTTCTTCCTTGGTCAGGATGTAGGCCTCGGCCACGAACTTGGTGTGCGGGGTGATCGAACCGGGCTTGCACAGCACTTGGCCGCGCTCGACGTCTTCGCGCTTGGTGCCGCGCAGCAGCACGCCCACGTTGTCGCCGGCTTGACCTTGGTCCAGCAGCTTGCGGAACATCTCAACGCCCGTGCAGGTCGTCTTCTGGACCGGACGGATGCCGACGATCTCGACTTCCTCGCCGACCTTGACGATGCCCTTTTCGATACGGCCGGTGACCACCGTGCCGCGGCCCGAGATCGAGAACACGTCTTCGACCGGCATCAGGAACGGCAGGTCCAGCGGACGGGCCGGTTGCGGGATGTAGTCGTCGACCGTCTTCATCAGCGCCAGGATCGACTGCTCGCCGATCGCCGGATCGCCGCCGTCGATGGCCACCTTGGCCGAGCCCTTGGTGATCGGAATGTCGTCGCCCGGGAAGTCGTACGAGCTGAGCAGCTCGCGCACTTCCATCTCCACCAGTTCCAGCAGCTCTTCGTCGTCGACCAGGTCGACCTTGTTCATGTACACGACCAGGGCCGGCACGCCGACCTGACGGGCCAGCAGGATGTGCTCGCGGGTCTGGGGCATGGGGCCGTCAGCGGCCGAAACCACCAGGATCGCGCCGTCCATCTGCGCCGCGCCCGTGATCATGTTCTTCACGTAGTCGGCGTGGCCGGGGCAGTCGACGTGGGCGTAGTGACGGTTGGCCGTCTCATATTCCACGTGCGCGGTGTTGATCGTGATGCCGCGGGCCTTTTCTTCCGGCGCCGCGTCGATGTCGGCGTAGTTCATCGCCTTGCCGCCGCCCTGCTTGGCCAGCGTGATGGTGATCGCCGCCGTCAACGTCGTCTTGCCATGGTCAACGTGACCAATCGTGCCGATGTTGCAGTGCGGCTTGTTACGTTCGAACTTTTCCTTGGCCATCGTCTCTACCTTCGCGCCGGCGGGCTTGTTTCAGGGTCATTATATAGGGAGCTGGAGCGGGTAGCGGGAATCGAACCCGCATCCTCAGCTTGGAAGGCTGCTGCACTACCACTGTGCTATACCCGCCTAGCTAGCGGGGTCGCGTCGGCTCCCGGTCTCTGGCTTTGGGACCAAGCCTTGCAGGAGCTCTCGTCGCGCGTGGTGGGGGAAGTAGGACTCGAACCTACGAAGGCGTACGCCAGGGGATTTACAGTCCCCCCCCTTTGCCACTCGGGACATTCCCCCAGCGCGCGATAGAGTTCCTTCAAAGCGGCCTTCCCTCCTCGAAACCGGCGGCGGACCGCCCGTCACGAAAAAGGAACAAAAGCTTCCTCGAGACCTGTGAGACGGTGCTAAAGCAGCGCCGCCCTGGCTCTTGGAAACCCTCGGGGCCCCAAATCGGAGCGCGTCTTATAGTGTCCTCTCATTCCGAACGCAACGACCGGAAAAAGCCTTCTTCGCCCGGACGTGATTTTCGTTCCAAGCCTCGGGAAAACAACAAGTTTTCCAAAGCTCAGGGCGACGCCAAGGACTGGATTTGGGGAACTCACGCCGTCGAGGCGGCGCTTTCCAACCCCGCCAGGCCCGTTCCTAAACGCCTTCTGGCCACCCCGGATCGCGCCAAGCGACTCGCGCCGACTCTGAGCGGCGCGCCCTTCCTGCAGGTCATGGAAGGCTCTGACATCGCCCGTCAGCTGCCGGCCGGCGCCGTGCACCAGGGCATCGCGCTGAAGATCGACGAGCCCGAGACCCTGACCGTCCACGACCTGGGAACGCCGGCCCAGGGCCTGTTGGTGATGCTGGACCAGATCACCGACCCGCAGAACATCGGCGCGATCTTCCGCTCGGCCGCCGCCTTCGGGGCCAAGGGCGTGATCGTGCAGGACCGCCACGCCCCGGCCCTGACAGGGGTGCTGGCCAAGACCGCCGTCGGGGCGGTGGACAAGATCCCCTACGCGCGCGTGGTCAATCTCTCCCGCGCCCTGGAGGAACTGGCCGACCTGGGCTGGCGGGCCGTCGGTCTGGCGGGCGAAGCCGAGCAGACCCTCGACCAGGTGCTGGACGGCCGCCCGACGGTCCTGGTGCTGGGCTCGGAAGGCGAAGGCGTGCGCCGCCTGGTGGCCGAACACTGCGACGTGATGGGGAAAATCGCCATGCCGGGAGGCTTCGAGAGCCTGAATGTGTCCGCGGCGGCGGCCGTGGCGCTCTATGAAGCGTCGAAATCCCGCGCCTAGCCTGACCATGGGCGCGCCGATCACAAAGAACTTGCGCGCGCCCGTCAGCGGGTGCTTGCCAGACCCGCCCGCCTGACGCATTGAGGCCGCATGTTTGAAGCGCTCCTAGCCCAGGTCGGCGGACTGAACGGCCCGTTCGCGGCCTTCCTGTCCGTCCTGATGATCGACCTCGTCCTGGCGGGCGACAATGCGGTGGCGGTAGGCCTGGCGGCCGGCGGCCTGCCGCCTCAGGACCGCAAAAAGGTCATTCTCTACGGCCTGGGCGCGGCCGTGCTGCTGCGCATCAGCTTCGCCCTGATCACCACCTGGTTGCTGGGCGTGATCGGCCTGCTGCTGGCCGGCGGCATCCTGCTGCTGTGGGTGTGCTGGAAGATGTGGCGCGAACTGCGCGAGCAGATCACCCATGAACAGGAGGACGCCCAGGCCTGCCTGGACGACGACCCGACCACCGAGCCGCGCGCCAGGCCGGCCAAGAGCTTCAAGCAGGCCTTCGTGCAGGTGCTGATCGCCGACGTCTCGATGTCGCTGGACAATGTGCTGGCCGTGGCCGGCGCGGCCCGCGAGCATCCGACCATCCTGGTGTTCGGCCTGTTGCTGTCGATCATCCTGATGGGCCTGGCCGCCACCGCCATCGCCAACCTGCTGCACAAGCATCGCTGGATCGGCTTCATCGGCCTGGCCATCGTGCTCTACGTCGCCGCCCACATGATCTGGGAGGGCCACCGCAGCGTGGTCATCGACCTGCACAAGACCGACGCCTACAACGCCGCCGCGCCCTCGTTCCTGGACATCACGTCCGAGGAGCTGGCCGCTCACAACAAGCACAAGTGATGCGCGGCGCCGCCCTCGTCGTCCGGTTGGCCGCGCTCAGCGGCTTCGTGGCCGTGGCGTTCGGCGCGTTCGCCGCGCACGGCGCCCAGGACGCCCGGGCGGCCGAGCTGCTGCACACCGGATCGCTGTATCAGATGACCCACGCCCTGGCGGTGTTCGGCTGGCTGGCCGTGCGCCAGATCACCAAGCCTGAGGCCGGCGGCAAGACAGGCCTGGCGACCCCTGCCCTGTTCCTGGTCGGAACCCTGCTGTTCTCCGGCTCGCTCTATGCCCTGGCGTTCGGCGCGCCGCGCATCCTGGGCATGGTCACGCCGTTCGGCGGCCTGTGCTTCCTGGCCGGCTGGCTGCTGCTGGCCTGGCGCGCGGGCGCGATCGTGGATCGCGCACCCTAGGCCGCCGTCTTCCCGCGCCGGTCCTTGGGGACGGCCAGCAGAAAGATCGCCAGGCTCGAACCCACCAGGCAGGCGAACATCACCGCCGCCACCGGCTTGGCCGTGCCGTCGTGCAGCAGGCCGCCCACCCACGAGGCCAGGGCCCCCGCCCCAAACGACGCCCCGCCCATCAAGGCCGAGGTCGAGCCCGCCCGGCTGGGATCGACGCTGAGCGCTCCGGCCATGGTGTTGCCGCCCATCAGGCCGTAGGTCGACAGGGCCGCGAACAGCAGCGGAAGCACGGTGAACTGGCCGCCCAGGCCGCTATAGGCGGCGACCACCAGCAGGAAGGCGGCGATGATCGAGGCGATGCTGGCCCGCACCAGCACCCGATCGGGCAGGGCGCGACGCAGCAGCAGGCGATTGACCTGGCTGGCCCCGATGATGCCCACGGCGTTGAAGGCGAAGATGATGTTGAACACCAGCGGCGAGTGACCGTAGGTCCCCATCACCAGGTCCGGCGCGGTCGAGATGTAGGTGAACAACGTCGCGCCGTTCAAGGCCCCCGCCAGGCCATAACCGACCAGCCGCCTCTGGCGCAGCAGGGCGAAATAGGCCCGGAACGGGTTCTCCGACCGAGCCTGGATCGCCGTGGCCTCCGACCGCGACTCCGTCAGGCTCAACGCGATCCACAGGCCGATCAGCAGGCCGAAGACCACCAGCGTCCAGAACACGCCGCGCCAGCCGGCGAGGAACTGCACGACGCCGCCGAACTGCGGCGCCAGCACCGGCGCCAGGCCCATGATCAGGGTCATCAAGGACAGCACCCGCGCCGTGTCGGTGTGGTTGAACTTGTCGCGCACCACCGCCCGGGCGATCACCGCCCCCGCGCAGCCGCCCAGGGCCTGGACGAAGCGGGCGGCGATCAACATCTCGATCGACGTCGCCATGGCGCAGGCCACCGAGGCGGCGACATAGATGCCGATGCCCAGCAGCAGCGGAAGGCGGCGCCCGAACCGGTCCGAGGCCGGGCCGTAGAGGAACTGGCCGATCGCCATGCCCGCGAAGAACGCCGCCAACGTAGCCTGAACATCGTCGGGGCCCGCCTGCAGCGTCCGACCGATGGCGGGCATGCTGGACAGGTACATGTCGATCGACATCGGCGCGAAGGCGGTCAAGGCGCCCAACATCAGGACGAGCCGCCAGGGCGTGGCGGCGGGCGTGGATTGTGGGCTGTCGATCATGGCCGCGCTTTTACGCTTGTTTTCCGCAAGGGTAAGTCCCTGACCATGCAAATCGCGGGCCTTGCCGGACACGACGCGCGCCTGCAATCTGGCCAACAATAAGAGAAGCAGGAAACGCCATGACCCGTCTCGCGCCGCCGATGCCCGAGCCCGCGTTCGCGCAGATCAACGGGATCCGCATGGCCTATTACGAGGCCGGGCCGCGCGTGGGCGTGCCCATCGTTTTGTGTCACGGCTTCCCGGAGTTCTCCTATTCCTGGCGCTGGCAGATCGCGGCCCTGGCGGCGGCGGGGCGCTGGGTGATCGTGCCCGACCAGCGCGGCTATGGCCTGACCGACCGCCCCGACGCGGTCGAGGCCTACGACATGGCCCACCTGACCGGCGACCTTGTCGGACTGCTGGATCACCTGGGCGCCCCGAAGGCGGTGTTCTGCGGCCATGACTGGGGCGGCCTGGTGGTCTGGCAGACGCCGCTGATGCATCCCACCCGCGTCGCAGGCGTGGTGGGCGTCAACACGCCGTTCCTGCCGCGCCTGCCGGTCGACCCGATCACCGCCTTCCGCAACGCGTACGGCGACGACATGTACATCGTCCACTTCCAGAAGCCTGGGGTGGCCGACGCCCAGCTGGCCGCCGACGTTGAAAAGACCATGCGCTATTTCATGCGCAAGCCGACCGGGGTGCAGGCCGCCTTCACCAGCGGCGAGACCGGAGGACGGTCTCTGGCCCTGCAGGACGGCCTGGCCCGCTTCGACGTCGCCGACACCTCCGCCCAACTCCTGGAGCCCGAGGAACTGAAGACCTTCGTCGAGACCTTCCAGCGCACCGGCTTCACCGGCGGGATCAACTGGTACCGCAACTTCGTGCGCAACTGGGAACGGGCCGAGCATCTGCCGGCGCGGATCGACGGAATCCCGTGTCTGATGATCATGGCCGAGCACGACGTGGTGCTGCCGCCCTCCCTGGCCGACCGCATGGCCGACCAGATCTCGGACCTGGAAAAGGTGCTGGTCGAGGGCAGCGGCCACTGGACCCAGCAGGAAAAGCCCGAACAGGTGAACGCACTTCTGATCGACTGGCTGGGACGGCGGTTTCCGAACTAGGTCTTATCCCCCGCCAGGATTTCCGCCCGCCGACGCATCGCCGCGGCCATCTGCAGCATGGCCAGGGCCGAGACCTCGTCGCGCTCGGCGGCGCGCACGGTGTAGAGCTGGGCCATCACCTGCAGCGAGATGACCTTGTCGAGGCCCTCCGGCCCCATCATCTCGGCGATCGCACGGTCCAGCTCAGCCAGCTGGCGCGGAGTCAGCATCTCGAGCAGTTCTTCGTCGCTGAGGTCTTCGGGGTTGTTCATGACTCGGGAGACTACGGAAAAGCGAGAGGGGTTGCGATGGCGGACAAGTCCTAGCTTTGGCCGGCCATGGCCTCGACCACGTGGGCGCGATAGAGCACCGCCAGCAGGTCGGTCTGGGTGACGATGCCCTTGAGCGTGCGGTCGGCGTCGACCACCACCGCCTCGTGCACCGCGCCGCTCGACAGCAGCGGCAGCAGGGCCTGGATCGGCGTGGTCTCGCGTACGCGGTGGACGAACGGATCGATCACCGCTTCGACCTTGCGCCGGCGGTTGGCCAGCAATTCGGCGCGCCGCACCAGACCCAGGACCTTGCGGTCGGCGTCGACCACGGGCGCGGTGCGCAACTCGTGCTCCTGCATATAGAGCAGCGCGCTTTCGCAGGTCTGTTGCGGGTCCACGGCGATGACATCGACCGACATGATGTCGCCGCACAGGATCTGGGCGTGCAGGCGCTGGTGGGCCTGCAGCTCGACCTGGCGGAACAGGGCGTCGAGGTCGTCGCGGCTGACGTCCAGCAGCTCGCCGTACTGAGCCAGGGCGGCGTCGAGGTCGCCGGTGGTGAAGCCTGCCCTAGCCCCAGGCGGGACGTCGCTGGTCTTGTGCGGGCTGTCGGCAACAACCGGCGCGCGGTGCGGATACGAGCGTCCCGTCACCCGATGGAAGGCCATGCCGGCGATCACTAGGAGCAGCGAGTCCAGACCCACGGGTGCGAGGGCGAACATCCAGCCGGCCTTGGCCATCTCCGGCCCGGCCAGGGCGCAGATCAGGGCCACGGCCCCACCCGGCGGGTGGAGGCAGCCGGCCAGGGACATCGCCACGATCGCCAGGCCGACCGCCAGGGGTGCGACGAACGGCGCCCCGTGGAGCAACTGGGCGCAGGCGATGCCCACCAGGGCCGACAGGATGTTGCCGAACACCACCGAATGCGGCTGGGCCAAAGGACTGGCGGGCACGGCGAAGACCAGCACGGCTGAAGCCCCGATCGGCGCGATCAGCAGGGGCGAGGTCAAGGGCGCGCCGCCGGCGATCGCCCTGGCGACCAGGCCGGCGGCCATCAAGCCCAGCAAGGCGCCCAGGCCGCCCCGCCCCATATCCAGCCACCGAGCCGGCGTCGGTCGGCTCAGGGTGGGGAGGAATCGCGCGATCATTCCCGTCCGATACGCGAGCGGTGGAGGGAAATGAACCCCTCCCGCCGTTTCCTCGCCCCCCAAAACGGGTTTAGGGTTGGTCATGGATCGTAATGCTTCCGCCCCCCCAATGTCCGCCGCCGGTCGCCGCGGCCTGTTTCGTGACATCGAGCCCTTCTCATTCGGCTGGCTGAGCACGGACGGTCCGCACGAGATCTATTACGAGGAATGCGGCGCGCCGCGCGGCAGGCCGGCGGTGATCCTGCACGGCGGCCCCGGGGGCGCGGTCAACCCGACCATGCGGCGGTTCTTCGATCCCAACAAATGGCGCATGGCGCTGTTCGACCAGCGCGGCTGCGGCCGCTCGCGTCCCAACGCCAGCCTCGAGGACAACACCACCTGGAGCTTGATCGCCGACATCGAGCGGTTGCGTGAGCATCTGGGGATCGAGAAATGGACCGTGTTCGGCGGCTCCTGGGGCTCGACCCTGGCCCTGGCCTACGCCATCGCCCACCCCGACCGCGTCGAGGGCCTGGTGCTGCGCGGGATCTTCCTGCTGACCCAGAAAGAGCTGCGCTGGTTCTACCAGGACGGCGCCTCGATGCTGTTCCCCGACGCCTGGGAGCGCTTCCTGGCGCCGATCCCGGTCGAGGAGCGCGGCGACCTGATGGCCGCCTATCACCGCCGCCTGACCCATCCCGACCGCCGGATCCAGGCCGAAGCGGCCGGAGCGTGGAGCCAGTGGGAGGGCGACACCATCTCGCTCCGGGGTCCCGAAGCCCGCCCCCCGAAGTTCAACGAAGAAGACTTCGCCATCGCCTTCGCGCGGATCGAATGCCACTTCTTCACCAACAGCGGGTTCTTCGAGGAAGACGGCTGGATCCTCAAGAATATCGACAAGATCCGCCACATCCCGGCCTGGATCGTCCAGGGACGGTTCGACGTGGTCACCCCGCTCGACAGCGCCTGGTCGCTGCACAGGGCCTGGCCCGAGGCCAAGTTCGAGATCGTCTGGGACGCCGGGCACGCCTCGACCGAGCCCGGGATCATCGACGGCCTGGTGCGGGCGACGAACGCGGCGTTGACGATCTAGTCGCTCGCCTTGGCCTTCAGCGCCACACTCTCCCAGACCGACACGCCCACCAGGACCAGTGTCGTGGCGATCGACAGCATCAGCGGGCTGAGCATTGGACTGATCGGCGCCAGAACCGCCAGGGCCAGCAGTCCCCCGCCCAACGATGGCGACCATCGGCGGAACACCGCCTGCTTGAACAGCAGGCCGCCCAGCAGGAACAGGAACGGCCCTCCGATCAGAGCGGCGGCGGTCTTCAGATCGGCGTGGCCCAGTGGATGGTGGATGGTCCATTCGTCGGCCACCGCCGTGACGATGATCCCGGCGATCGGCAGCAGGTGGGTGTAGGTATAGGCCACCCGCGCCACGCGGCCCGGATCCTTGGCGTGGCTGATCGCCTCGCTGGCCGCTTCGGCGGTGACCGCGAAATAGATCCACCACATGGCCAGGCTGCCGGCGAACGAGGCCAGGAAGGCGGCGATCACCATCGGCGTCCAAGCCAGGGTCGCCGTGGTCGCGCCCATGACCAGGATCGACTCGCCCAGGGCGATGATCGTGAACAGGGCGCAGCGCTCGGCCAGATGCCCGCCCTCGACATCCCATTCCTCGGCGCGGGCCCGGCCCAGGCCGGGGGTCCAGAACCCCAGGGCCGGCGAGATGTATTCCAGGGCGATCGCCCCGCTCCACAGCGCCAGGCGCGCGCCGTTCTCGGCCAGCCCGCCGGCGATCCACAACACGCCCGACGCCGCGAACCACAGGGAGATCCGGATGAAGTTGCGGCTCTGGAAGGGGTGGCTCCGCATGGCCCAGGCGGTGAACAGGCTGCGCCCCAGCTGGATCGCCACAAAGGCCAGGGCGAAGATCAGGCCGCGCTCGCCGAACGCCTTGGGGATCGACATGGTCAAAACCATGCCCACCACCATCACCACGAACAGCATGATCCGCACCGGCGGCCGCTCGGGATCAAGCCAGTTGGTGACCCACGCCGTGAAGATCCACGCCCACCAGACGGCCATCAGCAGCAGGCTGGTCTCGACCACGCCCGCCAAGGTCGGATGCGCCATCAGGCCGTGCGACAGCTGGGTGACCGCGAACACGAACACCAGGTCAAAGAACAGCTCGACATAGGTGACCCGGGCATGGCCGCCCGAGGCCCGGTCGCGAAGCATGTAGCGGCTTGGCATGTCGATTTCCCCTCTTGGCGAGTCGCCAGCCTAGAGCGTGGCCGCCGAAAGTGGCGGCCAGGATCGAACGTTTTGCCGTCCAGCGCACTTTTGTTTGTATGGACGCCTCGGACCTCCGCCTTCATCGCACCGCCTTGATCGGCGCCGCCGCCGCGGTGACGGTCGGGCTGACGGGCGGCCTGCTGCTGAGGACCGGCCCCCAGACCACGCCGGAAGCCGAGTTCGCCTACACGTCCGAGGCCTCGTACGCCCAGGTCGAGCCGATCGCCTGGCCCGCCGGCAAGGTCCCCGACTACGTGATCGGCACCGACTTCCTGCGCGCCCAACAGAGCGAGCCGCCGCCCATTGTCGTGGCGTCTTACGAAGTTCCCGAATACGTCCCGGCCGTTTGGAGCGAGCCGACGCCCCCGGTTCAGCCGGTCGGATTGGCTCACACGGACCAGCCGTCCTGGCCGTCAACCAGCGGCGACATCCTGAACACCCGCTTGCCGGAGGACGCGCCGCGTCCGCCGGAACCTCCGGAGGCGCCCATCGCGCCCGTCGCCCCCACTCCCTTGACCATGGCCGCCTACTAGAGGCCGCCTCCGGCCTGCAGCCCACATTTGACCAGCGCGCGGTCTCGCCTTTCGCCGCTGAGGGCGCTACTGGAGCGCCATGACCGACTACACGCCCCAGCAGATCGTCGCCCGCGGCGCGCGCGCCGACGCCGAAGCCGCCGCCGACGCCATCGACAACCATCCCGACCTCGAGGGCGCGACCTATTCGATCCTCGAAGAGGACGAGGACAAGGGCATCTGGCGCATCGACGCCTTCCCGACCAATGACGAGGAAGACGCGGGCCTGCTGGACGTCCTGGCGGGCTATCCGCTGAAGGTGGTGCGCGAGCAATTGGCCGACGCCGACTGGCTGGCCATGGCGTTGTCGGGCCTGCCGCCGGTGCGCGCCGGCCGGTTCTTCGTCTACGGCATGCACGACCGCGGCCGCCTGCCGGCCAGCACCGTCAACCTTCGCATCGAAGCCGGCGCCGCCTTCGGCACCGGCCATCACGGCACGACCGTCGGCTGCCTGATGGCCTATGACAAGCTGATCAAGGCCAGGAAGTTCAACAAGGTTCTCGACGTCGGAGCCGGCACCGGGCTCCTCGCCATCGCTGCCGCGCGGACGGGATCGAGAATCGCCGTCGGCACCGACATCGACAAGCCCAGCGTGCGGATCTCCAAGGAGAACGCCAAGGTCAACCGCGCCAACGCCCGGTTCGTCCACGCCTCGGGTCTGTCGAACCGACTGGTGACCGACAACGCCCCCTATGACCTGGTGTTCGCCAACATCCTGGCCCGCCCGCTGGTCAGCCTGGCCCAGGACATCAAGAACGCCCTGGTCCCCGGGGGCACCGTGATCCTGTCGGGCCTGCTGCGCACCCAGGAACGGATGGTCAAGGCCGCCTACGTCTCGCGCGGCTTCAAGGTGGTCAACCGCATCCACCGCGACGCCTGGGCGGCGCTGGTGCTGCAGCGACCGTAGGGAAAACACCCTCTCCCTCCCTCTCTCAAGGAGAGGGTTTTAAAAAAGCGGAACGCCCTTCCCCTCCCCCACGTTTCTCCAGGCGGACATCCGCAGGAGCAACGCCATGACCTATGTCGATCCCCAAGACCCGCCGGAACGTGTGGTTCACGTTCGGCGCGAGGGCGGCGCCACCGGATGGTTCGTGGCCGGGGCGGTCGCTATCGTCGCCGTGGTCGCCATCGTCTTCATGCTGACGGCCGGGGCGCGCACGCCTAGCCAGGATCAGATCGCCCAGGCCCAGGAACAGGGCCGTGTCGTCGGAAACCTCGAAAGCGCCCAGACCGGCGCGGCCCAGGCCACGATCGTCGCCCAGCAGGCCGCCCGCGACGCCAGCGCCGCCGCCGACAGCGCCCGCC
>NZ_JBAPVS010000021.1:0-1673 GCF_049283275.1 Caulobacter sp. | reverse complement strand
TTGTCATATCGATAGGGACGGCAAGACCTACTTGATCTTGCCTTCCTTGAATTCGACGTGCTTGCGGATGACCGGATCGTACTTCTTCAGCACCATCTTCTCGGTCTTGGTGCGGGCGTTCTTCTTGGTCACGTAGAAGAAGCCGGTGTCCGCCGTCGAGTTCAGGCGGATCTTGATGGAAGCCGGTTTGGCCATGGTCGAATCCCTGCGATGGTCGCGCAGGTCCCTACGCGGTCGAAATAAGAGGCGCGGAACATACTCACCGGCGGCGCAAAGTCAATTGCCGGTCTCGCATCGTTTGTAGGGGAAATCGACGCTTCTGGCCCGGCCGCCGATCTGACCCTCGATGCGGCCGACGATCTCGCCGGCGCCGGCGCGACGATAGATCACCCGCTGGGGAAAATCGTGGGTCGGGTTCTCGAACACCGCCTGGTCCGCGGTCAGGCTCTTGAGCGGGAAGGTCGCCTTCTCCTGCCCCGAGGGCTCGGCGACATAGGCCAGCGAGCCGTCGGCTTCGACGATGCGGACGAACTCGTGCTCACGCAGCTTGCCGTCGCGCACCGTGCGCCCCATGCCCAGCATCACGCCGCCGCCGGGACCCATCCACAGCTCCTCGACCACGCCGTTGGGTCTGGTCTGGATCCAGCAGCCCTTCAGCCAGGCCATCTGGTCGATGGTGGCGGGCGGCCCCGAAGCACTCGGCATGGCTAGGGAAGCGGCGAGGATCAGGGCGAGCATGGCTACCTCTTGCGGCGAAACCCTCGTCCTTCGACAAGCTCAGGATGAGGACTTCGAATGATGGCTCAGCGCGACAATAGCCCTCATCCTGAGCTTGTCGAAGGACGAGGGCGGGCCCGCAAGCTCTACAAATAGCTCAACTGCCGCGCCCCGCGCAGGAAACGCATGAACGGCGCGGGGCGTCCAGGGTCGGACAGGCGCTGGGCCACCTCGTGCACGACGAAGCGGGTGATGTTCGGCAGGTCCAGTTCGCGGGCGGCGTCGAAGTCGAACCAGCCGATCTCGTCCAGCTCGCCGCAGTCGGGCTGGCGCTCCAGGCTCAGCAGGGCCGAGGCGGGGGCCATGAAGAACCGGGCGTCGAAGCGGCGGGTGCGGTAGGGCGGGGTGATCGCCCGGGCCACAAAGGCCAGCGGCGCCAGGTCGGGCAGGGCTCCCTGGGCCAGGAACGGCCGCCAGGCCCCGGCGCCGGGGCGCTCGGGGGCGGTCTTGGCCAGCAGCAGCCCGGTCTCCTCGAAGGTCTCGCGCACCGCCGCCAGGGCCAGGGCGCGGGCCAGGCGGGCGGGACTGGGATGGCGCGGCTCCAGGGACAGGCGCACGGCGGTGTCGGGCGCCAGTTCGCTGGCCGAGGGCGCGAGGAAATCGCCGCGATCCACCCGGCCGCCGGGGAACACCCACTTGTCGGCCATGAAGGCCAGGCCCCGGTTGCGGCGGCCCATCAGCAGGCGCGGCTTGGGCCCGTCGTCGCGGACCACGATCAGGGTGGCGGCATGGCGGGGCTTGAGCGGACCGGCGCCGGCGTCGCGGACGTCGCCGTCGTTGCGGGTGTCGAACTTGGCGTCGATCGGTTCGTCCATGAGCGTGAGCTTAGACCCGACTCACGACGAAGCCAGCCATCCGTAGGGGCAGGAGCAACGTTTAGGGACACGCCGCAAGGG
>NZ_JBAPVS010000020.1:0-2916 GCF_049283275.1 Caulobacter sp. | reverse complement strand
CTGGACGAGACCGCCCTGCGCGAGGCCTTCGCCGACCGGCTGGTGGCCGAGGACCGGCTGGAGCCCGACGCCAAGGGCAAGGTCCGCGCCCGTCGCCTGCTGCGCCTGGGCAAGCTGGTGGTCGAGGAGCGGCTGCTGGACAAGGTCGATCCCGGGCTGGTGGCCAAGGTGCTGCTGGATCAGGTCGGGCGCGAAGGCCTGCCGGCCGTGCCGCTGGGCGAGGGCGCGCAAGCCCTGCGTCGCCGGGTCGCCTTCCTGCGCGACCGTGACGCCGGGACCTGGCCCGACCTGTCGGACGCCGCCCTGCTGGAGCGCTTGCCCGAATGGCTCGAACCGTTGCTGGCCGGACGCTCGGCCCTGAGCCAACTGGGTGACAGGGCCCTGACCGACGCGATCCGCACGCTCGTGCCCTGGGACCTGCACCGCCGCCTCGACGCCGAGGCGCCGGCCCGGTTCACCGCCCCGACCGGCTCCAGCTTCGCCATCGACTACGCCGCCGACGGCGGACCGCGCGTGGATGTGCGGGTGCAAGAGCTGTTCGGTTTGACGGCGCATCCGACCGTCGGCGGCGCGCCCCTGGTGCTGGCGTTGCTGTCGCCCGGGCACAAGCCGATCCAGATCACGCGGGATCTGCCGGGGTTCTGGAAGGGCTCGTGGCGCGAGGTGAGGACCGAGATGAAGGGGCGCTACCCCCGGCACCTGTGGCCGGACGACCCGGCGGTGGCTGCGCCGACGACTAGGGCCAAGCCTCGGGGGACATAGGGGGGCGCCGGCTCACGGACTTGCCCCCACCTGGCGACTGCGTCGCCTGTCCGCCCCCATAGGGGGCGGGGGACGCGTAACGCCGGCGGCGAGCCTCCGCCCCCTATGGGGGCGGACCGACCGCGAAGCGGTCAGGTGGGGGCAAGTGGGTGTGATCCCACCGCCCTAAGCGGCGCACAGACCTCTTCCAGCCAGGCGCGGACCTCAGGCTCCACCCGCGGCCCGATCTCCGCCACCACCCGCGCGTGATAGGCGTCGAACTGGGCGATCTCCTCGGCCGACAGCAGGCTCTTGTCGACCAGCCGCCGGTCGATCGGGGCCAGCGTCAGGGCCTGGAAGCGGTGCATGGGCCGGTCGCCCGTGCCGACCGCCTCGGCCGGCATGACCACTTCGAGGTTCTCGATGCGGATGCCGTATTCGCCGTCCTTGTAGTAGCCCGGCTCGTTGGAGACGATCATGCCCGGCTGCAAGGCGATGGTGTTGGGGGCCTTTGAGATCCGCTGCGGGCCCTCGTGGACGCCCAGATAGACGCCGACGCCGTGGCCGGTGCCGTGGTCGTAGTCCAGCCCGTGGCTCCACAGGGCCGCGCGGGCGAAGGCGTCGATGGCCGAGCCGGTGGTGCCGGCCGGGAAGCGCAGGCGGGCGATGGCCAGGTGGCCTTTCAGGACCAGGGTGTTGCGGGTGACCATTTCGGCGGTCGGCTCGCCGATGGCTACGGTGCGGGTGACGTCCGTGGTGCCGTCCAGGTACTGGCCGCCGCTGTCCACCAGCAGCAGCGAACCCCTGGCGGCGCGTTGGTTGCTGCGTTCGGTCGGGCGGTAGTGGGGCAGGGCGCCATGGCCGTTGGCCGCGCCTATGGTGTCGAAGCTGAGGTCCTTGAGCAGGCCGGTGGCCTCGCGGAACGCCTCCAGCTTGGCCACGGCCTCCTTCTCGTCCGGCGGATTGATCTGACCCTCGGTGGCCAGCCAGTGCAGGAACCGGGTCAAGGCCGCGCCGTCGCGCCTGTGAGCCTCGATCGTGCCGGCGATCTCGACGGCGTTCTTGCAGGCGCGGGGCAGGGTGCAGGGGTCCATGGCGCGGACCACCTCGGCGCCGGCCGCGACCAGGGTGTCGAAGTACCAGGCGGACGACTGGGACGGATCGACGACGACCTTCTTGCCGGCCAGTTCGGCCAGGGCCCCGTCCAAGGCCCCAGGGTCTTCCAGCGACACCTGATTGCCCAGCCACGCCGGCAGTTCGTCGGTCACCTTGGCCGGATCCAGGAACAGCCGCGCCGTGCCGTCGGCGCGCAGCACGGCCTGGGACAACGGCAAGGGCGAGCGGATCACGTCGCCGCCCCGGATGTTGAACAGCCAGGCGATCGAGGCCGGGGCGGTGATCACGGCGGCTTCGGCGCCGAAGGCCGCGATGGCCGAGCCGACGCGGGCGCGCTTTGAGGCGGACTCCTCGCCGGCGTACTTCACGGGGTGCGGCACGACGGGCGCGGCGGGTTGGGCGGGACGCTCGGCGCCCCAGGCCTCGTCGATGGGATTGATCGCCACGGGCTTCAGCGCCGCGCCGGCCTTTGCGGCGGCGGCTTTCAGGCCGTCCAGGGCTTGGGGGCTGTGCAAGCGAGCGTCGTAGCCAATCACGGCGCCCTTGCCGGCGGTTTCCAGATAGGCCGGCACACCGCCCTCGACCAGGTCGCGAATCTCGAACACGCCCTGATCGACCTGGTCGCGCACCTGCAGGGTGTAGCGGCCGTCGACGAACACGGCGGCGCGGTCCTTGAGGATCACGCCGGCCCCGGCCGAGCCGGTGAAGCCACTGGCCCAGGCCAGGCGATCGTTGGCGGCCGGCAAGTATTCGTTCTGATGCTCGTCCTCGTGCGGCACGAGGAAGCCGTCCAGGCCCTGGCGCGCCATGGCGGCGCGGATCAGGGGAACGTGGCGGGGACCGAAGCCCGGGTCGGTGGATTCATCGAAGGTCTGGCGCATGCCTTCGATGTAATCCCGCCTTGGCTTGCTGGAAAGAGGGCCCTAGTTCACCGGTAGAGGTTCGGCGGCCGGCGTTCGGAGGTTCGGATCGGCCGAGGGGGCCAGGGTGTCGTCGCGCGACAGGGCGGCGCGGTCGGAGGCGTCATGCGCGGCCTGGGCGGCGTTGGCGGCCGTGGCC
>NZ_JBAPVS010000019.1:0-7097 GCF_049283275.1 Caulobacter sp. | reverse complement strand
AGATCCTCCCCCTCTGGGGGAGGTGGCGGCGAAGCCGACGGAG
Organism: Caulobacter sp.; assembly: GCF_049283275.1. Lineage (GTDB taxonomy): Bacteria > Pseudomonadota > Alphaproteobacteria > Caulobacterales > Caulobacteraceae > Caulobacter. Next base: position 7,054 of record NZ_JBAPVS010000019.1, on the reverse strand, counting down.
GGGGCTTCGCCGCTAAGGCCTCTAGCCTTCCAGGTCTTCGGCCAGGATCGCCATTTCGAACATGAACGAGCCGTCCTCGTCCTCGTCCTGGAAGACCACGCCGATGAATTCGCCCTTCACCTCGACCTCGGCCGAATCCTTCTGCTTGGGACGGGCCTTCAGGGCGATGTGCGGGTTGCCGAAGGTGCGCTTCAGATGGCCTTCGAGCTTGGCGATGGTGGCGGCGTCCATGACGGGCTCCTGATATCGATGGGGCGCGCAGGGCGCGGGGGATCGGCGGAAACTAGAGGGCGTCAGCGCAAAGTGTAAGGGGTTTTGCGTCCGAACCCGGTTCAGCTTGTTGAGAACCCTCTTCCGGCCCCCGGCGGCGGCGAGGTCGCCGCGCCCTGGACGACCAGCCAATCGCGGAACCGGCGGGCCGCGGGGGTGATTTTGCTCCGGGGTGTCAGGGCGCAGACCCGAGCCTGTCCGGGGACCAGGCCCAGCGGCGCCAGCAGGCGTCCGGCCGCCAGGTCCTTCTCGACGAAGGCGAAGGGGCTGAGCGCCACGCCCAGGCCCGCGGCGGCCGCTTCCAGCATGTAGAAATAATGGTCGAACTCGCGGTTCACCGCCGCCGGCGACAGCGTCAGGCCCGCCGCGCTTTCCCATTCGGCCCAGCCCTCCGTGAAGGTGCGGGTGTGCAGCCGCGGCAGGCGGGCCAGGCTGTCGACATCCCGGATCTGGGCGGCCAGGTCGGGCGAGGCCACGGGGCCGACATAGTGCTTGAGAAACGGCGTGACGTCGGCGTCGGGTGAAGGCGGAGCGTCCGGCAGACGCATGCGGATCGCCAGGTCGACCCCGTCGGCGCGGAAGTCGAACGGTCCATTGGACTCCACGATCCGCGTCTGGATCTCCGGATGGGCGGCCACGAAGTCGGGCAGGCGCGGGATCAACCACTTCATGGCGAAGGTCGGCAGGCACGAGACCACCAGCGTTCCGTCGCCGTCGCCGACGGCCCGAGGCAGGGCCGCCTCGATCTGGTCCAGCGCCTGGGTCAGGGCCTGGGCCAGGGTCAAGCCGGTCTCGGTCAGGGTCAGGCGGTTGCGCGGGCCCTCGGTCAGGGCGACGCCGAGATGGTCCTCGAGCTGGCGGATCTGGCGGCTGATCGCCCCGTGAGTGACGCACAGCTCGTCGGCGGCCAGGGTCATTCGGCCGCGCCGACCGAACGCCTCGAAGGCGCGCAGGGCGTTCAGCGGCGGAAGCGAGCGGGCGGCCATGTGATGAAACCTCACAGATGCCCGCTGATAAGTCGTTATTCGAGCCAGGGCAACTGGGCGATAGGGAGGGCATGAACCGTCGTTCTCCCGTCACCCCCGTTCAATGGCTGGCCGTGCTGGCGGTCTGGGGCCTGGTGGCCTACGGGGCCTTGGCCGAGCCTAGGGCGGAGGCGCGGCGGGATCAGGTTCACCTGATCGCTTGCAGATAGCACCTCAGATTCGCTCATCCCGGCATTCGCCGGGATGAGCGGATGTTGGTGTTATTTCTCCGGCTTCACGACCATCGTCCACGACTTGTCGTCGCCCAGGAAGGTCTGGGCGGCCTTCTGGACGTCGGCGATCGTTACTCGCTGCAGGCCGGCGATCACCGAGCGGGCGGCGGTCAGCAGGCGCGGGTCGGTCTGGGCGCCCGACAGGGATCCCAGCCAGTATTCGTTGGTTTCGCGAGCCTTCTCGATCTGATCGATGCGCGGCTTCTTGGCTCGCTCCAGTTCATCGGCGGTGATCGGCTTGTCGCGGAGGTCAGCGGCGATCTTGCGGATGCTGGCGATCACGCCGTCGACCTTGTCGGGCGGGGTCTCGACGTTGACCGCCAGATAGCCCCAATGGGTGAAGGCCACGCTGGCCGTCGCCGAGGCCGAGGGCGAATAGGTCGCCCCCTGCTTCTCGCGCAGTTCGTCGGTCAGCCGCAGCTGCATCACCTGGGCCAGGACCTGGGTGTTGCGGGCCCGCTGCAGATCGCTGAACAGGTCGTCGGTCTTCCAGGCCATGAACAGCTGGCCTTGGTCGGCCCGGCCCTTGTGGGTGCGCACGATCGGGGTCGGCGAGGGGGCGGGGAAGGGCGCGTTCTCGGCCCCGGCCGGAGCCGGAACGTCGGCCCGGACGGGCAGGGCGCCGAAGGTCTGGGCCACCGCCGCCACGGCCTTGTCGACCGTGGTGTCGCCGACGATCAGCACCTCGATGGCGTTGGCGGCCAACGGGGGCGACACCGCGGCCTTCAACTGGTCGAGCGACGCGCCGGCGATCTGCTGGCGAGAGGGGAAGGTCCAGCGGCCGTCCCCGCCGTGCAACAGCCCGCCCAGATCGCGGCCCATCACGCCGCTGGGGGTGCTTTCCATCTGGTCGTGGATCGTGCCGTAGTAGGTCTTGATGCGGGCGAAGGCCTCCGGGCGCCAGCCGCCGTCGGTGGCGTAGGCGGCCAGCACTTGCAGTTCAGTGTCGAGATCTTCAGGACGGGTGCGGCCCGACAGGCTGAAGGCGTCGTCCTCGACCCCCAGGCCGGCGTTGTAGACCTTGCCGTTCAGCACCCGCTCCATGTCCTGGGTGCTGATCTGCTTGAGGCCGCCCTCGATGAAGGCCGAGCCGGCCCACATCGGGCTCTGGCCGCCAGGCGGCAAATCCAGCATGCCATGGCCGATCCGGGCCTTCACCAGGATCTGGTCGTCACGGAACTTGGTCGGCTTGACCGTCAGACGCACGCCGTTGGCGAACCGAACGAAGACGGTGTCCAGGTCGGTGACGTCCTTCTGTTCGACAACCTGGCCCTTGGCGCCGAAGGTCGCGTACGGCCAGGTGGTGACGCCCGGCGCGGCCGGCGCGGCGACGGGGATCTTGGCCGAGGCCATGTAGGCGTCGGTCACGGTCTTTTCCGCGCCCTCGATGGCGGTCGGGGTCGGGATGACGATCAGCGGACCGGAGCCGGTGAACTGGTCTTTCAGCAGGGCCGAGACCGCATCGGCGGTCAGACCCTTGGTGGCGTCGTCGAACACCACAAGGTTCTGGGACGGGCTGGTGACGACCTCGCGGTCGCCCAGCGTGCCGACGATGCCGCCGGCCAGGGCGGTGGTGCGCTGTGTGGCCTCGCCCGCCGCGGCGGCCACGAAGCCGGCGCGCATGGCGGCGATCTCGCGGTCCAACTCGTCCTGGCGCACGCCATATTTAACGATGCGGCGCTGCTCCTGCTCCAGCGCGGTCAGGGCCTGGTTCCAGTGGCCGGGCTGTACGGTGGCGGCCAGGGTGGTGATCTCGGCGGCGTGCTCCTGGTCGTTCTGCGCGGCGACGGCGAAGATGAACGGCGGATCGTCCGATCGGGTCAGCACCTGCAGCCGACGGTTCAGCACGGCGAAGCCCAGGGCCTTGACCAGCTCTTCCTTGTCCTTGGCGCGGGTTTCCAGCTCCAGGTCGGGCGGGGCGATCCAGGCCATCTGGACCGAGGTCTGGGCGCCGGGCTCGACCAGCACCTTGGCGGTCAGGCCGCGCTTGGCCACGGGGCCGAGGTCGGGCCTCACGCCGGGCTGGCCCTGGGGCTTCCAGTCGCCGAACCGGGCCTTGATCTTGGCCTCCATGGCGTCGACGTCGAAGTCGCCGACCGCCACGACCACGGCGTTCTCGGGCCGGTACCAGGCTTGGTAGAAGTCGCGGATGCGCTGGGCCGGGGCGGTCTTGAGGATCTCGGTCTTGCCGATCGGCAGGCGCTGCGGCGGCCGTTGGCCTTGCAGTTGGAAGCCGAAGGTGTTGACGAACACCCGATAGCCGGGGCCGTCGCGGGTGCGCTCCTCGGACAGCACCACGCCGCGCTCGCGGTCGACGGCGTCGGGCGCGATGGTCAGCTCGCCGGCCGCCTCGCGCAGCAGCATCATGCCGGTCTCGACGGTGTCGTCGTCGGTCTTGGGCAGGTCCAGCTGATAGGTCGTCTGGCTGAAGCCGGTGGAGGCGTTGGTGTCGGCCCCGAACGACAGGCCGTGGCGTTCGAGGATCTTGACCATGTCGCCTTCGGGCACGTTTTTCGAGCCGTTGAACGCCATGTGTTCAAGAAAGTGAGCCAGGCCCTGCTGGTCGTCGGTCTCGTTCAGCGAGCCGGCGTCGAACCACAGGCGCAGGGCGGCCTGGCCAGGCGGGGTGGCGTTCTTCTGGATCGCATAGCGCATGCCGTTGGGCAGTACGCCGAACCGCACGCGCGGGTCGGGCGCGACGTCCGACACCGCTTGCGGCCATTGACCCGGCTTGACCAGGTCGATCGTCGGCGCGCCGCCGGCGTTCGGGGACGGCCTGGGCGCGAGGGGCGTCTTGGGGGCCGACAAGGAAGCGACGGTCTTGTCGCCGCCGTCGGGTTTAAAAAGGGACGAGGTCGCGCAGGCGGTGAGGCTGAGCCCGGCCGAGAGAACGAGCGCCAGGCGCGAAACGCGGATCATGTGCGACCTTGAACTAGGATGTTGGGCGTGCGGAGCCGTGAAAGGGGCGCACCTTGGCTGGAGCGCGTGGCGCAAGCAAGGCGTCGGTGGGGCGAAACGGCCACGCTTGGATATCGGCCTTGAGATGCTCAGGGGGCCTGGTTGAGGACCCTGCCGATGAGGCCGAACATCTCCTGCGAGCTTTCGGGCGCGGGCGCGCAACGATTGGATCACGGTGTCGCCGACAGACTCCAGCCGCAGGGACCAGGGACGACCTTGACGGTTGGGGCAATATGGTTCCTGGCGGCGTCCCCGTGATCCAGCCCATTGATAAGGGGGCCGCTTTGCGAGACCCTCCTTTAAAATGAAGTCTCAGGGAGGATTGAGCTTTGCTGGTTTCTCAGATTCTGAAGGACAAGGGCGACCTGGTCTTCACAGCCTCGCCCAATGAGACGGTGGGGGCCGCCGCGGCCTTGCTGCACACCCGGCGCGTCGGCGCGATGGTGGTGCTTGAGGAGGATGAAACGATCGCCGGCATCCTGTCCGAACGCGACATCGTGCGGGTGATCGCCGAGGGCGGCGCCGCCGCCCTGTCCAAGCCGATCTCCTCGTGCATGACCCGCGACGTGATCTTCGCCCAGCCGGAAGAGACGGTGGACGCCCTGCTTAGCCGCATGACCGATCGCCGGATCCGCCACCTGCCGGTCTGCAAGGGCAAGCGCCTTGCCGGCATCATCTCGATCGGCGATCTGGTGAAGTACAAGATCCGCGAGGCCCAGGCCGAGGCCGAGGGGCTGAAGGCCTATATCGCGGCCGGCTGAAGCGGACGCGGCCGGCGTCTGGGACGGCCGCGTCCGGCCGCCACGCGTTCACTCTATATAGCGGTCCATCAGGAGACGGCGACGGCGGTCAGTGCGCCGGTTCGCCCAGGAGCTCCGCCCCCGAACCCGCGACCGCGTCGGCCAGGCTATAGCCTTCCAGCACCGCGGCCGTGGCGTCGCGAGCCCGCAGCAGGGCCTCACGCAGAGCGCAGGTCGCCAGGTCCCGACAATCTTCGCAGCGGCGGAAGGCCGTGCGGCTGACGCAGGGCGTCAGGGCCAGCGGGCCGTCGACCAGGCGGATGATCTCGGCGAAGCTGATCAAGGCGGGTTCGCGGCCCAGCAGATAGCCGCCGAACTTGCCCCGGCGGCTGGTCACCAGACCCTGGCGCGCCAGTGTAAGAAGTATGGCTTCCAGGAACTTGCGCGGCGCATCCGCGCGGACCGCCAACTCGCCGGCGGTGACCTGTCCCCCCTCGCGGGCCAGTTCGATCATGGCGCGCAGGGCGTAGCGCGCTTTCTGGGACAACATGGACGCGGGGCCTCCTCTTGCAGAGGTCTATGGAGGCAGGGGAGGGGACGGCGCAAGCGCTGTCGACCCGAAAGGCGGTGAAGCCAGCCTCAAACCATTCACAGATCCGCGCACAGGCAAAGCGATGCGTGCGATTGATCGGGCCGATTTTGCGGTTGCGACTCTCCGAGGCGGTGGCTACACACCGCCCTCGCTTCGGGGCCAGCGCCCGCCGGACGAATTCGAGGCCTTCGGGCCTTGCATTTGAAAGGGTGGATCGCTAGTTTCCGCAGCTTCAATCGACTCGGTGACGGATTTGCGAAGACCCTGTCTTCAAGGGCTTCGTCGCCGCGCTTTTGTCTTCGAACCGGCCTCGGCCGGTTCAGGACGGAAAGTGAAAAGGCCGGTTGACAGGATGTGGCGGCTTCAATAGAACCCGCCCTCTTCGAGAGTAACGAAGATTGGTTCGCAAGAATTCATCTTAGTTCTCTTCAAGTCTAGGCAGGTTATCTTCGGATTTCTTTCTTGACTTGATTGGCGGCTTTCAATAGAAGGCTGCTTCGGTCTACTGGGAATGGTTTTGGCTGTTTCTGGTGGGTTGGTTCGGACGGTTTTGTAAAAAACGGTTTGACAGGCAATTCGGGGTTGGATAGATAGCCGCCTCCGCCGACATCGGGCGCTAAACGGGTGGTTCCGCTGCGAGGCGGTTCTGGGGGCTTCGGCTCTGGGTCTTTGACATTGTTGATTTGGAAAGAGAAACGCAGGCGGCGGCGCTCTGGCGATGACCTCACGGGTCATCTCGAACGCTGACAATTGCGGTCTCTTGAAGACACCATGAATATCATGGACCAAGACTTCGGTCTTGATCCATCGATGTGATTGGGAACTCGTCAAGATACTATGCAAACCAGAACCGAGAGATTGGGTTTTCCCCCGATTTCTTGAAGTCTGTGTTAGCGGTCAACTCAACCTGAGAGTTTGATCCTGGCTCAGAGCGAACGCTGGCGGCAGGCCTAACACATGCAAGTCGAACGGATCCTTCGGGATTAGTGGCGGACGGGTGAGTAACACGTGGGAACGTGCCTTTTGGTTCGGAACAACTCAGGGAAACTTGAGCTAATACCGGATAAGCCTTTCGAGGGAAAGATTTATCGCCATTAGAGCGGCCCGCGTAGGATTAGCTAGTTGGTGGGGTAAAGGCCCACCAAGGCTACGATCCTTAGCTGGTCTGAGAGGATGATCAGCCACATTGGGACTGAGACACGGCCCAAACTCCTACGGGAGGCAGCAGTGGGGAAT
>NZ_JBAPVS010000018.1:0-1909 GCF_049283275.1 Caulobacter sp. | reverse complement strand
ACCCGGCGGCGGTGCTGGCGGCCGTCCGCGACCTGGGCGCCGACACGGTGATCGACCTGATCGCCTATACCCAGGCTGACACCCTGCCGCTGCTGGACGCCCTGTCCGGTCGGATCGCCCGCTACGTGATGGCCAGCTCGGTCGACGTCTATCGCAACTACGAGGGCCTGCACCGCAAGGGCCGGCCGACGCCGATCTGGGACCGGCTGACCGAGGAGGCGCCCTTGCGCGCCAGCCGCTTCCCCTACCGCCTGGCCAAGCTCCGTGCGGTCGGCGACCCTCAGGCCTGGATGGACGACTACGACAAGATCCCCCTCGAGGCGGCGGCGAGGGCGGCCGGCGGGTTCGAGACCACGATCCTGCGCCTGCCGATGGTGTTCGGTCCCGGCGACCGGCAGAGGCGGTTTTCCTGGGCGATCCGGCCGATGGCCCAGCGGCGGCCGCGCATCGTGATCCCCCATCCCTGGGCCAGCTGGCGGGCGACCTTCGGCTATGTCGACGACGTGGCGGCAGGGATCGCCCTGGCGGCGACACACCCCCGGGCCGGCGGCGAGACCTACAATCTGGGCCGGTCCAACACCCCCACCAACATCGCCTGGGCCGCCAGCTTCGCCGAGCACCTGAACTGGCCCGGCGACGTCCAGCTGGCCCATCCCGACGTGGCGCACGGCGCCCTGGCCAAGGCGGTGTCGGGCCTGGACCTCGACTACCCGCTGTTCATCGACAACGCCAAGATCCGGCGACGGCTGGGCTATGTCGAGGTCACCGACTTCGACGAGGCCCTGGCGCGGACGGTGGCGGACGAGATGGGGCGGTAGCACCATGAGACACCCTCTCCCCTCTGGGAGAGGGTTCTTTTTACGCGTACCCTTGTTCGACGAGAGGGGCGCTCATGACGACATCCAGGACCTGGCCCGTGTGGCTCGTCTGCCTGCTGGCGGCGATGATCGAGGGGTTCGACATCCAGTCGATGGGGGTGGCGGCGCCGCGCATGCTGCCGGCCCTGCACCTGACGCCGGGCCAGGCCGGATGGGCGTTCAGCGCCAGCCTGATCGGGCTGATGGTCGGGGCCAGCGTCGGCGGGGTGATCGCCGACCGGGTCGGGCGGCGGTCGGTCCTGGCCACCTCGGTGGCGGCGTTCGGGGTGTTCTCGCTGCTCACGGCCCTGGCGGGCGGCTTTTGGCCGTTGCTGATCGTAAGGGTCCTGACGGGCCTGGGCCTGGGCGGGGCCATGCCGATGCTGATCGCCTTGGCGTCCGAACGGGCCAGTCCCGCCCGCAAGGCGACCATGGTGGCCCTGATCGCCGGCGGCATGCCGTTGGGCGGGGCGGTGGCGGGCCTGGTCGCCCGCACGCCCATGGCCCTGGATGACTGGCGGGCGATCTTCCTGGTCGGCGGCCTGGTCCCGCTGGTCGTCGCGCCGCTCCTGTACTGGCTGCTGCCGGTCGGACGGCCCGACCCCGCCGACCGCCAACCCGGCCAGGAGGCTCGCGCCCTGTTCGGGGCGGGGCGCTGGCCGGCCACGGCCTGCATCTGGCTCAGCTATGCCCTGGCCGCCCTGACCCTGCACCTGCTGCTCAACTGGCTGCCGACCCTGCTGGTGTCGCGCGGCCTGCCGCCGGCCTCGGCCTTCCTGGTCTCGGCGCTGTTCAATCTGGGCGGGACGACGGGAGGCCTGGCGTTTGGCCTGGTCGTCGACCGGTTGGGACCGCGCTGGCCGCTGCTGGCCGGGTTCGCGGGACTGGCGGCGGCCCTGGTGCTGCTGGCCGGCGCCAGCGGCGGGGCGATCGCCGGGCTGGCCTTTACCGCCGGCTTCCTGCTGATGGGCGGACAGTTCACGCTGTACGGCCTGACCCCGCCCTATTATCCCGCCGCCGTGCGCTCGACCGGCGTGGGCGCGGCCGTGGCC
>NZ_JBAPVS010000017.1:0-40905 GCF_049283275.1 Caulobacter sp. | reverse complement strand
ACCCCAGCCTCGCCCCCGCCGCCCGCCCAGCCGTCCGTCGACGCCCAGATGGCCGAAGACGCCGCCGCCGCGGGCATGACCTCGCGGGCGCCGGCGGAGCCGCAGCCGGCGAACTAGGCGGTTTCGTTTTCGGTAGACTTGCCGGTCCTGGCCAGAAGATCCCGCTGCGCCGTACGGCGCATGACCGCAAGGGCGTCCTCCAGGGCGTCGATGCGCTCGGCCTGCTTGAGGACAAGGCGTTCCAGGTCCTGCAGGCGCTCCTCGATAGGGTCTTTCATGGCGTCCTCCACGCGTCTGCTCATCGAACGCCAACGGCCCCAGCAGGTCAAGATTTGTGCGTTTGCACATGAATGAAAAAAGCCCCGGAGCGATCCGGGGCTTTTTCCGATCTGGGCGTGACGAAAACCCTACGACTTCGGTGCGGCCATCGGCGTCAGCTTGCCGGCGGCGGACTTCATGGCCTCGTGCTGGGCGGGGGGCAGGGGGATCAGGCCGCGACCCTGCAGATAGCCGCCCCGGCCGGTGGCCGCGTCGGACACGAATTCGGCGACGAACTCCTTCAGGCCGGGGGTCACGCCGACCTGGTCCTTCTTGACGTAGATGTAGAGCGAGCGCGACAGCGGGTACTGACCGCTGGCGATGGTCTGGGCCGTGGGCTTCACGCCGTTGATGCTGGCGCCCTTGATGCGGTTGCCGTTCTCTTCGAGGAAGCTGTAGCCGAACACGCCCAGGGCGCCCGGGGTCTTCTCGATCGTGCCGATGATGGCGTTGTCGTTCTCGCCGGCGTCGACCCAGGACCCGTCGGTGCGCAGCGGATCGACCTTGGCCTTGAAACCCTTCTCGTCCGTCTCGGCCAGGGCCTTGGCGGTCGGGAACTTCTTGGCGCCGGCCTCGATGCCCAGTTCGATGAAGGCGTCGCGGGTGCCCGAGGTGGGCGGCGGACCGTAGACCAGGATGCGGTTGGCCGGCAGGCCGGCCCCGACGTCCTTCCAGGTCTTGTACGGGTTGGCCGTGAACTGACCGCCGCGCAACACGGTCTGGCCCAGGCCCAGGAACAGGTGCTCGACCTTGAAATTGTAGTCGGGCGCGGACTTGTCCATGGCCACGACGATGCCGTCGAAGCCGATCTTCAGCTCGACGATGTTGTTGACGCCCTTGGCCTTGCAGGCCTCGAACTCGGACTTCTTCATCGGACGCGAGGCGTTGGCGATGTCGGGGAACTTCTCGCCCATGCCGCCGCAGAACATCTTGATGCCGCCGCCGGTGCCCAGGCTCTCGACCTTGGGCGCCTTCTTGCCGGTCTTCTTGGCGAAGTTCTCGGCGGTGCGGGTGGAGAACGGAAACACGGTCGACGAGCCGGCGGCCCAGACGTAGTCGCGGGCGGCGTGGGCGCTGGACGCTCCGGCCATCAGGCCGAGCGCGGCGGCGGCTCCAAGCAGGGTCTTCATGGTGGCCATTCCTACTTTACAAGGGGCGAGAAGAGGGGAACGAACAGACTTTACGCTTTGTGCCGCTGTCATTTGTCACAGTTTGGCGACAGATTTGCGACGGATTCCGTTCACGGACGATCAGCAGGCCCCGGAAATCCAGCCGCGCGGTCGGACGACCCCGCCGTCTTCCTGGTGATGCTTCTGGGCAGGACTCCAGAAGGTCGAGCTTTCGCGCCGAAAGTGGGCGTGTGAGGCATCGTCGCGCATTGCGAGATTCGCGTATTGCAATGAGACGAATATCTCATTAGTAACGCCGCTATCTCAATCACAAGGAAATCCCTCATGGCGCTCAGTCGCGCGGAGATGGATCGTAAGATCGACGAGCATTTCGGTTTCGAGGCCCTGGACGACATCGAGGGCGTTCTGTCCACCCTGGCGCCCGACGTCGAGCACGACATCGTCGGCTGGCCCACCGGCCCGACCGATCGGGAAGGCGCGCGGTCGTTCTACCAGACCCTGTTCGCCGATCTGGCCGACGGCCGGGCGGAAAGTCTGCGCCGGCTCTATGGCGAGGACTTCCTGGTCGACGAGGCTCTCTGGAAAGGCACGGCCGTGGGGCGCCCGTTCGGCCTGGAAGGGCGCGGCCGGCCGCTGGAGTTCCGCATGCTCCACGTCGTCCAGTTCGCCGACAACGGCGACATCAAGCGCGAGAACGTCTGGCTGGATCTGTCCGCGATCCTTCAACAATTGCCCCAGGCCTGAGGCGGCGATGAGCGACGGCAAGACGCGCCCCAACCAGCGGCGGCGCACGCGCAAGGATCTGCTGGAGGCGGCCGCTCGGCTGATGAAGCTAGGGCTCACCCCCAACCTCGAGGACATCGCCCAGGAGGCCCTGGTGTCGCGCGCCACGGCCTATCGCTACTTCCCCAGCGTCGAGGCCCTGCTGCTGGAGGCGGCGTTGGATCTGGAGACGCCCAGTCCCGAGGCGTTGTTCCCGCCGCACGCGTCGGAAGATCCTCTGGCCCGCCTGGAGCGGCTGGACGCGGCCATGGACGAGATGATGGCCGCCAACGAGGCGTCGCTGCGGATGATGCTGGCCAACTCGATGCAGCGCATCGTGCGGGGCGAAGTGGACGGCGAGGCGCCGCCCCGCCAGAACCGTCGCGGACCGCTGATCGAGGCGGCGCTCGAACCGGCCCGCGACCAGTTCGCGCCGGCCGATCTGGACCGCCTGGGCAAGGCCCTGGCGCTGATCATCGGCACCGAGGCGATGGTGGTGGTCAAGGACGTGCTGCAGATCGACGAGGCCGAGGCCCGGGACGTCAGGCTCTGGGCGATCCGGGCGCTGGTCGAGGCGGCGCGGAAATAGGGTCCAGCGCTATCGGCTCACCCCGAACCGGAACTCCGTCGTCTCCTTGAACACCTTCCCCGGCCGCAGCACGGTCGAGGGGAAGTTGGGATGGTTGGGGCTGTCGGCGAAGTGCTGGGTCTCGATGGCCAGGCCCGCCCCCTTTTCAAGCGGACGCCCGTCGGGCGTCTTCAGGGTTCCGTTGAAGCTGTTGGCGGTGAACAGCTGGACGCCGGGCTGGGTGGTGGCGACCTCCAGGGTGCGGCCGCTGGCGGGGTCGGCCAGGCGGACGGCCGGGACCAGCTTGCCGCGCCCGCCGCCGTCGACGACGAAGTTATGGTCAAAGCCGTTGCCGAACTTGATCTGCGGATCGTCGGCCGCGACCCGATCACCCAGGCGGACGGGCTTGCGCAGGTCCAGCGCCGTGCCGGCGACGGGCGCGATCTGGCCGACGGCCAGTTTGCGGGCGTTGATCGGGGTGAAGGCGCCGGCCAGCACCTGGACGGTCTGGTCGTAGACGGTCCCACCGCCCGCCAGGTTGAAATAGACGTGGTGGCTGAGGTTGATCACCGTCGGCTTGTCGGTGGTGGCGCGGTAGTCGATGCGCAGGACGTTCTTGCGGGTGACCGTGTAGGTCACGGTCGTCTTCAGGGTTCCCGGATAGCCGCCTTCGCCGTCGGCGGCGGTGTAGGCCAGGGTCACGCCGGCCTCGCCATGGCGCTGGAACGGCGCGCCGGTCCATAGCCGCGTGGAAAAGCCCGTGGCGCCGCCGTGCGACGAGACGCCGTCGGCGTTGCTGGGCAGGTCGTGGCGGACGCCGTCGATCGTGAAGCCGCCGTTCGAGATCCGGTTGGCGTAGCGGCCCAGCAGCGAACTGAAGTTGGCCCGCGCCTCGTAGGTCTTCAGATCGGCCAACTCCAGGGCGACGTTCTCGATCTTGCCCTTGCGGTCCGGAACGGCGACCTGGGTGATGACGCCGCCATAGGACAGCACCTTGACGGTCATGCCGTGGTCGTTCGTCAGCGTGAAGACCTCGACCGGGCCGCCGGCGGCGGTGACGCCGTAGGGCGCTCGGGTCGCGGCGGCGGTCAGGGCTTTCGTGGGGGCAAGGCCGGCGGCGAGCAGCAGGGCGGCGGCCAGCGCGGCCCGGGTCTGGTTCGCTGCGGGGGCCATGGCGTCCTTCCAAGATCGCTCGCGCCGAGCTGTCATGGAAACCGCTGTCAGCCAAACCGGAGCCGAGATCAAGAGGGCAGGCGAGACCTATGGTCGTCTGCGGTCGGGGCGCTGGGGGGCGAGAGCGTCGCAAGCGCCGCGAACGGGCGATCGGCGGGCCGACGGCCGGGAGGGGGCTTAGCGGGTGCTGGTGTTCGACGCCGAAGGCTGTCCGAAAACCGCGCCGGTCGAACCGACGGGCGGGCGCTTCAGGCTGTAGGCCTTTGAAGGCCGATGAGCGGCCGGCCTGAGAGACCGGCCGCTCGCCGAGGGATTAGCCGTTGACGGCGTCCTTCAGTTGCTTGGCCGGCGTGAAGGCGACCTTCTTGCTGGCCGCGATCTGGATGGCGGCGCCCGTCGAGGGGTTGCGGCCGGTGCGGGCCGGCTTGGCCTGGACCTTGAACTTGCCGAAGCCCGGGATCGAGACTTCTTCGCCCTTCACGGCGGCATCGGTCAGCGACTTGAAGACGCCGTCGATGATGGCCTTGGCCTGAGTCTTGGTCAGCTTGTCGTCGGCGGCCACGGCGGCGTCGACCAGATCCGAAACGTTCATAAATCAGCTCATCTGCTGGAATCAAAAGAGAACCAACCCTGCCGGGCGAAACGCGCTTTGTCACCTCATCATGAAAACAAGGGTTAACGCGCCCGTTCGGCGAGGATCGGCGGTCGTCAGGTTGCGGAAAATCTTCGCTATATCAACCCTTTATTGATGGGTGGCGAAGATGAGGCCTCGGCGCGCGGAACGGCCGGCGGGCAAGCGAGCCGATTGTGCGTTTGCGAAGACGACGGATTGAGCCTCGAGAATCGGTGCTCGAGACGATTTTCGAAGCCTGGGGATTCGGGTTCTCGGCCGCGTCGCCTGGGCGTCTGGAATCCCCTTCAAGGCGGTCCGGCGTCACGCCGCCTGGGCGAGCAGCCGTTCGTAGCGCTGCAGGATGCGCTCCATCGTCGAGCGCTTGATCGGCTTGCCGTCGCGCAGCTTGGTCCAGGTGGTTTCGCTGATCGCGTAGCAGTCGAACAGGTGCTCGCGTGTCACGGCGGGCAGCCGGGCGCGCAGACGCTGAACGATATCGCAGGGGACGGTGAGGGTTTCGGCCATGGGCTAAGCAACGCCCCCGAAGCGCGTCCGCTCCGGGGTCTCCAAGCTAAATCAGGGGCGGCGACAGTATTGGTGGCGGGGAGTTTCCAGTGCGCCCACGCGGGGAGGATGCGAAGGCGGGCGTGGGTCTTCTAGTCGGCTTTTGGCGCAAGCTGAACGGTTTTGGGTTTCAGGTCGCTCCGGCGTGGTCGGGAAAGGATCATCATGGTCGGCGGCGAAGCGACCTTGAGGGCCTGGCTTCGACGGTCATTGACGGTTCCCTAGGGTCATTCGTCTCAAGTCTTTAGCGGAAACCGGTGTCATTCAAAGCCTCCAAAATTAAGATGGTCGGGGCTCGGGCCGCGACCTGGTCAAGGAACAAACAGCTCCAGCGGCGCGGCGTCGGCCATGGCCTTGTAGCCGACCAGCGAGGGATGCAGCCCGTCGCCGGAATCGTAGGCGGGCGCCAGGCGGCTGGGATTGGCCGGGTCGGCCATCAGCTTGTCGAAATCGATCACCGCGTCGAAGCGGCCCGGAGCGCGGATCCAGGCGTTGATCGTCTGGCGGTCCTGCTCGTTGGCCGCGTCGGGATGATAATAGGCCGACCCGCCGTAGGGCATGACGGTGGCGCCGTAGATCTTGATCCCGCGCTCGCGGGCGCGGCGGATCATCTGGTCGTAGGACGCGATCATCCGGGTCACCAGGGCGGCATGGGCCTCGGGGCCGGCGGGCTGGTCGCGGGTCAGCGTGCCCAGGTCGTTTACGCCCTCCAGCAGGATCACGTATTTGACGCCCGCCTGGTTCAGCACGTCGCGGTCAAAACGGGCCATGGCGTTGGGGCCCAGGCCGTCCAGCAACAGCCGGTTGCCGCCGATGCCGGCGTTCAGCACCCCCACGCCCCTGGTGCGGGGATCGGCCTGCAGGCGGGCGGCCAGGACGTCGGGCCAACGGTTGTCGCCGTTGGTGGTGACGCCGTAGCCGTCGGTGATCGAGTCGCCGAAGGTCACCAGACTGGCGCCGGCCGGACGCTGCACGTCGACGCCCGAGATCACGAACCAGCGGTCGATCGACTTGCCGCCGGTCAGCTCTTTCGCCGCCAACTGGTCGCCGGGTCCGAACCACGACGTGGTGCGTGATCCTGGGTGGCTGGTCTGCTGAGCAGGGGGCGCGCCGTCGAAGCGGAGGGTGATCGCCACGCTCGCCAGGGGCATGGCGGGAAAGTCGATCGGGTCGGACAGGTATTCGGCCCCGGCCGGAAGGGTCACCTCCGGGCGGCCGGAAAAGGTCAGGGCCGTGTCGCTGGCGGTGTCGATGCGCGCCGAACCGGACGCCGCCGCCAGGGCGACATGGACGCCCGACAGCTTCAGCGGCTCGGTCCCGAAGGCGTTGGACAGGCGCACGCGGATCTTGCCGCCGCCAGTGCTGAGCCTCAACGTCTGGCGCAGGGTCCCGTCCGTGACGTCGGCGGCGGGCAGGGCGTCCTTGGCCGCCGGTATCATCTGGGCGGTGGCCCACGAGCCCACCCAGCGTTGGGCCGCCGGCGCCTTGGCCGCACCGGCCTGAGCGGTCGTGACGGGGGCGTTTGCGATCGAAACAGCGATCGCCAGCGCGATCAGGGCGCGTCTTCCGATATCCAATGTTTCCTCCAGCCCGTCCGACGAGGGTCTTGCCTTCACCCAATTCTAGGCGAGGAAATGAGACCGGTACCATAAAAAACTTGAGTGGTCTGATCTCACCTTCCATACTGCTGGGCAACGTCGGCGAGCAACGCCGCCACCGTCCGTTCGACGGTCCGTTCCATCGTGGGGAAACGAAAAGATCATGAGCCAGACCGTCACTCGCCGCACGCTCGGCGTCAGCCTGGCCGCCCTGGCCGCCGCCTCCTCGACCATCGCCCGCGCCGCCGTGCCGGCCGGCGGCAAGCCGCTCTACAAGGACCCCAAGCAGCCGGTTGAACTGCGGGTTCGCGACCTGCTCTCGCGCATGACGCTGGAAGAGAAGGCCGCCCAGCTGGTCGGCATCTGGCTGACCAAGAACAAGATCCAGACCGCGACCGGCGACTTCTCGCCCGCCGAGGCCAGCAAGAACTTCCCCAACGGCCTGGGCCAGATCTCGCGTCCGAGCGACCGCAAGGGCCTCAAGCCCGCCGCGGTGGTCGACGCCGCCGCCGGCGCCGATGACGGTTCGGTCAACCGCAACGCCAAGGAAACCGCCCGCTACATCAACGCCGCCCAGAAGTGGTCGATGGAGAAGACCCGTCTGGGCATTCCCATGCTGATGCACGACGAGGCCCTGCACGGCTATGTCGCCCGCGACGCCACCAGCTTCCCGCAGGCCATCGCCCTGGCCTCGACCTTCGACACCGACCTGACCGAAAAGATCTTCGCCGTCGCCGCCCGTGAAATGCGCGCCCGCGGTTCGAACCTGGCCCTGGCCCCCGTGGTCGACGTGGCCCGCGACCCGCGTTGGGGCCGCATCGAGGAGACCTACGGCGAGGACCCGCACCTGTGCGCCGAGATCGGCCTGGCGGCGATCCGCGGCTTCCAGGGCAAGACCCTGCCGCTGGCCCCCGACAAGGTGTTCGTCACCCTCAAGCACATGACCGGCCACGGCCAGCCCGAGAACGGCACCAATGTGGGCCCGGCCCAGATCGCCGAGCGGACGCTGCGCGAGAACTTCTTCCCGCCGTTCGAACGGGCGGTGAAGGAGCTGCCGGTCCGCGCGGTCATGCCGTCGTACAACGAGATCGACGGGGTGCCCTCGCACGCCAACCACTGGCTGCTGACCGACATCCTGCGCAACGAGTGGGGCTACAAGGGTTCGGTCCAGAGCGACTATTTCGCGATCAAGGAACTGATCGCCCGCCACAAGCTGACCGACAGCCTGGCGGACACGGCCGTGATGGCGCTGAACGCCGGCGTCGATGTCGAATTGCCGGACGGCGAGGCCTACGCGTTGATCCCGGAGCTGGTGAAGTCGGGCCGCATTCCTCAGGCCGTCGTCGACCAAGCCGTCGAGCGCGTCCTGTCGATGAAGTTCGAGGGGGGGCTGTTCGAGAACCCCTACGCCGACGAGAAGACCGCCGACGCCAAGACCGCCACGCCGGACGCGATCGCCCTGGCCCGGGAAGCCGCCCGCAAGGCGGTGGTGCTGCTGAAGAACGACAAGGGCGTGCTGCCGCTCAACCCGACCAAGTTCAAGCGCCTGGCCCTGCTGGGCACCCACGCCAAGGACACGCCGATCGGCGGCTACAGCGACATCCCGCGCCATGTGGTGTCGATCTATGAAGGCCTTGAGGCCGAGGCCAAGAAGAGCGGCTTTACGCTGGACTACGCCGAGGCCGTGCGGATCACCGAGGCGCGCATCTGGGCTCAGGACGAGGTCAAGCTGGTCGATCCGGCCGTCAACGCCAAGCTGATCGCCGAGGCCGTCGAGGTCGCCAAGAAGGCCGACGTCGTGGTCATGGTGTTGGGCGACAACGAGCAGACCAGCCGCGAGGCCTGGGCCGACAACCACCTGGGCGACCGCGACAGCCTGGACCTGATCGGTCAGCAGAACGACCTGGCCAAGGCGATCTTCGACCTGGGCAAGCCCACTGTGGTCTTCCTGCTGAACGGCCGTCCGCTGTCGATCAACCTCCTGGCCGAACGCGCCGACGCCATTGTCGAGGGCTGGTACCTGGGCCAGGAGACGGGCAACGCCGCCGCCGACATCCTGTTCGGCCGGGCCAATCCGGGCGGCAAGCTGCCGGTCAGCATCGCCCGCGACGTGGGCCAGCTGCCGATCTACTACAACCGCAAGCCCACCTCGCGCCGGGGCTATCTGTTCGACGAGACGACGCCGCTCTATCCGTTCGGTTTCGGTCTGTCCTACACCACCTTCGACATCTCGGCCCCGCGCCTGGCCAAGGCCAGCATCGGGACCAACGAGAGCGTCAAGGTCGAGGTCGATGTGACCAACACCGGCAAGGTGGCCGGCGACGAGGTGGTGCAGCTCTACATCCACGACGAGGCCGCCTCGGTGACCCGCCCGCTGCTGGAGCTGAAGCACTTCAAGCGCGTGACCCTGGCGCCCGGCGCCAAGACCACGGTCGCCTTCGAGGTGTCGCCGCTGGACCTGTCGCTGTGGAACCTGGAGATGAAGCGGGTGGTCGAGCCGGGCAAGTTCACCCTGCTGTCGGGCCCCAGCTCGGCCCAGCTGAAGTCGGCGACGCTGACGGTGGTCTAGGGCGCTGACCCTACTCCCTCTCCCCTTGCGGGAGAGGGTGGCCCCGCGAAGCGGGGTCGGGTGAGGGGTCGAAGATAAAAAAAGCCGCGGTCAGCCGAAAGGCCGGTCGCGGCTTTTGTCGTTTGAGAGACCCCTCATCCGTCAGCTTCGCTGACACCTTCTCCCACAAGGGGAGAAGGGTGTTAGATCGCGACCCGCTTGGCGATCGCGCTGCGGCGGGCGCCGGTTTCCTGCTTGGCCCGCTCGACGGCCTCGGTCTCGGTGGCGTGCAACAGGTGATCGATGACCCGTTCCAGGTGGTCGCGCATGGCCTGGCGCGCGGCGGCGGGATCATGGGCCTTCAGGGCCTCGAACACCCGGCGGTGCTCGACGATCCGGGGCTCCAGCCCCATGCCGCGGGCGCGCGTCAGGATGTTGCGGGCCAGGGCAGAGCGGTTGCGCCAGTCCCACAGGTTCTCGATCGTGGCGATGATCGCGCCGTTGCCGGAAGCGCGGGCGATGACCATGTGGAACTCGCGATCGGCGTCCTCGCCGAGTATCTCTTCTTCGCGGGCCATGCGCTCCATCAGCCCCTCGAGCTGCTGGATCTGGTCGTCGGTGATGGCCGTGGCGGCCAGGGCGGCGGCCTCGCCTTCGAACAGGCGGCGGGCCTCGATCAGTTCGAACGCCCCGATCTCGGAGGCGGGCTCGGCGTTGGGCGGCGTGGCGGGGCGCACATCGCCGGTGACATAGATGCCCAGACCGTGACGGGCCTCGATCATGCCCAGCATTTCCAAGGCGATCATCGCCTCGCGCAGGGTGGGGCGGCTGACCCCGAACTGCTCGGCCAGCTCGCGTTCCGTGGGCAGGCGGTCGCCAAGCTTGTACTGGCCGCTCTCGATGGCGTCGGCGATCGAGTCGGCGATACGGCGGTAGAGCTTGACGTTCTCGGCCATAGTTTTCGTCAGTTTCTCGGCGACGGACCTAGCGGCCCCCTGGACACGCGATAGCATAGCTGACCTGTGCCGCGGGGGCTATTTTTGACAGCGGTTGTCAAAGCTTGCCGACTGTCTGGAATAGCGTCGCTACGGCCTCACCAGTCGTGCATGGAGCCGTCCTCGCGGCGAGCGATGGGCAGGTAGGCGCGCTTGTACGGATACTTGGCGGCTTGCGCCTCGTCGATGTCGACGCCCAAGCCGATCGTTTCGCCCGGATGCAGCATGCCGTCGTCGAAGGTGTAGGCGTGCGGGAACACTTCGTCGGTCGCCTCGGTGTGGCGCATGTATTCCTGGATGCCGAAGTTGGGGATCGACAGGTCGAAGTGCAGGGCCGCGGCCATGCAGATCGGCGACAGGTCGGTGGCGCCGTGGCAACCGGTGCGCACGTGGTGCAGGTCGGCGAAGCTGGCGATCTTGCGCAGGTGGGAGATGCCCCCGGCATGGACAACGGTGGCGCGGATGTAGTCGATCAGCTGTTCCTCGATCAGCTGCTTGCAGTCCCAGATCGAGTTGAAGATCTCGCCCACCGCCAGCGGGGTGGTGGTGTGCTGGCGAATGATGCGGAAACTGGCCTGGTTCTCGGCGGGGACGGCGTCCTCCATCCAGAACGGGCGGTAGGGCTCCAGGTCCTTGCCCAGGCGTCCGGCCTCGATCGGGGTCAGGCGATGGTGGACGTCGTGCAGCAGGTGCAGGTCCCAGCCCAGCTTGTCGCGAGCGGCCTCGAACAGGCCCGGCGCGCTGCGCAGATATTTTTCGGTCGACCAAAGGCTTTCGGTCGGCAGGTCGCCGTCGGCGGGCTCGTAGAAGAACTTGTCCTTGGAGACGCCGTAGACGCCCTTCAGGCCGGGCACGCCCGACTGCAGGCGGATGGCCTTGTAGCCCTTCTCGGCATAGGCCTGGGCGTTCTCCAGGGTCTCCTCGATCGTCGCGCCGTTGGCGTGGCCGTAGACCATCACGCCGGTGCGGCAGGCGCCGCCCAGCAGTTGGTACAGCGGCAGGCCGGCGATCTTGGCCTTGATGTCCCACAGCGCCATGTCGACGGCGGCGATGGCGGCCATGGTCACCGGGCCGCGACGCCAATAGGCGCCCTTGTACAGGTACTGCCAGATGTCCTCGATCTGATGGGCGTCGCGCCCGATCAGGCAGGGAATGACGTGATCGGTCAGGTAGCTGGCGACGGCCAGTTCACGGCCGTTCAGCGTGGCGTCGCCGACGCCGTGGACGCCGTCGCTGGTCTCGATCTTGAGGGTGACGAAGTTTCGCCCCGGGCAGGTGACGATGACTCGAGCGGCGGTGATCTTAGGCATGTGACGCTTTCGTTGACCGCCATTGGCCTAGCTTGGCAAAAGTCGGATGGTAGCGGTATCGATCTAAATCAGGCGTGGCAGTTGTCAACCTATTGGTCTGACCATTAAGGTCGTAGTCCCTCGACCTTTCCTGAAGGTAGCGGTATCACAAGATCAAGACCGTCGCGCCCCCCAGCGCCGTACGGCATGGTGTCGCCAGGGAGAAAACATGCGTCTTGTGTCGTTTGTACCGTTTGTGCGGGGGCTGTGCCTGGCCGTAGGCCTGATTTCGGCGACCTTGACGGCCTCGGCCGCGCGGGCCGAAGACGGCTATGATCTGTGGCTGCGCTATCGGCCATTGCCGACGGCTCAAAGACCGACGGTCAGGACCATCGCCCCCAGCGCCGACACCCCGACCTTGAAGATCGCGCGCGCTGAACTGCAGCGCGGGCTGGACGGCTTGGTCGGCGGCGTGGCGACCTCGGACGGGTCCTCGATCCTGCTGGGAACCCCGGCCGGTTCGCCGGCCGTCGCGGCCCTGAACCTGCCGCTGAAAGGCGCGGGCGAGGAGGGCTATCTGATCCGCACCGTTGGGAAGACGACGGTGATCGCCGCCAACAGCGACGTCGGCGTATTGTACGGCGTGTTCCACTATCTGCGCCTGGTCCAGACAGGGCAGGGCGTCGACAGGCTGGACCTGCTGTCGGCTCCCAAGGTCAATCACCGCCTGCTGAACCACTGGGACAACCTGGATGGCCACGTCGAGCGCGGCTATGCCGGCGCCTCGTTGTGGGATTGGTGGAAGCTGCCGGACTACACCGATCCGCGCTATGCCGACTATGCCCGCGCCAACGCCTCGATCGGCATCAACGGCACGGTGCTGAACAACGTCAACGCCAAGGCCGACAGCCTGACCGCGCCCTATATCGCCAAGGCGGGAGCCCTGGCCGACGTGTTCCGGCCCTATGGGATCAAGGTCTATCTGTCGGCCCGGTTCTCGGCCCCGATCGAGATCGGCGGGCTGAAGACCGCCGACCCGCTGGACCCGGCGGTGCGCGCCTTCTGGAAGGCCAAGGCCGACGAGATCTACAAGGTCATTCCCGACTTCGGCGGCTTTCTGGTGAAGGCCAATTCCGAGGGCCAACCCGGCCCGCAGGACTACGGCCGCACCCATGTCGACGGCGCCAACATGCTGGCCGACGCGGTGGGACCGCACGGCGGCGTCGTGATGTGGCGCGCCTTCGTCTATTCGCACGAACAGCCGGACGATCGCGCCAAGCAGGGCTACAGCGAGTTCAAGCCGTTCGACGGCCAGTTCCGCGACAATGTCATCGTCCAGGTCAAGAACGGGGCGATCGACTTCCAGCCGCGCGAGCCGTTCCATCCGCTGTTCGGCGCCATGCCCAAGACCAATCTCGGCATGGAGTTCCAGATCACCAAGGAATACCTCGGCTTCGCCACCCACCTGGTCTATCTGGGCCCGCTGTTCGAGGAGACCCTGAAGGCGGACACCTACGCCGAAGGCAAGGGCTCGACCGTGGCCAAGGTGGTGGACGGGACGCTGGACAACCGGCCCCTGACCCTGATGGCCGGGGTCGCCAATATCGGCCGCGACCGCAACTGGTCGGGCTCGCAGTTCGATCAGGCCAATTGGTACGTCTTCGGCCGCCTGGCCTGGGACCCGGAGGCCTCGACCCAGGACATCGCCGCCGACTGGGCCAAGATGACCTTCTCGACCGATCCGCGCTTCGTCGCCCCGACCGTGGCGATGATGATGGGCTCGCGCGAGGCGGCCGTGGACTACATGACCCCGCTGGGCCTGCACCACCAGATGGGCCGCAGCCACCATTATGGGCCTGGCCCATGGGTGACGGGCGGGCCGCGCGCCGACTGGACCAGCGTCTACTACGCCAAGGCCGGCAAGGACGGGATCGGCTTTGACCGCACCGCCACCGGCAGCAACGCCACGGCCCAGTACGCCCCCGTCGTCGCCAAGCGCTTCTCCGACCTGAAGACCGTCGACGAGAAGGACCTGCTGTGGTTCCACCACCTGCCGTGGACCTACAAGCTGAAGTCCGGCCAGACCCTGTGGGACGGCCTGGTGACCCACTATTCGCGCGGTGTCGCCACGGTGGACGGCATGGGCAAGACCTGGGCGGGCCTGGCCCCCTATGTCGACCCCGAGCGCCACGAGCAGGTCGCCGACTTCCTGGTCATCCAGCGCAACGAGGCCCAGTGGTGGCGCGACGCCTCTATCGCCTACTTCCAGACCTTCTCGGGCCTGCCGCTGCCGGCCGGCGAAGCGCCGCCGGCCCATTCGCTGGAGTACTATGAGGGGCAGAGCTTCCCCTACGCGCCGGGAGGCGGCTGAACCCGCCTTACGACCAGGTCACCGGGCACGTCGGGGTGGGGGGAATGGTCCCCATCACCGGCGGGTCGGGGAAGTACTGGGTCGTCACCTGAACGCTCTCGGCTGCCGCCTGGCCGAACAGCATCATGATCAGCTGTAGGGACTCGTCGAGCCCCGACGAGATGCCGCCGCCGGTCAGCCGGTTGCCCGACACCACGAAGCGCGGATTGCTGGTGTCGACGTCGATCTCGCAGAAGCTCTGCAGACAGGCGATGAACGCCCAATGCGTCGTGGCCTTGTGCCCGTCCAGCAGCCCCGCCTGAGCCAGCAGCAGCGCGCCCTCGCACACCGAGCAGACCCAGCTCGCGGTCTGGGCCACCTGACGCAGATAGGCCAGATAGGGCGAGCAGGGATCGCTCATGATCTGGCCCAGCACGACGGGATCGCCGCCGGGCACCCAAAGCAGGTCCAGGCTCGGAACCTGGTCAAAGCTGGCCTGGGCTTCGAAACGGATGCCGTTCATCGCGGTCACCGGACCGCCGTCCTCCGACAGGATCAGGGTTTCCAGCGGCTGAGCCTTGCCGGCCCAGTAGAACATCTCGGCCGGACCGGTGACGTCGAGCAGATCGACTCCCTCATAGACGGGTATGCCCAGTCTCATCTCGCCCCTCCCTTGCACCGTCTCGGCTAGACAACCTTGGCGCGCCGACCCTCTCCCGGTCAATCCACGATGGCCGAGGCCAAAAAAAACGGCGCGTCCGAAGACACGCCGTTGAGGGACGCGAGGGGGAAAGGTTCGCGTCGGGGTTAGAACTGGCCGCGGACGCCGATCAGATAGGTGGCGCCCCGCGTAGCGTCGACGAGAACGGACGGCGTTGGCGCCGTCCGTTCCCGTCTCGCGCCTAGAAGGTCGCCCGCATACCCACGAGAAACTGGCGGCCGGGCTTGTAGTAAGTGAACGTGGCGTTGTCGTACTGGAAGTAAGAGCGCAGCTTTTCGTTCGTGATGTTGGTCACGTTGAAGGTCAGCTCCGGCACCCTCTCAAGGCCGAACATCTTCTCCAGATTGAAGCTGGAAGAGAAGTCGGTCTGCTTGTAGTCGTCCGAGAATAGCGCCGCGGCGGTGACACCGTTCTGGTTGGCGCCGCTGGACTGCGAGCCCTTCCGATAGGTGTGGCTCAGACGCAGGCTGACGCCGTCGTGCTCGTAATAGCCCGTCAGGTTGTAGGTGTACTTGGCCACGCCGTAGGCGACGGCCGGGCCGTTGCTGGTCTGGTCGACGATGGTGGCGTTGGCGTTGAAGCCCAGGCCTTCCACGCCGAAGCGGCTGGTCACGAAGTCCAGCGGTTGGACCCACTGGAATTCCAGGCCGTTGATCGTCAGCTTGTTCTCCACGTTGATCTGCGACTGGACCTGGACCGTCGCCGAGTTCGGGCCGCCGCGCGCATCGATCGCCGTCCTTTGGGAGGGGTTCAGCGTGTCGTAGGTGACACCGTATTGGGCCAGGTAAGAGAACGGTTGGGTGTCTGTCTTGTTCGTGGTGAAGCCGGTGATCGACTTGCGGAACGCATTAACCGCGACCACGCCTTCCGCGCCCGTGTAGAGCTCGAAGCCCAGGTCCAGGTTCTTGGAGAAGTAGGGCTCAAGCGCCGAATTGCCGATGCTGGCCTGGTCGGCTGACGGCGCGGAGAAGTTCAGGCCCGGCAACTGGGCGTTTGGATCCGGACGCGTCATCGTCTCCGACGCCGCCACGCGAACAACAGCGTGCTCGCCGACATCATAGGCGATGTTGGCGGCCGGCAGCCACT
This sequence comes from Caulobacter sp., assembly GCF_049283275.1. GTDB lineage: Bacteria > Pseudomonadota > Alphaproteobacteria > Caulobacterales > Caulobacteraceae > Caulobacter. Next base: position 25,190 of record NZ_JBAPVS010000017.1, on the reverse strand, counting down.
TCGAATAGGTGTTCTCGGTGGTGACGATGTTGACGGTGTTCGGATATAGCGCGCCGTCCGTCAGAGTGCCGTTTCGCGGATCCAGCGCCGTCACGCGGCCGGAGATCGTCTGCTTGGTATGAACGTAGCGGACGCCGACGTTGAAGCGCAGATCGCTGTCCATCACCTGGGTGACGCCGTTCACCTCAGTATAGGCCGCGCTGTTCTTCTCGTTGATGTAGCCGGCGTTGGCGCTGGTGTTGGTGGCGCCCGCTTCCGGCGTGCTGTCGTGCAGTTGGTCGTAGTTGGTGGCCTTCTTGACCGCGTCCCAGTCGACCGTGACGAAGCCGGCCCGTCCGGGCTTCAGGTAGCTGGCCAGGCTGGCGGTCGGGATCAGCGAGCCGCCATAGGTCACCGTCCCGGTTTGGCCGGCCGTGTAGCCCGTGCCGTAGCCTGGATAGGTCGGATAGCCCGCCGGCGCGGCGCCGGGCTGGTTCAAGCCCTGGCAGCTCGGCTGCGTGTTTGGCGCGGGCACGTAGATGCTCGGATTGTTGCCGCAGGTCGCGTTCTGCCACGGCTGGGTGTTGTCGTAGCCGCGGATGGTGCGCGAGACATCGTCGTAGTTGCCGCCGAACTTCAGGCTCAGCGCCTCGTCGCCCCAGGTGACGGCGGCGCGAGCACCCTTGGTCTCATACCAGCGCTTCTCGTCCTGCATGTTCAACCGGCCGCCGGTCCAGACGAAATTGGCCGGATTGTTCAGGTCGACGCTGCTCTTGATCGTCGGAATGCCGGTCGGGTTGTAGGTGTAGTCGACCGTCGTGCCGACGCCCATCGCGGTCACCGGACCGAAGGTCGGGCTTTCGCGGTGGAAGTTGCTCTTGGTGTAGTTGAGCTGACCTTCAACCTTCAGTTTTTCATTGATGCGCCACTCGCCGCCGGGATTGATGCCCCACAGCTCGGTCTTTTCGAGATAGGGCCGGAATTCCAGGAAGAACTGCGAATTGGCGTAGGTGCCCTGGGTGACCGTGCAGCCGGTCGAGCAGTCGGTCTTGTCGTATTTGGTGTTGAGCGGAATGACCGCGCCGCTCCGCACGATCCACATCATGTCTTCGCGGATCAGGTCGTTGTTCTTGTAGCCGTACATGCCGTCGACATAGAAATCCATGTCGTCGTTCGGCTTCCATTCCAGGCTGGCCACGGCGTTGAAGCGGTCGCGGCGACCGTACTCAGCCGAAGGGCGGCCCAGGCGCGGCAGCAGGCCGTTGTCGATCTGCTGAATCGAGGCACCGGGGTTCTGAGCCAGCAGGAAGGCTTGGCTGATGGGCGTGCCGGCCACCAAGCCCGCGCCCGCGCCCACCGGCACCGTGGCGGGGATCGTCCAGTTGCCGCCGCCGGTGGCGTTACAGGCCGAACCCAAGAGGCACTGAGGGAAGGCCACGGGGGGCCTGGTTTCGGGCGTCGTGAGGCCCGGGTTGGTGAAGCCGATCGTCTCGTAGCCGCGCGTATCGGTCTTGAGGCGCTGGCCGGACATCCCGAGCAGGAGGCCGAAATTGTCCCAGGTCTTGCTGGCGATCAGCGAACCCTTGCCGCCCCAGTCGGCGCCGTCCGGCTTAACCCCTTGGACGTTGTAGGTCAGGTGCTGGCCAGGCCGATCGAACGGACGCGCCGAGCGCATGTCGATGTTGCCCGCCGCGCCGCCTTCCAGCAGGCTGGCCGAATAGCTCTTGTTGACGGTCAGCTTGGTGAACAGATCGGTCGGGAAGAAGCTGAGGTCCACCGAGCGGTCGGTGCCCTGCGCGTCGGTCGGACCCGATGAGGCGACCGCGATCGAGGCGCCGTTCAGCGTGACGTTGGTGAAGTTCGAGCCCAGGCCGCGGATGGCGACATTGGTGCCTTCGCCGGTGATGTCCCGGGTGATGGTGATGCCGGGGATGCGGTTGAACGACTCGGCGATGTTGGAGTCTGGGAACTTGCCGATGTCTTCGGCGAAGATCGTGTCGGCGAAGCTGGTCGACTCGCGCTTGGCGACCGTCGACTGCGCCAGGCTGCTGCGATAGCCGGTGACGACGACTTCTTCGACGGCGTTGTCGGTGGAAGCGGCTTGGGCGGACGGCGCCTGCTGGGCGAAGGCCGGAGCGGCGACCAGACCCGTCAGGCAGCTGGCGCCGACAAGCGCCAGACGAAGCGCGCGTGAGTGTAGCGATTGAACCATGTGTCTCTCCCCTAAGTCTTGGCGCTCTGGGCGCCTTGTCGTTCTACGAACCTCCAGGATCCGCCTTCGGTCGTCGGCGTGCGACGACGGGGAAAGTGGTCATGGTAGCGGTCACAGGCGTGGATGGTTATGAGGTAAGGCCTCGCAAGTCAACGAGGTCATACCTTCGTAAAACGTGTGATCCGACCATTTGTCGCGTGGTGTGGCCCAAGAACACCGCCTGAACCGGCTTCAATCTTGCGAGATGACGATGAAGACGAAAAAACGGCCCCATTGGTCATACCAAGGGGCCGTGAGGCGCGGACTCGGGCGGGGGCGCCGCTTCTGGTTCAGGCGTGGGCGATGATCGGCAGGAACGTCTCGGCCGTCAGGCTGGCGCCGCCGACCAGCACGCCGTCGACATTGGGGGTCGCCAGGATCTCGGCGGCGTTGGCCGGGGTCACCGAGCCGCCGTACAGCAACCGGACGCGGTCGCCGGCCGGGCCCAGGGTCGCGCGACAGGTTTCGCGCAGCACCGCGTGCATGGCGGCGATGTCGTCGCCGGTGGCCGAACGTCCGGTTCCGATCGCCCAGATCGGCTCATAGGCCACCGACAGCCAGCCGCCGTCGGCGTCGTCCGGCAGGCAGTTCTCCAGCTGGGCGCGAACCACGGCCTCGGCCTGGCCGGCCTCACGGACGTCCAGCGCCTCGCCGACGCAGAGGATCACCGACAGGCCGTGCCGCCGCGCCGCCTGAACCTTGTCGCGCACTTCTGTGTCGGTCTCCTGGCGGCCTGCCCGGCACTCGCTGTGGCCGACGATGGTGAAGGCCGCGCCGGCGTCCTTGACCATCGGCGCCGACAGACAGCCGGTGTGCGCGCCCTTGTCGGCGGCGTGGATGTCCTGGGCGCCGACGTGGATCGCGCCGGCGGACTGCGAGGCGGCGGTGATCAGGGTCGCGGGCACCGCCACGCCCACATCGACGGTGGGCGTCCGGCGGGCCGCCGCGTCGATGGCGCCCAGGACGGGCAGGGCGGCCTGGTTGCCGTGCATCTTCCAGTTTCCGACCACGAACTTGCGGGCGGGTTTATCCATAACGACGTGCATTCGGTCTCCATGCGCCGGTCCTTCCCGGCGCTTGTTTCTCTAAGGAAGCAAGGCAGGCCAGCGGTCAGGCCTGCTGCAGCACCTTGGCGGGGTTGCCCAGGCGGGCCAGCCGTTCGCCGAGCGCGTCCAGCTGGCGCCACAGGGCAGGGGGCAGGCGATCACCGAACTTGGCGTAGGCCTCGGGGATCAGGGCGGCTTCGGCGCGCCAGATGGCCGGGTCGACGCTCAGCAGCAGATCGAGCTGGGCGTCGGTCAGGTCCAGGCCGGTCAGGTCCAGGCCGTCGCGCGTGGGAAGGCGGCCGATCGGGCTGTCCACCGCCTGCGCCTCGCCCTCAAGACGGTCGACGATCCATTTCAGCACGCGGCTGTTTTCGCCATAGCCCGGCCAGACGAACTTGCCGCGCTCGTCCTTGCGGAACCAGTTGACGAAATAGATGCGCGGCAGCTTGGCCGGATCGGCCGAGGCGCCGACCTTCAGCCAGTGATCGAAATAGTCGCCCATGTTGTAGCCGCAGAACGGCAGCATGGCGAAGGGATCGCGGCGCAGCTCGCCGATGCTGTTCTCGGCCGCGGCGGTGCCTTCAGAGGCGACGTTGGAGGCCAGGAACACCCCGTGCTCCCAGTCAAAGGCCTCGGTGACCAGCGGCACCGCCGAGGCGCGGCGGCCGCCGAACAGGATGGCCGAGATCGGCACGCCGGCCGGATCTTCCCACTCTTCGGCGATGACCGGGCACTGGCCGGCCGGCACGGCGAAGCGGGCGTTGGGATGGGCGGCGGGCTCGCCGGATTCCGGTGACCAGGCCCGGCCCTTCCAGTCGGTCAGACCTTCGGGCGGGGCGTCGGTCAGACCTTCCCACCAGACGTCGCCGTCGGCGGTCAGGGCGACGTTGGTGTAGACGCAGTTGGAATGCAGGGTGTCGACCGCATTGCGGTTGGTCTTCACGCCCGTGCCCGGCGCGACGCCGAAGAAGCCGGCCTCCGGGTTGATGGCGTACAGCCGGCCGTCGGCCCCGAACCGCATCCAGCAGATGTCGTCGCCGATCGTCTCGGCCTTCCAGCCCGGCAAGGTGGGCTGCAGCATGGCCATGTTGGTCTTGCCGCAGGCGCTGGGGAAGGCGGCGGCCACGTAGCGGACCTTGCCGGCCGGCGAGGTCAGCTTGAGGATCAGCATGTGCTCGGCCAGCCAGCCCTCGTCGCGGGCCATCACCGAGGCGATCCGCAGCGCGTAGCACTTCTTGCCCAACAGGGCGTTGCCGCCGTAGCCCGAGCCGTAGGACCAGATCTCCCGGCTCTCGGGGAAGTGGACGATGTACTTGTCGTCATTGCAGGGCCACGCAACATCGTCCTGGCCCGGCGCCAGCGGCGCGCCCAGGGTGTGCAGGGCCGGTACGAAGAAGCCGTCGTCGCCCAGGGCGTCCAGCGCCGCCTGACCCATGCGGGTCATCACCCGCATCGAGACGGCGACATAGGCGCTGTCGGTGATCTCCACGCCCAGGGCGCTTATGGGCGAGCCGACCGGGCCCATCGAGAAGGGCACGACATACATCGTGCGGCCCCGCATGCAGCCGTCGAACAGGCCGTTCAAGGTGTCGCGCATCTCGACCGGATCGCGCCAGTTGTTGGTCGGACCGGCGTCGGCCTGGTCTTGCGAGCAGATGAAGGTGCGGCTTTCGACGCGGGCGACGTCGCGCGGGTCCGAGGCGGCATAGAACGAATTGGGCCGAAGATCAGGGTTGAGACGCTTCAGCGTGCCGGCGGCGACCAGTTCGTCGGTCAGGGCGGTCCATTCCGCGTCGGAGCCGTCGCACCAGTGAACGGCCTTCGGCTTGGTCAGCGCGGCGACCTCGTCCACCCACGCCAATAGACGCGCGTGGTTCGTCGGGGGCGCGTTGGCGCCCGGCCCTTGGTTCTGCATGTGTCGTCCTGCTGCAAGTTGGCGAAACTAATGTTCGCCTTGAGCGCACCATAACGCGGCAAGCCGGTCGGAAAAGGCCAATGTTTTCAATGACAACGTTGTCGTTAAAAATCGAGCCGCAACTTGCCCCGGGACCGGCATGTTTTCGCGCCCGCCGCCTGACTATGAGGATATCGGTCCGCGACGGAGGGCGCCGCCGTCCCGAATGCGCGCGTTTCGGGCCGACTCACTTCGGCGGCGCGCGCCGGCGCGTTTCAGATCCTGTTCGCGCGGGCGATCCGGCCCAGGTGCACAGCGCTCGGTTTGGGCGTCCGCTTGAACGTCTGGCGATCCACGGCGACGAGGCCGAACGGAACGCCGTAACCGGATGTCCATTCGAAATTGTCCAGCAGCGACCAGTAGAGATAGCCGTGGACCGCGATGCCCTCGTCCAGGCATTGGCGCACGCCGTCCAGCGCCTGGTCGATGAAGGCGATCCGACGGGCGTCGTCATGGGTGGCGATGCCGCTCTCGGTCACGTAGATCGGCTTGCCGATCGCCTTGTGGGCCCAGCGGATCGTGTTGGCCAAGGCCTGGGGATAGAACTCGTAGCCCGACAGGGTCAGCTCGGCGCCCTTCGGCGGGGGGCGCACGCCGTTCTCGTCGACCACGAAGCGGGTGTAGGTCTGCACCCCGAAGAAGTCGGCGTGGGTGCGCGCCACCTCGACCCAGTCGCCGTAGAGCCGGCGCTGATAGACCTCGACCAGGGCCGGATCGGTCGCCGACTGGATGTCCTGGGTGGTCAGGGTCAGGCCGACGGGCAGCGAGGGCCGGGCCTGCTTGATGGCGTCGTAGGCCTGGCGATGGGCCTCGATCATGATCGGCGTCACCACCTGGGGATCCGCATAGGCCAGGCGCGAGAAGCGCGGCGAGTCCGTGGCCTTGGCCGCTGCGGCGATGGCCGCCTTGACCAAGGGGATCGCCGACTGGACGCCCGGCATCAGGTCGACCAGCAGCCGGATGTTGGCCTCGTTGAAGGTGGTGACCTTGTCCATCAGGGGACCCAGCCGTTCGATCACCTTCTTGCAGTAGCGGGCGAAGAGCTGGGGCGCGTCGGGAACCTCGAAGCCGCCCCGCTTGGCGAACCACAGCGGCGTGGTGAAATGGTTCAGCGTCACCATCGGCTTGAGGCCGCGCGCGCGGCAGGCCTCCAGCACGCGGGCGTAGTGGTCGAGTTCCGCTTCGGAGAAGAAGCCCTCGCTGGGCTCGATCCGCGCCCACTCCACGCCCATGCGATAGCAGTTCAGGCCAAGGCCGCCGGCGATGGCGAAATCCTCGGCGTAGCGGTGATAGCTGTCGCAGGCGTCGCCCGAGCGGTCCTTGAACATGCTGGGCTGGATGTTCTCCATCAGCCAGGCGTCGCTGTTGGTGTTGCCGCCCTCGCTTTGGTAGGCCGAGATCGCCGTCCCCCACAGGAAGCCGGGCGGCGCGGGCCGTCTGGCCTTGTCGGCCGCCTTGGCGAGGTCCGGCGAAAGGGCCAACGCCGCGCCGGCGGCCGCCAGAACGCCGCGACGCCCGACAGCCGAGGGCTCGCTTGTGCTCATGCTCGTCTCCCTCGGGCGGCCGCCGCGTCCGGCCGATGGGTTTCGGCCGTGGTCATTGGACAGAAAAAAGGGCGGACGGCCAAGCCGTCCGCCCAAGGCAGGAAGGAACCTAGAACGATTTCTTGATGCCGATCTCGAGGGTCCGGCCGATCGGGTTGCCGGTCCACGGGTCGTAGCCGAACTCCTCCTGGGCGGGCGGCGGATCGCGGTCGAAGATGTTGGCCGCAGTCAGGGTCAGCGCCATGTCGCCGTCCAACTCCACGCGGTAGGTGAAGTCGGTGGTGATCCAGTTCTCGCCGTCTTCGCCGTACTGCACGCCGACCCGCTCGTCCTTGACGGCCGAGACGAAATTGACGCCGAGGCGGAAGTTCTGGCGACCCAGGCCGTAGTTGACGCCGAGGTTGGCGCGCCACTTCGGAGCCGCCTGCGCGAAGGTCGCGAAGTTCAGCGTGCCCAGGCGATCATCGCCGGTCGAGATCGTCACGCCGTCCAGGGTGGTCGGGCCGGTCTTCAGCTCGGTCACCCGGGTGGCGGTGAGGTTGACGTCCAGATTGCCCGGACCCACCGGCAGGCCATAGCTGGTCTGGATGTCGAAGCCCTTGGTCGTCTGGCCAGGACCGTTGCCGTAACGGGTGGACACCGCCGAGAAGGTTCCCACGCCGCTCATGCCGACCGTGCAGGCGCCGTTGAAGGTGATGCGGCGCAGCAGCGGCTGGACGGCGGGATCGCAGGTGGTGATCCTGCCGCCGGCCCCGTTGAACACCAGGCTGGCGATCTGGTTGGGATCGGCGACCTGGCCGATCTGGTCCTCCGTCCGGATGTCGAAATAGTCGACGATCAGGCGGAAGTTGTGATCGTCGGCGAAGCCGCGGCTCTGCCAGATCGCGCCGATGTTCGAGGTCTTGGCGGTCTCGGGCTTGAGGTCGGCGTCGGTGATGAACTGGGCGGCCAGCCAGTTGTTGGCGGCGACCGTGTAGGTGCGGGCGGCCACGGTGATCGCGCCCGGCGTGACGCCCAGCGGCGGGGTCTGGTAGTTGGTGCCGTAGGAGCCGCGCAGGGTCAGCGGACCCCAGACGTTCCACTTGCCCGACACCTTGTAGACCGTCGTGCCCAGATCGTTGGAGAATTCCTCCTTGCGGACGGCCAGCTGGATGTCGACGTTCGACAGCAGCGGCACCTGCAGTTCGCCGAACAGCGAGTATTGGCTCTGTTCGGCCTGGGCGGGGATGGTCGGGGCGAACAGGACGAACGGGCCCGGCGCGTCGGGGGTGCAGCCGCGGAAGTTCGGGCTGTTGGTCGCTGTGGGATTGGCTTCCAGGTTCGGCGAACCCACGCCGTTGGCGCTGGTGGTGCCGCGCGGCCATTCGCACTGGACCGTCCCGTTGTTGAACGGGCTGGTGACGATCTGCCGGCTCTCCAAGGTGCGGTACTGGGCGCCCAGGGCCCAGCCGACCTCGCCGCCGGGCAGCTTGAGTCCCGACTGGCCGTTGAACACCAGGTCGGCGGTGAAGTTGTTGCTCTTGGTTTCGACGGCGCGCGGGTCAAACATCCAGAGGCTCAGGTCCTCGGGGTTCTCGTGGCCGGCGATGTAGTTGGGGTTGGCCAGGTCCAGGACCGGTTGGCCCTTGAACGAGCTGGAGAAGGGATTCCACCACATACAGCCGTTCTTGCCGGCCGCGCCTGGGTTCTGGGTGCCGAAGCGGGTCGGGTCCAGGTCGGTGGCCTGACAGCCGGCGCCGCCGAAGCCGTTCAGGGCCTCTTGCAGGCGATAGCCGATCGTGTCGGCGTGGGTGTTGAAGTTGTAGGCGTCGTTATAGGTCAGGTTGAAGTCGTAGCCGACGGCCTTGGCGAACGGGGCCAGATCGCCGAAGTCGCCGGTGATGCCGCCCGACACGCGCCAGACCTTGTTGGTGATCTTGTCGGCCACGCCGAAGCCGTCGCCGCCGGAATAGTAGGGATTCCCGCCGTGGCCAAACAGCCGGTAGGTGGTCGGGGTGAAGCCCTGGGCGCCGGTGATGCCGTTCGCGGCGGCGAACTCGGCCGCGAACGGGTTGGTGATCGGCACGTAGAACTGGTTGACGGCCCCGGTGGTCAGGGCCGGACCGCGCGACACCGGCTGGGCCGGCGACCCCATCACCTGCGGCAGGTCCACCTTGCCGTAGGACGCGTCGGCGTGGAACTTCATGTGGTCGGTGACCTCCGCCTTGATCTGGGCGTAGAGGCGGTAGGTGTCCTGGTTCTCCACCAGGCGGTAGTAGGGAATGTAGTTGTAGGCGCAGGTGAAGTTGTTGTCGTAGCGACCGCCGACCGCGGCGCAGCTGGCGGGGGTGAAGTCCGAAACGATGCCGCCCAGAGCCGGACCCCATTCGCCGACGTCCGTGGCGGTGGGAACGGCGGGCAGGGCGCCGCGCGGTTGCCAGCCGGTCAGGTTGGTCAGGGTCGACCACGGCGCGGGATTGTAGCCGGTCCCCGGCGTCAACGAGGGCTTGGTGAAATCGCGGTCCAGGGTGTCCAGGCGCGAGCGGTGCTCATACTCGGCCGAGACCAGCAGATTGACCCGGTCCTCGCCGACCCCGGCCATGACGCCGACCGAATAGTCGCCCTTGGAGCCGTCGATGTACTTGTACTGCGCCTGGGTCTCCAGGCCGACGAAACGGTCCCGGGTGATGAAGTTGACGACCCCGCCGGTGGCGTCGGCGCCGTAGATCACCGCCGCGCCGTCCTTGAGGATCTCCGTGCGGGCCAGGGCGATCGCGGGCACGTTGGCGGTGTTCTGGTTCATCCGCCGGCCGTTCAGCAGGACCAGCGTCTTGTCCGCGCCGAGGCCGCGCAGATTGTAGTTCACCGAGCCCACAAGGTTGGGGCCGCCGAAATAGTAGGACTCGCCCGTCGTCGGGCCGGAAATGGTCAGGCTTTTGGCGAACTCCAGGGCCGATGGCGATCCCTGCTTTTCCAGCGCCTGCTGGGAATAGACCTCGACGGGGAGGGCGGCGTCGAGCGCCGAGCCCCGGATGTTGGAGCCGGTGACGACGACTTCCTCGACCTGCGTGGCCTGGTTCTGCGCGTCCTGCGACCATGCCTGCGACGCAAAACCGGCGATCCCGATCATGAGCGCGACGCTCGACACGCTTGTAAGCCCGATTTTCATTTGCGACCTCCCCGTCGAATGAGTCACTTAACGCTCATTCTCACAAGAGTGAGTGTTGTACATTCGTCGCGGCAGCGTCAATAGATCATTGTTCAACGATCTTGATTCAGGTGCGTTTGAAGCGATTGACGCTACGCGACCGATTGACAGGAGCGCACCGCGCCCCGACTACGCACAGGCTGACACCAGGAGGACGGTTTGGCGGGCGTTACGGCTGAGGACACCAAGACGGGGCGGCGCACCAAGGCCGAGCAGCGTGCTCAGAGCCTTGAGCAGATTCTGGACGCGGCCGAATATCTGTTCTCGCAGAACGGTCTGTATGGCGTGACCCTGCGCGACGTGGCCAAGCGGGTGGGCATCCACACGACGCTGCTGAACTACTACTACAAGGACAAGGTGAACCTGTTCGAGGCCGTGTTCGCGCGCCGAGCCGGGGTGACGGCGGGGCGGCGCATGGTCGCCCTGGAACAATACGAGCAGGCGGCGGGCGACAATCCGACCGTCGAAGGCGCGTTGCACGCCTTCCTCGATACAGACCTGGACCTCTATTACGAGGGCGGCGAGCACTGGATGAACTACGCCGCCTTCTGCGCGCGCGTCAGCAACACTCCCGAAGGCGCCGCGCTGATGGACCAGCACTTCGATCCTGTCGTGCTGAAGCTGGTCGGCATCCTGAAAAGGGCGCTGCCGAACTACCCCGACGAAGAGATCTTCTGGGGCTATCATTTCGTCAGCGGCGCGCTGATGAACACCCTGGCGCGCACGGGGCGGATCGATCGGCTGTCGAGCGGCGTCTGTCACTCCGACGACTTCCCGGCGGTCAAGAAACGGATCGCCCGGTTCATGGCCGCGGGCTTCATCGCGCTGAAGGCGTAAAGCCCGCGTCCTTCGACAGGCTCAGATGAGGTTCTTCTAGCGTTTGGCCAGCAATGGTCCTCATCCTGAGCTTGTCGGAGGACGAGGACCACGCACGGAGCTTAAAGGGCTAACCGCCTTCCCGTTCGTTTCGGGCGAAGATCCGGGCCAGCCACAGGAACAGCCCCACCGCCACCACGTAGAACGGCACCAGCGTGTAGAGCGCCATCTGCAAGGAATTGTGCGGATGGCTGGCGCGGAAGAAGTCGCTGGCCGCCCCGACATAGGTCGGGCCAAGGCCCAGGCCGATGAAGTTCATGATCAACAGCAGCAGCGCGCCGGACATGACGCGCTGTTCGGGCCGCACCTCCTGCTGCACCAGCGTCACCGCCGACGACAGATAGAAGTAGTTCAGGAAGGTCGGGCCGATCAGGAAGACCAGGGCCAGCGGCCAGGTCGGGGCCCAGACGAAGCCGATATAGAACGGGATGGCCAGGGTCAGCGAAATGACCGGCGCCATGGCGTAAGCGATCTTGGACTTCTGGGTGTAGCGGTCGATCACCCGGCCGGAGACGAAGATGCCGGCGCTCATGCCGATCCCGACCACCAGCGCGTACCACAGCGCGACATCGCCCAGCGCCATGCCCTTCTCGCGCATCAGGAACAGGGTGGTGAAGTTGCCCAGGCCATAGGTGACGAACTGGGTCGCCCCGCTGCCCAGGGCGGCCAGCACCAGGGTCGGGCGCGAGAAGAACATCTTCAGAGTCGACCAGAAGCCGGCCTTCACGGGAGCCGCGCCGGCCAGGCCGTCCAGGCCGCCGCGCGGCGGCTCCTTGACGACGAACGGCAGGATGACCGCCGTCACGACCCCGACCGCGCCCAGCAGGACGAAGGCGTGACGCCAGTCGAACGCCGCGGCGATCGCCGCGCCGAAGGCGATGCCCAGCGCCGCCCCGACCGGCGGGCCGAGGTTGTAGATCCCCAGAGCCGTGCCGCGCTTACCCGGCGGGAAATAGTCGGAGATGATGGCGTAGGAGGGCGGCACGCCGCCGGCCTCGCCGAAGCCGACCGTCATCCGCGACACGGCGAACTGCGCATAGTTGGCGGAGAATCCGCAGGCCGCCGTCGCCGCGCTCCAGATTCCGCAGGCCAGGGACAGCACCGCGACGCGGTTGGTGCGGTCGGCCAGCCAGCCGACCGGAATGGCGATGAAGCAGTAGAACATCGCGAAATAGAGGCCGCCGATCAGGCCCAGCTGGCCGTCGGTGACATGCAGGCTGTCCTGGATCGGCTTGGCCAGAATCGACATCAGTTGTCGGTCCAGGAAGTTCAGGACATAGACGAACCACAGGGTGGCCAGGACGATCCAGGCGCGGCCGGTGACGGCGCTCGGGCGCGCGATCTGATCCGCTTGGGGCAGGGGAGAGGGCGAAGCGTTCATCGGCGGGCCGTCAGCTTCGACTGATCGCGCGGACGGGTCCGCGGCGCTACGATACGCGTGGTCTTCAAAGGCTTTCCTCCCAGCCGTTATTCTTCGAGCTTGGCTTTCCTGGAGCATGTGCCTAAACACGCTGGAAGGCAATATTCACGCGCAAGAGAGTGAAGATTGACAGGCCTCGGGATCGTCGGCACGCTGTTTGGCGCCGTTGGCGAACGACCGACGCCGATGCGGGGAGGAACATTGATGAAGGCTCAGCCATCCAAATTGGCCGTCGCCGCCGGTCGCCGGATCGCCGCCCGAACTTTGGCGTTCACCCTGGCGCTTTCGGCGCTGTCGATCCTGACGCCGGATGCGGCGCGGGCCGATCCGTCCGTGGTCCAGGCTCCGGCGGGCGCGCTTCGCGGTGTCGAGCAAGGCGGTCTGAAGGTCTTCAAGGGCGTGCCCTACGCCGCCGCCCCCGTCGGCGCGCTGCGCTGGAAGCCGCCGGTCGCCGCGCCGGCCTGGAGCGGCGTGCGTGAGGCGCTCGACTTCGGTCCGGCCTGCCAACAGCCCAAGCCCCGTCCCGGCGGCATCTACAGCTCGCCGCTGAAGGCGATGAGCGAGGACTGCCTGTCGCTGAACATCTGGGCGCCTGAAGAGATCAAGAAGGCCCCGGTCCTGGTCTGGATCCACGGCGGCTCGCTGATCGCCGGCGCCAGCAGCGAGGGGATGTACGACGGCACGGCCTTGGCCAAGCAGGGGCTGGTCGTCGTTTCGATCAACTATCGCCTCGGCGTGCTGGGCTACATGGCCCATCCCGAGCTCAGCGCCGAATCGCCGGACCACGTCTCGGGCAATTACGGCCTGCTGGACCAGATCGCCGCCCTGCGCTGGGTCCAGAACAACATCGCCGCCTTCGGGGGCGATCCGGCCAATGTCACCATCGCCGGAGAGTCGGCCGGCGGCTTGAGCGTCATGTATCTGATGGCCTCGCCGCCGGCGCGCGGCCTGTTCCAAAAGGCGATCGCCCAGAGCGCCTACATGATCTCCACGCCCGACCTGCGTGAGCCCAGGTTCGGTCACGTCCCGGCCGAGGCCATGGGCGCGGCGACGGCCGCCAAGCTGGGCGCCAAGAGCCTGGCCGACCTGCGGGCCATGGACGCGGAAACCCTGACGACCTCGGCCCTGATGGCGGGCTTCCAGACCTTCGGCGCGGTCGACGGCAAGGTGCTGCCGGCCCAGTTGGTCGACGTCTTCGATCGCGGCCAGCAGGCCCATGCGCCGATCCTGGCCGGCTTCAACAGCGGCGAGATCCGCTCGCTGCGCTTCCTGGCCCCGCCGCCGCCCGCCGACGCGGCCGCCTACGAGGCCGAGATCCGCAAGCGCTACGGCGATCTCGCCGACGATTTCCTGAAGCTCTATCCGTCCAGCGACATACCCGAAAGCGTGCTGCTGGCGCCGCGCGACGCCCTCTACGGCTGGACCGCCGAACGGCTGGTCGCCAAGCAGACGGCCGCCGGCGCGCCGGGCTATCTCTACCTGTTCGACCACGGCTATCCGGCGGCGGACGCGGCGGGACTGCACGGCTTCCACGCCAGCGAAATCCCCTATGTCTTCGGTACGGCGAAAACGACCCCGCCGGCCTGGCCGAAGAACCCGGACACCCCCGCCGAAACGAAGCTGTCGACGGCCATGATCGGCTATTGGACCTCGTTCGCCCGCGACGGCGTCCCCAAGGCGGCAGGTGAACCCGCCTGGAAGCCGTACGGCGGCGAGCGCGCCTACATGGCCTTCGTCGAGGGGCCCCAGCCGGGCGTCCGTCTGCGGCCAGGCATGTACGAACTGAACGAAGCCGTCATGTGCCGTCGTCGGGCGCAAGGCGACACCCCGTGGAACTGGAACGTCGGCGTCGTCTCGCCGCCGCTTCCGCCCAAGACCGGCCCGTGCGGATAACGAGTACGCCCTATGATCGATGGTGAGATGCAGGCGTTCGCGTTGACGCTCGACAAGTTCCTGGAGCACGCGGCCAAATGGCGCCCCGATGCCCAGGTGGTGACCGCGCGGGACGGTGGTGGGACCGAACGGATCGGCTATGCCGACCTGATGGTCCGCAGCCGCCGGGTGTCGGCGATGCTGGCCGGTCTGGGCGTCGGCGTCGGCGACCGCGTGGCCACCCTGGCGTGGAACTCCCAGGCCCACCTCGAGGCCTGGTACGCGATCATGGGCATGGGCGCGGTCTGCCACACGCTGAACCCGCGCCTGACCGCCGAGCATCTGGCCTCGATGATCGTCCAGTCGCAGGCGCGCATCCTGATTGCGTCGGCCGATCTGGCCCCGCTGGCCGGCCAGATCCTGGACCGCGTTCCCGGGATCGAGCACCTGTTGCTCATCGACGCCGTCGGCGAGGAGGCCCCGCAAGGCGCGCCCTCGGCGGCGCCGATCGAGCCGCTGCTGGCCGAAGCGACGGGCGAGGTGGTCTGGGGCGGCTTCGACGAGACCGCGCCTTGCGGCCTGTGTTTCACCTCCGGCACCACAGGCGCGCCCAAGGGGGTGACCTACACGCATCGTTCCAGCTTCCTGCACACCCTGCGGGCGCTGCAGGTCGACGGGATGGCGATCTCGGGCTCGGACAGCATCCTGGCGGTGGTGCCGATGTTCCACGCCAACGCCTGGGGTCTGCCGTTCGCCGCCCCGGCCGTCGGCGCCAAGCTGGTCCTGCCCGGACGCCACGCCGACGGCGCCAGCCTGGCGCGCCTGATCGCCGCCGAGGCCGTGACGGTCGGCGTCGGGGTGCCGACCGTATGGCTGGGTCTGGTCGAGCATCTGGAAGCGACCGGCGGCGAGCTGCCGTCGCTCCAGCGCATCATCGTCGGCGGCGCGCCGATGGCGCCGGCCCTGATGGAGCGCATCGAACAGCGCCTGGGCGTGCGGGTGCAGACCAGCTGGGGCATGACCGAGCTGTCGCCCACCGGCACGGTGGCGCCGCTGAGCGCGCCGTCTCAGGCGGCGCTCTCGGGCCGTCCGGCCATCGGCGTGGACCTGTTGCTGACCGACGCCGACGGGACCCCGCTTTCCCAGCAGCGCGACGCCGAAGGCCACCTGCGGGTTCGCGGGGCGGCGGTGGTCCAGCGCTATTTCGGCCATGACGCGCCGGCGACCGACGCCAACGGTTGGTTCCCCACCGGCGACCTGGCGCGCATCGACGCGGCGGGCAACCTGATGATCACCGGCCGGGCCAAGGACCTGATCAAGTCCGGCGGCGAATGGATCAATCCCGCCGAGATCGAGGCGGTGGTCGGGGCGCTGCCCGAAGTCTCGCTGGCCGCGGTCATCGGCCGGTCCGACGCCAAGTGGGGCGAGCGACCGATCCTGCTGGTCGAGACGCAGGGCGAAGTCAGCGATGAGGCCCTGCTGGCCTCGCTGCGGGGTCGGGTCGCTTCGTGGTGGATTCCGGATGCGATCTACCGCCTGCAGCGCATGCCCCTGGCGTCCACCGGAAAGATCGACAAAATTCGACTGCGATCGGAGTATGGCGGCGGGTGACGCGTTCGCCCGCTCCCATGTCTGTCTTCTCCGACAGGCTCGTCACGTTCGAAACGGAACTCCGCCTCGTGCCTCAAGACGCCCAACCTCGTCGACGCTCCACCAAAAAGGCCGAGCAGCGCGCCGAGATGATGGAGCAGATTCTCGATGCGGCCGAATATCTGTTCTCCAAGCACGGACTGTACGGCGTCACGCTCAAGGACGTGGCCAAGCGGGTCGGCGCGCACCACACGCTGATGAACTACTACTTCGACGACAAGAAGACCCTGTTCGATACGGTCTTCGCTCGGCGGGCGTCGATCACCAGCGAGCGCCGGATGCGGGCCCTGGACGAGTACGACAAGGCCACGGACGGCAAGCCGACGGTGGAGGGCGCCCTGCGCGCCTTCCTCGACACCGACCTCGATCTGTACATCGATGGCGGGGAGGGGTGGAAGAACTACGCCGCGCTGGGCGCCCAGGTCGCCAACGCCCCCGAATGGGGCGCGGCCCTGATGGACGAGCACTTCGACCCGGTGGTGCTGCGCTTGATCGACCTGCTCAAGAAGGCGCTGCCGGACTGCTCGGAGGCCGACGTGTTCTGGGGCTACCACTTCGTCACGGGGGCGCTGATGCTGACCCTGGCGCGTACGGGGCGGATCGACAAGCTTTCGGGCGGGGTCTGCAAGTCGGACGACTTCGTCGCGGTGAAGGACCGCATGGCCACCTTCATGGCCGCGGGCTTCCTGTCGGTGTGCGGCGGGGCGGGGGCGGACAAAGGCTAGGATCGCTCGCCTGGCGGGGGATGAGTCTGTTCAAGATATTCACTAGCGGTATAGTGAGCGAATAACGCGACCCTGTTCGCGAGTTTGAGAAGGAAGCCTGAATGTTGCTGCAAGGACGCGTCGCGATCGTCACCGGGGCCGGCGGGGGCTTGGGCCGCGCCCATGCGCTGTACCTGGCCAGCCAGGGCGCCAAGGTGGTGGTCAATGACCTGACCCAGGAGGCCGCCGACCGCGTGGCCGCCGAGATCGTCGCCACGGGGCAGCAGGCGATCGGCGTCGCCGCCTCGGTGACCGACGAGGCCGCGATCGGCGCGATGGTGGCGCGGGTCATGGACCACTGGGGCCGCATCGACATCCTGATCAGCAACGCCGGCATCCTGCGCGACAAGAGCTTCGCCAAGATGAGCCTCGACGACTTCCGCCTGGTGGTCGACGTCCACCTGATGGGCGCGGCGGTCTGCGCCAAGGCCGTCTGGGAGATCATGCGCGGGCAGGGTTACGGCCGCATCGTGATGACCACCTCGTCCTCTGGCCTCTACGGCAACTTCGGCCAGGCGAACTACGGGGCGGCCAAGATGGCGCTGGTCGGCCTTATGCAGACCCTGGCCATCGAGGGCGAGAAGTACAATGTGCGGGTCAACTGCCTGGCCCCGACGGCGGCGACCGGCATGACCGAGGGCGTGCTTTCCGAAGCCAGCCTCGCACGCTTGGATCCCGCTTTCGTCAGCCCCGGGCTGCTGGCCCTGACGGTCGAGGACGCCCCGACCCGGGCCATCCTCTGCGCCGGCGCGGGCCACTTCGCCGTCGCCAACGTCACCTTGACCGACGGTCGCTATATCGGCGGCGGTTCGGACGCGGGCGAACAGGTGATCCGCCAATGGGCGGGGATTTCCGAGCGGGCTGGCGAGATCGTCCCGGCCTACGGCTTCACCCAGGCCGAGCGCGAGGTGGCCAGCGCGGGCATGATCGCCGCGGTCGCGGCCGAGCGGTGATCTGAAAGGCGCTTCGGCGCCCGGGCTTCGAGTTCCAAGGGCGCGACATGACGCCCGGTCAGGGAGGGTTACCGATGAAGGCGTTGTCCAACTTGTTCCGAGGGCTGATGGGGCTGATGGCGCTGGCGTTCGCGCACGGCGCCGCCCACGCCCAGGTCCAGGCGCCCGACCCGGCCGTCCAGCACCCCGACTATGCCGACCCGGCGCTGTGGCTGTGCCGACCCGACCTGCTGGACAATCGCTGCAAGGTCGATCTGGACGCCACGGTGATCGCGCCCAACGGCGGGATGACGCTGGAACGATACGTTCCGGCCAAGGATCCGAAGATCGACTGCTTCTTCGTCTATCCCACCGTCTCCAACGATTCCGGCTGGATCTCGGATTTCTCGCCCGACGCGGCCGAGTGGGACGACGTCAAGGTGCAGTTCGCCCGGTTCGGATCGGTCTGTCGTCAGTTCGCCCCGCTCTACCGCCAGGGGACCCTGCGGCGTCTGCGGGCCGCCGCCGGCGGCCCGGCTCCGGTCGGCGCGCAACCGCCTCCGGATCTTGGCGGCTTCTCGGACGTGGTCGAAGCCTGGAATTGGTACCTGACCCACCAGAACAAGGGCCGCGGCGTCGTCCTGATCGGCCACAGCCAGGGCACGGTCATGCTGACCCGGCTGATCGCCGAGGAGATCGAGGGCAAGCCCGTCCAGAAACAGATGATCTCGGCCCTGCTGCTGGGCGGGCTGGTCATGGTCCCGCCGGGCAAGGACGTCGGCGGTTCGTTCAAGTCGGTCCCGCTGTGCCGCGCCGCCACTCAGGTCGGCTGCGTGATCACCTACGTCACCTTCCGCGACCGCCTGCCGCCGCCAGCCGGCTCGCGCTTCGGCAAGGCCCGCGACGGGCTGCGTGCGGCCTGCGTCAATCCCGCCGGCCTGGCGGGCGGGACGGGCAAGCCGGAGTCCTACTTCATCACCAAGGGATTCCTGAACGGCTCGGGGGGCGACATCCCGCCGGAGTGGGTGCGGCCCATGCGCCCGATCGGAACCTTCTTCGTCAAGACGCCCGGCCTGATCTCCACCGAATGCGTCGAGAACGGCGACTTCAACTATCTTGCCCTGCATGTGAACGCGGTCCCGAGCGATCCGCGCACTGACGAGCTGGGCGGTCAGATCATCCGGCGCACGGGCGTGGACCTGTCGTGGGGCCTTCACCTGATCGACGTCGACCACTCGATCGGCTCGCTGATCCGCGTGGTCCGCAAGCAGGGCGAAACCTACCTGGCCCAGGCGCGTCCCTGAGCTTGAAAATAGGCTTGGGAACCCGAAGTCCCGCCGAGATGCGCGCAAAGGCGCGCAATCCTTTCAGCTTGAGCGCTCGCCGACTCCCGCAGGCGGAGAATTACCGGCCGACCTGATCACCGCCATGTAGCCCAACCCACGCAGGGCTCGGATCGAGACGTGAGCGCCCAGGTCCGCCAGTTTCCGGCGCACCCTGTGGACGTGAACGTGGATCGAATTGTCGGTGAAGTCCTCTTCGAGCGAGTGGAGACTTTCGCCGAGTTGGGCCTTGGTGATCACCCGGTCCGGCGCGCGTAGAAATCGCTCGAGGACGACGCTTTCGCAGCGCGACAGGCTGGCTTGCCCATCGCGCACCGAGAGTTCCCGGGACGCGCTGTCGTAGACGATGTCGCCAAGGCGGATCACTGGGTCGGCCAGAGGAAGCGGTCGCCGCCCCAAAGCGCGCAGCCGCGCCACAAGCTCCTCGATGGCGAAGGGCTTGACCAGGTAGTCGTCCGCGCCGGCGTTCAAGCCGTGGACACGCTCGCCGATGCTTCCCAGAGCCGTGAGGAGCAGCACGGGCGTCGACAATCCAGCAGCGCGCAGGCGAGCCAGTAGGTCCAGTCCGCTTTGCTCCGCCAACATGATGTCGAGGATGACGACGTCATAGGGAGCCACCTGCAAGGCGTGCCACCCGTCCTCCGGTGTCTCGAAGAGATCGACCGCGAAGCCCGTCCGGGCAAGAGACTTCCGGGTGGCCTCGCCCAGCTTGGCGTTATCCTCGATGAAAAGCACCCTCATGCGTGTTCAACGCGATAATCGACGGTCAGCGCCGCGGAGGGCGACATTGAGCGCGGCCATAGTCTTGAGGTGCGCGACCGGTGTGCGTTGGTAAGCCCGGCATCGCCACGCCAGGAGAAGTCCAGCACGAAGCGCGCCCCGACGGGGGAGGGGGCCAGTCGCACCTCGCCGCCATGCAGCGCCATTATCCGGTCAACGATCGAGAGCCCGAGACCCGCCCCGAATCCGCGAGTGTCGGCCTTGCTGAACCTTCGGAAAAGGCGGTCCTGAAAGCCTGGCGGCACGCCGGGTCCGTTGTCGCTGACGACGAGCTGGCCGCCGAGCTCGATCGACACCAGAATCTCGCTTCCGGCCGGCGTATGGCGCGTGGCGTTTTCGAGCAGGTTACGCAAGGCCACTTCCACCAGGCTGGGCGCACCATGGCAGTTCCATTTGTCGTGAGCGCTTTCGAACGCGACGTCACGACCGCTTGCGAGGATGGAGCCGGCCATCTCGCTCGTGACAGTGTGGGCGACCGCGACCAAATCGAAGGGGCCTCGGGGTGTTTCCTCGCCGCTGTCCGCCTCGGCAAGAGTCAGCAACTGGGCGATGAGGCGCGAGAGGCGGTCGAACTCCTCAATGGCGTCCTTCCGGTCTTCCGGCTCAAGCAGGCTTTCGACCTGCGCGCGCAAGGTCGCCAAGGGCGTTCGAAGTTCGTGCGCGGCGTTGGCCGAGAATTCCTGCTGGGCCCGCCATCCGGCCTCCAAGCGGTCGAGAGCGGCGTTGAAGGCGACGACCAGGGGCGCAATCTCCCGTGGGGCCGCGTTCAAGGGCAGCCGTTGGCTGATTGTGGCGGGGCCGATGCTGGCGGCGCGCTCGGATATCTTCCGCAGGGGCTGCAGGCCAAGATGCAACGCGGCCAGGACGCCCGCCATCATCAACAGCACAACAAAGCTGAGCACGAACAGGTGCTCGTTCGCCTCGCGGGCCAGACGACCAACATCCAAGCGCTCCGCGAGCGACGGGGCGCCCCCGCCTGGATCGATGCCCAGCACCTGGACCGCCAAGAAAGCCGTGGCCATGACCAGGACGACGGAGGGTAACAAGGCCCAGACCAGAGACCGTCCGCTTCCCTGACTGAGCGGCTTGCGGTCGCGAACCTTGAAGCGGGTGGACATGGTGCGCCTCCTGACAACGGGATCGGCGATGTGGCCGCCGCCCATGCCGTCGTGACCGGTCAAACTTTCATGAACCTTTCGCCCTGGTCCATGCCTGGCGCCTGTACACTGGCGATGTGATCGCGGCATTTGCGGGACGCCCCGGAGCTGAAAGGCTGTTTCCGGCCTGGGGACCGACGTAGGCCTCCAACCGAGTCGAGTTTCGGCTTGGGGGGCGCCGCTTCGGTGACCCTGCGCGCAGGGAGCGTCAACGCGAGTAGATCATCGCGATTGACCGCGCGGCCAGGCGCCGGCCCTGGTACTACACGACCGCACGGGGACGATCCGTCCCTCTTGCCGCAAGTCAGAAGACGGCGTCCCGCGCGCCGCCGCCGCGGTTGTTCGTGACCCGAAAGGTTGGCGAAAGGTTGGGGCTCAAGTTTGCCGCCGGGGCGAGATGGAGACCGACGAATGAACCTTAAGTCTAGCGATCGCGCTCAACCGCGCAAATCCCAGACCTCGACGGATAAGGGCGCGGGGTATTGCGTGATCTACAGCTTCCAAAGGGAAAAATTGCTGAGGAATAGCGATCGCGTCGAGGGAAAGCGGCCCCTTGCCACAGCCTTCGCCCTGGTCCCGCTGATGTTCCTGGCCGCCTGCGCCTCCTCGCCCTCGACCCGCAGCGGCGCGCTGACGTCGTATGAAGGCCTCGCTCCTTCAAACAACACGTCGACGAAATCGCAGATTCGGGTGAACAGGGAGGCCATTCTGGCCGCGAACACGGTGCGCATCGCGCCCACGCGGTTTGAAAACGGGGTCGGGTCCGAGCTCTCGGACGCGGATCGCCAATTGGTGGTCAATCGCGTCGATCGCGCCCTCTGCAAGGATTTGAGCAAGCGGCTCGATGTGGTGGGCCCCTCCGGTCCGGCCGACCTCAGCGTCCAGGCGACGATCACCCACCTTGGAATCACCAATCGGCTCGCCGCCGCCGGCTCCGTCGCGGTCAGTTTCGTCAGCGTCATTCCGATGGTCACGCCCCGCGTGCCGTTCGGGCTCGGCAGTCTCACAGTCGAGGCCGAGGCGCTCAATCCCGCCGGGAAGCAAGAGGCGGCGATGGTGTGGTCGCGCGGGGCCCAATACGTCAGCGTGATGGGCTCAACGACGGTTTCCGAGGTCTCGGACGCCTATCAGCTCGCCTCGGTCTTCGGCGAGAATTTTGGCGAACTGCTGACGACCGGCGAAACGCCCTTCGAGCGACGCTCGCCCATGAAGCTCCCTAAGTTCGGCGGGAAGAAGAAGGACGTCGACTGTGAGGCGTACGGACGCGGATCCGGCGTTATGGGTTTCGTCGCGGAGAATTTCGGCGCGCCGCCGGGCTGGACCGACAAGGGCGCTCAAAAAGCCGCCGATCCCAACGGCGCCGATGAGGACGGGGTTCGCCCGTAGCGCGCCGACCGCCGTTGCCGGACTTTACGCTCGACCGGAAGGACCTCGTCGCTCGTGCTCTTCACGAGCGACGATCGTCGTCGGCGCTCGTACCGCAGCCCGAAGATCACGCCGATGCGCCCTGGGCGAACCCGGCGAGGAGCGCCCATTGCCTGGCGTCCTCGCAGCGCAGGAACGTTTCGCTGATATAGCGACCCTTGCGGCGAACTCGGGTGCGCCACGACCCGGGTGGGAGCTTCGTGAAGGTGGCCATTTTTCGTGTGCGCTCCGTGTGCGCTGACTCGTCGAAAGGCCGCGAAAAACGTCGTGCTATAGCGTAAAACGGAATGCACACGACGTGAACGAACCCTTTGAAGATACGAGAAAAGTGCAACAATTTCAAGCGCATAGATTGTCTGTCGCCCCCATGATGGATTGGAGCGATCGCCACTGCCGGTCGCTGCATCGGGTGCTGTCGCGCCGGGCGCTGCTGTATTCCGAGATGGTCACCAGCGGCGCGGTGCTGAACGGCGACCGCGAAAAACTGCTGGGGTTCGACGCCGCCCAGCATCCGGTGGCGCTGCAACTGGGCGGGTCCGAGCCCGCCGACCTGGCCGCCGCCGCGAAGATCGGCGAGGACTACGGCTATGACGAGATCAATCTGAACGTCGGTTGCCCATCCGATCGCGTGCAGAGCGGCCGGTTCGGGGCCTGCCTGATGCGCGAGCCGCAGCTGGTGGCCGACTGCATGGCGGCCATGGCCGCGGCGGTGTCGGTGCCGGTGACGGTCAAGTGCCGGATCGGGGTCGACGACCAGGATCCGGAGCAGGCCCTGTTCGAGCTGGTCGACCTGTCGGCCCGGGCCGGCGTCACCAGCTTCGTGGTCCACGCCCGCAAGGCCTGGCTGAAGGGGCTGTCGCCGAAGGAAAACCGCGACGTGCCGCCGCTGGACTATCCGTTGGTCCATCGCCTGAAGGCCGAGCGCCCGAACCTGACCATCGTGATCAACGGCGGGATCCCGGACCTGGACGTGGCGCTGGAGCAGCTGGAACACGTCGACGGCGCGATGTTGGGTCGGGCGGCCTATCACGAGCCCGGCTTGCTGGGTCAGGTCGATCGGCGGGTGTTCGGCGAGGACGTCGCCGATATCGACGCGTTCGCGGCGGTCGAACTGTACAAGCCTTACATGGCCGCCCAACTGGGGGCGGGCACCCATCTGGCGGCGATGAGCCGCCACATGCTGGGCCTTTTCCACGGCATGCCGGGCGCGCGAGCCTGGCGGCGGATCCTGACCGTCGAAGGCGTTGCGGCCGGGGCCGGGCTGGATGTGGTGGACCGCGCCGTGGCGGCCGTGCGCCAGGCGATGGACGCGCGTGAAGCTCGGGCGCTGGAAAGCGTCGCGGTCTAGGTTAAGAGCGCAGGACCAGGGCGCGCGGCGTGGCCTGGAAACTGGACAGCCGGCCCAAATAGGTCATGCCCAACAGCGAAGTCTCCAGACCCTTCTCGACGACTAGGGCCTCGACATCGCGCACCTGGGCGCCGGCCACCGAAATGCTGGCCAGCTTGACCGCGGCGGCGCGGGTCTCGCCCGAGGCGGTCATGACCCGGTAGTTGTAGTCGAGGGTCTTGGTGTCGATGCCCAGCCGTTGAGCGTCGGTCTGGCTGAGGGCGACGGCGGTGGCGCCGGTGTCGATCAGGAAACGCACGGCGCGGCCGTCGACCTTGGCTTCGGCCCAGAAATGGCCGTCGGCGGCCTTGACGATTTGGGCGGCGCCGTCGTCGACGGCGGCCACGGCGGGGGCGGGACCGCGCAGGTCCGGCTGGCGCAGGTCGTCCAGCGATACGACGGCTTTCGCCGCCCCGACCGCCGAGAGCGCGCCTACGATCGCGATGGACGCGAACTTGAGCATCGAAGTCACCCCGCCATACAGGCTTTGTGGCCGCTTCTACGGCCGTTGCGGGGAGTTTAGTCGCGAATGGGTTTTCAACCTGTGAATCATCTTTTTCGCGAGCTTTTACAGTTAACAACCTAGTAAGTAAACGGCAAGTTAAAAAGTTGTAATACTTTCATACATCAATATTACATTGAAGTAATGTGCAACATGACTTCGATTTAACTTCAAATCTGGACGTGGCGGCGGCACATGGTTGTTCACGAACTCAATATTTGTCGAGGGAACGACGCCATGAAAAAGATCCTCCTGACCGCCATCATCGCCGCTTCGGCCCTCGCGGGCGCTGCCCAGGCCGGAACCGCTGTGAGTGATTTTGATTTCCTGCAAGCGGCGCGCTGCCGCGGATTGGCCGCGTCGGACGGTCTGGGCAAGTTGGACACCGCCAATATCGACGCCTTTCTGAAAAAGGAGTCCGGCAACCGGGAGTCTCACGTCCTCAATTCGGCCCGCGCTAAGATTTCGGGCGCGCAGAAGGATGGTGACAAGGCCGCCGGCGCAAAAAAGGAAAAGCTCTTGGCCGAACGTTCGGGCGCTTGCTCGACGTTCCTGAGCGTTTCGAACTAGGGCCTAGCCCAGGCTCGCCATCGGGTCGGGGCGGAGGGGTAGGGCGGTCATGATGGCCGCCCGTTCCTCGTCGCTGAGGCGCGACCAGCCGGCGATTTCCGGCAGCGTCCGCCGACAGCCCAGGCAGACGCCCGTCATGCCGTCGACCGCGCAGACCTTCACGCAGGGCGTGACGATCGGGCGGGGAGGGCGTTGCGCCGGGGCTGAGATGTCCGAACTCATCGGCGATATCTCGCCGCTTGGCGGCGCCGACGCAAGGGGCGCCCTTTGCATCGGGCTCGGGCTGGCTTAAGTCCGCGCCCATGACCGCTTCTCCTTTCGACGACATCCGCAAATTGGCCGCCGACGCGCCGGCCGTTCCGATCTCGAGCTTCGGAGGCGGCGACCGCCTGGCCGAGATCTCGGCGTGGCTGACGGACTGGACCGGCAAGACCCCGCCTGTGGTGCTGCGCCCCGTCGTCGCCCTCTATGCCGGCGCACGCCAGGGCGTGGGGCCGCGCGGCTGGGCCCGTGAGCGCCTGGAGGCCGTGGCCGCCGGCGGAGCCAATGTC
>NZ_JBAPVS010000016.1:0-3991 GCF_049283275.1 Caulobacter sp. | reverse complement strand
CAAGCGTCCGAAGTAAGGAATAGAAGAAGATGTCCCGCCGCCGTCGCGCCGAGAAACGCCAAGTCCTGCCGGATCCCAAGTTTGGAGATCTGATTGTCACGAAGTTCATGAACTACGTGATGTACGAGGGCAAAAAAGCCGTCGCCGAAAACATCATCTATGGTGCTTTCGACATCCTGGAAAACAAGCGCAAGGACCAAGGTCCGCTTGAGACCTTCCACTCCGCCCTGGACAACGTCGCCCCGGCGATCGAAGTCCGGTCGCGTCGCGTTGGCGGCGCCACCTATCAGGTGCCTGTGGAAGTCCGTCCGGACCGTCGCCGCGCCCTCGCCATCCGCTGGCTGGTGACCGCCGCCCGCAAGCGCGGCGAGAACACCATGACCGAAAAGCTGGCCGGTGAGCTGCTCGACGCCTCCAACAACCGCGGCACCGCGGTGAAGAAGCGCGAAGACACCCACAAGATGGCTGAAGCCAACCGGGCGTTCTCGCACTACCGCTGGTAACCTTTCTTACCAGCACTCTTTCAGGCGCGGGCGGTTTGAGATAAACCGCCCGCGCCGCACGTTTAAATGTCCCCGCCCCAGATTGGGGCTGGGCTGTCACGCAGAGCTAGATCCATGGCCCGCCAGCATAAAATCGAAGACTACCGTAACTTCGGCATCATGGCGCACATCGACGCCGGAAAGACGACGACGACGGAGCGGATCCTGTATTACACGGGTAAGTCGCACAAGATCGGCGAAGTTCACGACGGCGCCGCCACCATGGACTGGATGGACCAGGAGCAAGAGCGCGGCATCACGATCACGTCGGCCGCGACGACCGCCTTCTGGAAAGACAAGCGCCTCAACATCATCGACACCCCAGGCCACGTCGACTTCACCATTGAAGTCGAGCGCAGCCTGCGCGTCCTGGACGGCGCCGTGGCGGTGCTGGACGGCAACGCCGGCGTCGAGCCGCAAACCGAAACCGTCTGGCGCCAGGCCGACAAGTATCGCGTTCCGCGCATCGTGTTCGTCAACAAGATGGACAAGATCGGCGCCGACTTCGACAAGTCGGTCGAGTCGATCCGCGACCGCCTGGGCGCCAAGGCTGTTCCGATCCAATTCCCGATCGGTTCGGAATCCTCGCTGAGCGGCCTGGTCGACCTGGTCCGCATGAAGGCCGTGGTCTGGGACAACGACGCCCTGGGCGCCAACTTCCGCGACGAAGAAATCCCCGCCGACCTGATGGCCAAGGCCGTGGAAGCCCACGCCTATCTGGTCGAAGCCGCCGTCGAAATGGACGACGAGGCGATGGAAGCCTATCTGGGCGGCGAAGAGCCCTCGGAAGCCGTGCTGAAGAAGTGCATCCGCAAGGCCGTGCTGACCGGCGCCTTCTATCCGATCCTCTGCGGCTCGGCCTTCAAGAACAAGGGCGTGCAGACGCTGCTGGACGCCGTGGTCGACTACCTGCCGTCGCCGCTGGACATCCCGCCGACCAAGGGCATCGACTTCAAGACCGAAGAAGAAGTCGTGCGTCGGGCCTCGGACGAAGAGCCCCTGTCGGTTCTGGCGTTCAAGATCATGGACGACCCCTTCGTCGGTTCGCTGACCTTCTGCCGCATCTATTCGGGCAAGCTGGAAACCGGCATGGGCCTGCTGAACGCCACGCGCGACAAGCGCGAGCGGGTCGGCCGCATGCTGCTCATGCACTCCAACAACCGCGAAGACATCAAGGAAGCCTATGCCGGCGACATCGTCGCCCTGGCCGGCCTGAAGGACACCCGCACGGGCGACACCCTGTGCGATCCCCTGAAGTCGCCGGTCATCCTGGAGCGCATGGAATTCCCCGCGCCCGTCATCGAGATCGCCGTCGAGCCCAAGTCCAAGGCCGACCAGGAAAAGCTGGGCGTCGCCCTGCAGAAGCTGGCCGCCGAGGATCCGTCCTTCACCGTTTCGACCGACTTCGAAAGCGGTCAGACGATCCTGAAGGGCATGGGCGAGCTGCACCTGGACATCAAGATCGACATCCTGAAGCGGACCTACAAGGTCGAAGCCAACATCGGCGCGCCGCAGGTGGCCTATCGCGAAAGCCTGGGTAAGAAGGTCGACATCGACTACACCCACAAGAAGCAGACCGGTGGTACGGGCCAGTTCGCCCGCGTCATGATCACGTTCGAACCCGGTGAACCCGGTTCGGGCTTCATCTTCGAAAGCGCCATCGTCGGCGGCGCGGTGCCGAAGGAATACATCCCCGGCGTCCAGAAGGGCCTGGAGTCCGTCAAGGACAACGGCCTGCTGGCCGGCTTCCCGCTGATCGACTTCAAGGCGACCCTGACGGACGGCAAGTACCACGACGTCGACTCCAGCGTGCTGGCGTTCGAAATCGCGTCGCGCGCCGCCTTCAAGGAACTGCGTGAAAAGGGCGCTCCCAAGCTGCTCGAGCCGATCATGGCCGTCGAGGTCGTGACCCCGGAAGAGTATCTGGGTTCGGTGATCGGCGACCTGAACGGTCGTCGTGGCATGATCCAGGGCCAAGACATGCGCGGCAACGCCACGGTGGTGAACGCCTTCGTGCCGCTGGCCAACATGTTCGGCTACGTGAACACCTTGCGCGGCATGTCTCAGGGCCGCGCCCAGTTCACCATGCAATACGATCACTACGAGCCGGTGCCGCAACACGTCGCCGACGAAGTGATCAAGAAGTACGCGTAAGCTTTTTCCTCGGAAAAAGCCTACACGAAGTCAGGAGAGGGTTCCGTCAGGAGCCCTCTCAGCCACACCCCAGAAATTCCCATCAATTGAAGGCCCCTCTGGGGTCCTGGAGCTAAGAAAATGGCCAAGGAAAAGTTCGAACGTAACAAGCCGCACTGCAACATCGGCACGATTGGTCACGTTGACCATGGCAAGACGACGTTGACGGCCGCGATCACCATCATTCTGGCCAAGACCGGTGGTGCGACCGCGAAGAACTACGCCGACATCGACGCTGCGCCGGAAGAAAAGGCCCGCGGCATCACGATCAACACCGCGCACGTGGAATATGAGACGGCCAACCGTCACTACGCCCACGTCGACTGCCCCGGCCACGCCGACTATGTGAAGAACATGATCACCGGCGCCGCGCAGATGGACGGCGCGATCCTGGTGGTGTCGGCCGCCGACGGCCCGATGCCCCAGACCCGCGAGCACATCCTGCTGGCCCGTCAGGTCGGCGTGCCGGCCCTGGTGGTCTACCTGAACAAGGTCGACCTGGTGGATGACGCCGAGCTGCTCGAGCTGGTCGAGATGGAAGTGCGCGAGCTGCTCTCCAGCTACCAGTTCCCGGGCGACGACATTCCGATCACCGCCGGTTCGGCCAAGGTGGCCATCGACGGCGGCGACCCCAAGATCGGCGAACAGTCGATCCTGGCGCTGATGCAGACGGTCGACGACTACATCCCGCAACCGGCCCGTCCGCTGGACCTGCCGTTCCTGATGCCGGTCGAAGACGTGTTCTCGATCTCGGGCCGCGGCACCGTGGTCACCGGCCGGATCGAAAAGGGCATCGTCAAGGTCGGCGAGGAAGTCGAGATCGTCGGCATCCGCCCGGTTCAGAAGACGGTGTGCACCGGCGTCGAAATGTTCCGCAAGCTGCTGGACCAAGGCCAGGCCGGCGACAATGTCGGCGTGCTGCTGCGCGGCACCAAGCGTGAAGACGTCGAGCGCGGCCAAGTGCTGTGCAAGCCCGGCTCGATCACGCCGCACACCAAGTTCACGGCCGAGGCCTATATCCTGACCAAGGAAGAAGGCGGCCGCCACACGCCGTTCTTCACCAACTACCGTCCGCAGTTCTACTTCCGCACCACCGACGTGACCGGCATCATCCGCCTGCGCGAAGGCGTGGAAATGATCATGCCGGGCGACAATGCCGAGCTGGACGTCGAGCTGATCACCCCGATCGCCATGGACCAAGGCCTGCGCTTCGCCATCCGCGAAGGCGGCCGCACGGTCGGCGCCGGCGTCGTCGC
>NZ_JBAPVS010000015.1:0-14230 GCF_049283275.1 Caulobacter sp. | reverse complement strand
CTTGACCAACGATCCGATGGAAGACGTCGCAGCCGCCATGGGCGGCACGCCGGGCTTCTTCCAGCTCTACACGCCCAAGGACAAGGGCGTGGCCGAAAGCCTGGTGCGCCGCGCCGAGGCGGCGGGGTTCAAGGGCGTCGTCGTGACCCTGGACACGTGGATCACCGGCTGGCGGCCGCGCGACCTCAACGACGCCAACTTCCCGCAGCTGCGCGGCCACGCCCTGGCCAACTACTTCTCCGATCCGGCCTTCCGGGCCCTGCTGGCCAAGCCGCCCGAGGAGGACCTGCCCAGCGCGGTGATGACCTGGGCCCAGACCTTCGGCAAGCCGCTGACCTGGGCCGACCTGCCGTGGCTGCGGTCGCTGACCAAGCTGCCATTGATCCTCAAGGGGATCTGCCATCCGGACGACGCCCGCCGCGCCATCGATGGCGGGGTGGACGGGATCTACTGCTCCAACCACGGCGGCCGCCAGGCCAACGGGGGCATAGCGGCGATCGACCTGCTGCCGGCGGTGGTCGAGGCCAGCGGCAAGACGCCGGTGCTGTTCGATTCCGGAGTCCGCTCGGGCAGCGACGTGGTCAAGGCGCTGGCGCTCGGCGCGGCGGCGGTCGGGGTGGGACGGCCCTACGCCTATGGCGCGGCGCTGGGCGGCGCGGCGGGCGTCACCCATGTCCTGCGCAGCATCCTGGCCGAGGCCGACCTGCTGATGGCCGTCAATGGCTATCCGACCATCGCCGACCTCAAGGCGGCCGGGCTGGTCCGCGCCAACTGAACCGCGGTCGGACGCGCCGGACCGTGCTTCGACGATCCGGCGCGATGCAGGCGATTGGCTAGAAGTGGTAGGCGACGGCCACGGCGGCCGAGAACTGGTCGGCCGAGCCCTCGGTCTTGACGATCGGACTGTCGGCGAAGTCGCCCATCAGGCGCTTGTAGCTGCCCAGCAGCTGCAGATCCCACTTGTCGGTCAGGGCGTAGCCGACCTTGGCCGACAGTCCGACATCGCGGACGCCGGCCTTGAGGTTGTAGCCCGGCAGGCCGCTGCGCGCCGCGTCGGCGGCGCTGACGCCGAAATAGGTCTGGGCGTACTTCTTGTCGACATAGCTGACCTTGACGCCGCCGCCCACGGTCCAGCGTTCGTCGATGCGCTTGCCGTAGGTCAGCCCCAGCGCCGCCACCGCACCGTCCGAGGTGTTGGACGTGTCGGCCAGGTAGCTGGCCTGGACGCTCAGTTCGTCGTTTTCGGCCAGTATGTCGGAGCGGCTGTAGGCGATGAAGCCGCCGGCCTCGAAGGCGTCGTCGATCTTGGCCATCCGGCCCACGCGGACGCTCTTGACGTCGTCCTTGCGGCCGCTCTCGATGTCCATCATCGGTCCGAAGGCCCAGCCCTTGATCGGCGAAACGTTCAGCCGGAGCTGCTCGCCCTGAAAATCGAGATAGAACGCGCCGTAGTTGATGCGCCCGGCCACGTAGGGCGTGGCCTCCAGATCATTGGAGCCCATGTAGTCGGGACGCGCGCCGGCCCCCGCCGCGACGACGCCGGACCATGCCCGCTCCTGGGCGTCGGCCGTCACGGGGATAGCGAGGACGGGTAGCAACAACAGCAGCGAGTTGAGGGGAAGAAATCGCATCGGGAACTCCTTGGATTCAGGGCGGCGCGTGCCGGCCGTCGGCCTGTGACGCCGCGGCTAAGCTTCAATTAGATGCAAAGATGGCTATTTATGGATGCTGCGATCTAGGGCGGCGCTTGATCGGGGCCGCGAGCCTCTTCGGTCGGCCGAAAAAGCCAGGAAATTCAGGGGGACGGGGAGCGGGCTTGACGCCCATCATCCAGTGCATCAATTAATTGCATCCAATTTATTGACGCACGCAATCCAATCCTTCTATGGTTCGATGCCCGGGTCCGCCCGAGGACAAAACAAAAAAGGGGAGGATGCGTGATGACGACCAGTCGTAGGATTCTGGCGTGCGGCGTGGCCGCTGCGGCCTTGGCCGGCGCCGGCCAGGCGATGGCCCAGACCGCTCAGGCAGGGGCTCCGGACGCTGTTTCACTCGACGAGATCGTCGTCACCGCGCAACGGCGCAGCGAGCGCCTGCAGGACGTGCCGGTGACGGTGACGGCCTTCGGCGCGGAGGAAGTGCGCCAGGCCCGGATCCGCGAGATCGACGACGTGGCCACCCGGACGCCCGGGCTGAATTTCGACGCCTTTCCAGCCTCGCAACCGCGCATCGCCATTCGCGGCATCGGCTCGTCCGATCGCGGCGCGGCGGGCGATCCCAGCTCGGCGGTGTTCCTGGACGAGATTTATCTGGGCCGCCCGGCCGCCGTGGCCTTCGACGCCTTCGATGTCTCGCGCATCGAGGTGCTGAAGGGGCCGCAAGGCACGCTCTATGGGCGCAACGTCGTGGGCGGGGCGATCAACGTCGTGACCAACCGTCCCGATTTCGACGGCGTCGACGCCGCGGGCGAGGCGACGGCCGGCAACTATGAGCGTTACGAGGCCGCCGGCTACGTCAATGCGCCGTTCGCCGACGGCAAAGCGGCCTTCCGAGCAAGCGGCAGCTGGCGGACCCACGACGGCTACGTCAAGAACACCTTCACCGGCGGCCGGGTCGAGGACCAGGACACCCGCAGCGGCCGCCTGCAGCTGGCCGTCCAGCCCAAGGACTCCCTGCGACTGCTGGTGACCGTCGACGGCACGCGCGATCGCGGGGCCGGGCCCGGCCAGCACGTGCTGGATCTGGACGACACCGATCCGTTGTCGATGTTCTGGACCGTCGACCGGGACCGCAAGCACACGGCCGGTTCCACGGACGGCTACCAGAATCGCGACACCTGGGGCGTGCGCGGCCAGATGGACTGGGACCTGTCGTTCGCCACCCTGACCTATCTGGGGGCCTATCGGGACCTCGACTATCACGTCGCCTACGACTTCGACGGCGGCAACCCCAGCACCAACTTCATCGACATCTCGGGCGGCAACGATGAGGACAGCCACTTCTCCAGCCACGAAGTGCGGCTGAGCGCCTTGCCCGACAGCCGCATCCAATGGGTCGCCGGCTTCTACAAGTACGACAGCAAGACCTTGCGCGACGACATCCTGGCCTTGGATATCGGCGGCCAGGGCGCCGAGATCTACGCCCAGGACGCCAAGCTCGACAGCTATGCGGTGTTCGGCGACGTCACGGTGCCGGTCGGCGACAAGCTCTCGCTGATCGGCGGCCTGCGCTATTCCAAGGACAAGAAGGACTATCGGGTTTCCAACACCGAGGGCGACTCGGTGTTCCGCGCCGACGACGTCTTCGACGTCAGCGTTTCGGGGACCTATGACGCGGTGACCTATCGCGCCGGGGCCAACTACCATCCGGCCGAGAACCAGCTGTACTACGTGATGGTCTCGAAGGGCTTCAAAAGCGGCGGGTTCCAGGACACGCCCAGCTCGGCCGAGGACGCCGCCCAGGGCTTCGAGCCGGAATACGCCACCCAGTACGAGGTGGGCCAGAAGAGCACGTTCCTGAACGGCGCCCTGACCTGGAACAACACGCTCTACGTGATGAAATACAGCGACCTGCAGACCAAGCGCACGGACGGCCTGAACATCATCACCGACAACGCCGGCAAGGCGACGATCAAGGGCTACGAGACCTATCTCAGTTGGCGGCCGTTCGCCCACGCCCGTCTGGTGGCAAGCTACGGCTACACCGACGCGCGCTTCGACGAGTTCGTGCCCGAGCCGGGCGTGGACTATGCCGGCAACCGCATCTCGCGCACGCCCAAGCACAAGGTGGTGTTGTCGCCGTCCTATGATCTGTCGCTGGGCGAGCGGGGCGAGCTGCGGTTCGCTGTCGACTACCGCTACGAGAGCCACATCTACGACGACAATTCCAACACCGGTCCCGAGCAGCGTCCGGCGACCAACTTCGTCGACGGCCGCATCGTCTACAGCGCCCCCTCTGACAAGCTGGCCCTGTCGCTGTGGGGCAAGAATCTGAGCAACGAGGTCACCCGCACCTACCAGGCCGTGTTCCTGGGGGCCAATTTCGGCGCCTACAATCCTCCCCGGACCTTCGGCGTCACTCTGAGCGTCAAGATGTAGGCGCGTTTGGGCGATCGGCTCCGGGAGGAGCCGGTCGCCCCCCTTTCACATGGTTTCATTCGCCCTCGGCATTGGGAGCCGGGGTTGCGCGACGCTAGGTCGATGGGCGATCCCGTCGAGGAATTCCGGTTTTGCCGACTCCAGCGTCAGACCTCCGCCAGATGTTCGACGCCGCCGTGGCGGCGGCCGATCCTCGTCTTTGCCTGCCCAGGCCCCGGGAGCCGAGCCGCCATCGGAAACGGACACCGTGGATGGCTTGATGTGAGCTCTTTCCGTGGCGGCTAGGCCTCTACATCTCAAGGAGGGGCGTCTGCTCGCGCCGCCAACGGCTCGGCGTGCTGCCGACGACTGTGCGAAACAGGCGGCACATGTGGGCTTGATCGCAAAAGCCGCAGTCGAGGGCGATCTGACTGAGCGGAGTGTCTCTGCTGCCCATCAGCGTTTTGGCGCGCTCCACACGAGCGCGAATGAGGTAGTCGCGGGGCGACATGCCGAAGCTGGCTTTGAATCGTCGGCCGAAGTGACTGATGCTCAGGCCGACCAGTTCAGCCAGGTCCTGATTTCGGATTGGCTGGTCAAGGCGTTCGCCCACCTGCCGCAGCACCTTGCGCTCCTGCCATGGGGCGAGGCCCGCTTCCCGCGCCTTGCCGCCGTCGAGCTCTGGCTTCAGGAGTTGGGACGCCTGCCGGATAAAGACCTTGGCTTGCCTGGGATCAATCTCGAATGCGCGCTCGGCGCGCGTCAGCGTGTCAAAAAGGACTTGGACCATCGGGCCGGCGGGGAAGGCCGGTGCGCCCACGCCGCTGAGCGAAATGTTCGACGTGCTCATCATAATCTCCCATTGGACGGTCATTCGCCGCCTGACTGTGAGCACGCAAGCCGGGGGAAATTCCTCACCGACCCTTGTTTGCCGCCAGCTGCGGTGCAAGTTTTTTCTCTTTATAAAGTTCAATATTTTCAACGTGATACTTGGGTTTTATCCCGCCCGCGTTGCCTGGGCGGGCGAAAATAAAAAATCGTGGTGAGGACTTTTTCGAAGGCTGCGTTCTGCCCTCTCGACAGTCGACGTCCGTGACGTTGGACAGCAGGCGGAGTCTCTGATGGGAATGGCGCGAGAGGGGCTGATGACAGACGCTTCCGACGCCGCTGCGCGCGCGGACGCCTTCGCCAGGCAGGCGGCGGCGATGCGCGGACCTTTGGGCGCGTACTTCCGTCGCCGGGTGCGCAACGCCGGCGAGGTCGAGGATCTGGTGCAGGAAGTGTTCCTGCGCCTGACGGTGCGCGGCACGCCGGACAACACTGATCACGCCAGCGCCTATATCTTCCAGATCGCCGCCAGTGTGCTGGCCGATCGCTATCGTCGCCGGACGGTTCGGCACGCCGACGAGCATGTCGCGCTGGACCCGGACCTGCGCGCCGAGCAGGACTTCGACCCCGCCCGCATCTACGCCGGCAAGCAGGCCTTGAACGCCGCCGCCGCGGCCTTGATGACCATGCCTGAGCGCACGCGGACGATCTTCCTGCTTCGCCGCATCGACGGCCTGCGCCACCAGGCGATCGCCACGCAGCTGGGCCTGTCGGTCAGCGCCGTGGAAAAGCACATGGTCCGCGCCATCGAGCACTTGATGGCCCACGCGGGAGACGCCCGATGACCCGCGAAACCCTGACCCCGACCCGGGCCGCCGCGCGGTGGCTGGCCCATGAGGACCTCGACCAGTCGCCCCATAGCGAGCAGTTCGCCACATGGCTGGACGAGAGTGAGGCGAACCGCGACGCCTGGGCGCAGGCTCACCGGATGTGGGACGTCTTCGATGACGCCGACGACAGCGACCTGATCGCCGCCATGGCGCGGGCGGCCAGGCAGGCCGGGCCCGAGCCCGTCGCCAGACCGTTCTGGCCGCAACTGATCGCCGCCTCGATCGCGGTCGTGGCGG
The DNA here is from genome assembly GCF_049283275.1 of Caulobacter sp. GTDB lineage: Bacteria > Pseudomonadota > Alphaproteobacteria > Caulobacterales > Caulobacteraceae > Caulobacter. Next base: position 8,199 of record NZ_JBAPVS010000015.1, on the reverse strand, counting down.
TGTCGGCGACCCTGCTCATGGGCGTTCAACAAGGCTGGTTCGGCCAATCCGCCAGGCCGGTCCAGGTCGCGGTCAACGAGGCCGCGTCCCTCACCGCCGCCGGGCGCGCCGACTACATCACCGGCAAGGGCCAGAAGTCCATCGTCGATCTGCCGGACGGCTCGCGCGTCACGCTCGACGCCGACAGCGCGGTCGATGTGGTGTTCACGGGCGGTCGCCGCGACGTGCGCCTGCTGAACGGTCGCGCCTTCTTCGATGTCGCCCACGACAAGGCCCATCCCTTCGCCGTCCAGGCGGGCGGGCGAGTGGTCACCGCGCTGGGCACCCAGTTCGACGTGCGGCTGACGCCGGGCGCGATGCGAGTGGTGCTGGCGCAGGGCAGCGTCTCGGTGGCCTCGGCCCCGGGCGCCCCGGCCGCGCCGCTGGTCAAGCTGGAGCCCGGCCAGGCCTTCGCGGCTCAGGACGGCGTGGCGGGAAAGGTCTCGTCCGCCGACCTCGACGAGGCCCTGGCCTGGAAGCAGGGGGTTGTAGAGTTTCACGACCAGCCGTTGTCCGAGGCGATCAGTCTGCTGAACCGCTACACGCGCGCCCAGATCGTCATCAAGGATCCCCAGGTCGCCGCCCTGCGCGTCACGGGCGTCTTCAAGACGGGCGACATCGAGCGCTTTGGCCGTTCGGTGTCGCAGGTCCTGCCAGTCAGGATGGTCGCCCGCGACGCCGACACCTACGAGCTCGTCTCGAAGCGCCGCTAGGCATGTAATAGGTCGTCTAAAATCGTCATAGGGCCTGAGGATTTTTGAAAAGGCTGCGTTCTTCCTAGTAAGAGCGCCGAAGTCTCAAGAGAAAATTCCAACATCTCTTGCTGCCGTCAGTCGTCGCTCGAAACCCTGAGCGAGGACCCGACATGACTTCTTTCCCGACCATCCGCGATCCGTTGGCCGATCACCTGCTGACACCGCAGAACGCCGCGCTGGTGATCATCGATTTCCAGCCGGTGCAGGTGTCGTCCATCGTCACGATGGAAAAGCGCCTGCTGATCGCCAATGTGGCCAATCTGGCCAAGACCGCGCGCCTCTACGACCTGCCAGTGGTGCTGACCACGGTGAACGTGGCCACAGGGCTCAACAGCCCGACCATCACGCCGATCACCGACGTCCTGCCGGGCGTGACGCCGATCGACCGCACGTCCATCAACGCCTGGGAAGACGAGGACTTCGTCGCCGCGGTGAAGGCCACGGGCCGCAAGAAGCTGATCATGGTCGCCCTGTGGACCGAGGTCTGCCTGGCGTTCCCGGCCTTGGACGCCCTGGCCGAGGGCTTCGACGTCTTCGCGGTGGTGGACGCGGTGGGCGGCACCTCGGAGCTGGCGCACCAGGCCGGCCTCGACCGCGTCGTCCAGGCGGGCGGCAAGCCGGTCAGCTGGATCCAAGTGGCCTGCGAGTTGCAGCGCGACTGGAACCGCAAGGCCACCGCCGAGGGTTTCGCCGAAATCGTCCTGCGGTCCGTGGGGCACTGAGCGACATCGCCCTCTCCCTGAGCGTGTCGAAGGGCGAGGGCGCCACGCCACCGCGATGGAAGGCCGGCCCGGCTTGTCGGGCTGGCCTTTCTGCTGTCCGGTCGTCAAACGAAAAAGGGAGCGAGGCGGTCAGCCTCGCTCCCTCGCGCGGTCCTGGTTCCGGTTCAGGGCTTGGGCGCGTCGCCGGCCTCGACATAGTCGGTGCTGGTCGGGCCGTAGCCCGAGATATAGACGCTGGCGCCCTCGGGGCCGGTCATGGCGAAGTGATCCACCCCGGCAGGCTCGCTATAGAAACTTCCCGGCGGCAGGGCCTTGACCAGAGCCGCGTCGGCCTTTCGTCCGTAGCCGAAGCGCCAGAGGCCGGCGATGACCACGGCGGTGCGGTCGTCGCGATGTCCGTGAGCGGCGATACGTGTGTTCGGCGGGACCTGAAGCGCGATCGTGTAGGGACCGGCCTTGGTCGGGTCGCCGTATAGCACCGTCGTGCGGATGCCGGTGACACCCGAGGTCCCGGCCGTCGCGCCGCCCTGGTTCAGGGCGGCGATCTCTGGCGGGGTCAGGCGCAGCAGGTGGTCCTGGGCGACGGCCACGCCGGCGAAGGCGACGGCCGCAAGTAGGAGCGCCGCGCCGGCGGAGGCGAGACGGCGGTTCACGGCTGAGCATCCAGGAAGCCGCGCACCAGGGCCACGGTGGCCTTGGGGTTCTCTTCCATGATCCAGTGGCCGGAGTCGGGGACGACGCCTTCGGTGACGTTGCTAGCGGCGAAGCGCATCACCGTCGCCATCATCGGGCCGAACGACTTCTCGCCACCCAGAGCCAGGACCGGCATGGTCAACTTGCCCTGCGCCACGAAGGCCTTGTTGTCGACGGCGTCCTGGTCGAAGGCGGCGAACTGCGAGAAGCCGCCATGCATCGCGCCGGGCAGGGCGTAGAGCTTGGCGTAGTGCTCGCGCGAGGCCTCGGTGAAGCGGGACGGCGTGGCCGAGAACTCGTTCCAGAAGCGGTCCAGATAGATGCGCTCGCGGCCGGCGACCAGGCGCTCCATGTCAGGGCCGCCGAACCGGAAGTGCCACAGCAGCGGGTTCTTGAGGATTTCATCCCACGGTCCGACGCCGGGCAGCGGGGCGTCGATCAGCACGAAGCGGTGGACGCGGTCGCGGTGTTCGGCGGCGAAGGCGTAGCCGACCATGTTGCCGATGTCGTGAGTCACCAGGTCGACCTTGGTGATCTTCAGGGCGTCGAGCACCCCCGCGACGTCCTGTCCTTGCGTCTTCTTGTCGTAGCCGCCGGAGACGGGCTTGGACGACAATCCCAGGCCTCGCAGGTCGGGCACCACGACCGTGTGATCCTTGGCCAGGTCGGCGGCCAGCGGCTCCCACATGTCGCCGGTCTCGCCATAGCCGTGCAGCAGCACGACGGCCGGGCCCTTGCCGCCCACGCGGACGTGGATCGTCGCGCCGTTGGTGGCGATCTCCTGGGTTTTGAAGTCAGCCGGGAAAGGCTGGACCTGGGCGAGAGCCGAGGTCGAAAGGAACAGGGCCGCCAAGGCGACGGGAGCGAACTTTAGCATTTGCAGTCCTCCGGGGATGGACGTCCGTCGGGGCGCCCTCATCGGGTTGAACGCAGGGTTTCAAGGAACCCACATCTGCCGGGGCGAAAGGCCCTAGAAATGGCCGACCAGGCTTAGCTCGAACCGGCGGCGGCGCGGGTCGCCATGGGGACTGTAGTTGAACGAGGTGAAGCCGAACCGGACGGGCCGCGCTATGAGCGGCGGGCTGCTGTCCAGCACGTTCTGCACGCCGAAGCGGACCTCAAGGTCTTGTGGGTCGGAGGTCTTGCCGAAGGTTAGCTTGTGGGTCGCGAACAGGTCGACATAGGCTTGGGCGCGGACCCAGGGCGAGCCCTGCCATTGGGTGAGGACGGCGGCGTTGGCGGCCGTCTCCAGCCGGTCATGGACCCGGTAGCGACCGTAGTAGGAGACGTTGAAGCCGAGTGTGGTGGCGCCGTTCGACCAATCCAGGCCGCCATTGGCCCGCCAGGCCAGCGGGCCGTCGGCATAGCCGACATAATTGACCACTGGGCTCTCCGGATCGGCCTTGCGCCGCAGGTGCGGCTGCCAGGTCGCTGCGACGCGCAGGCGAAAGTCGCCCATATGCTCGGTTGGGATCAGATAGTCGCCCTGGGCGTCGATCGCCTCAATGGAGGTGCGGCCGATATTGAAGCTGGTGGTGTCGACGGCGGTGACGACGCCGGAGGCATAGCCTTTGGCGCGGTCGCCGTCGGTCAGCGGGGCGCGCGTCACCCGGTCGGGATACTGGTTCTCGTGAACCAGGAAATAGGTCATGTCGCCGCTGTGGAAGTTGACGATCTCCTGGTGCTTGTCGATCCGGGTGTAGTCGACCGACAGCCTCAGGCGCTGCAGCGGCGTCAGGACGACGCCGGCCGAAACGCTGCGGGCCCGCTCGGCCTGGAGGTCGCTGGCCCCGCCCGTGATCAGGTCGTAGGCGCCGGCGATCCCCAGGGGCTGGCCACCGCGCTGGGGGTCCGTGGGCTGGCGGTCCGAGGTCAGCAGCACCTTGCGGCCGGTCAGGGTCGCGTAGATGTCAGGATCCGAGGTGTAGTGGACCGCGCTGGTTCCAAGCTGGCTGGCCACGGGCGGCAGGATCCCCGAGGCGGCGCTGGCGCGCATCATCAACCCGTCGACCGGATAGACCTTGAAGCCGACGGTGTAGACGCTTGTCGACTGGATCGCATGCTGCTGGTCCGTATCCGATGGGGCCACCGAGGCTGGGTTGATCGGGGGCTGCTCGTGGCCCTCCTCGTGGCGCAGGGCCAGTTGGAACTCCAGACCCTTTAGACCTGAAGGCCCGGCGTAGCGGTCGGTCGCGGGCGCGCGGAGTTCGCCGTAATAGTAGCGCGACGTCTGGATCAGACCCTGCAAGGGCAGGACGAGCGGATCGGAAAGTCCCGGGAGCGGGATGTTCGCGCTGGACGGCGGAATGTGGTCGCGCCGATCCTCGGCCGTCAGGGTCAAGGTGAGCGGGCCGCCGCCCAGGTCGACGATCGGGCCGGCCAGGCGCAGCGAGCGGTCCCGGAAATGGTTGGCCTGCGAATAGTCGGCCTGGGCCACGGTCGTATAGCTGGCCAGGGCGCCGGCCAGCGCCTGGCCGCCGCCCAGCGGGTCGATGATCCCGCCGCCGCCCACGCTCTGGCCCGTCTCGACGGCGGTGTAGAAGTCCAGCTTGAAGAAGGGCTGGGTGAGGACGGCGTCGATGCTGGCCCGGCCCAGGCTGTAGTCGGCGTTGAATTTCCAGCCGTGCGGCAGATCGACGATCATCCCCGCCGAGCCTCGGGCCGTGCGCGTGACGTTGCGCCCGGAGGGGTCCAGCCCTTGCAGCGGGATCGTCATGACGACGGGTTGCAGGAACGGATTGGTTGGGGCTGCGGCGGGCAGGTAGATCGACTGGTTCGCGCCTTCGGGGATGAAAGCCTGGCCCGCGTTGCGCAGCATCAACAGGTCGGCATAGGCCTCGATCGCGGGACTGAACCGGTGACGCACGCTGGCGATAACCGACGAGACCTCGCGTTCGCTGAGCAGCGGACGGTTGGCGCCGTTGGTGTCGGGCGACAGGCCGATGTCGACGCGGCCGGCGTTGGTCAGAAGAAGCGCCCCGCGGTCGGAAGCCGGTCCGGCATAGGACAAGGGCGCGAACGTCGCCGCCGCGCCCAGGCTGGCGCCGCCATAGGCCGGGTCCAGACTCAAGGGGCCGCCGTCTGCGCTGAAGACGTTGACCGAACCGCTGACCGGCAATTCGGCGAAGCGCTGGCCCGGATCGTTGGCGTAGCGCCGGGCCCGGGACCGGGCCTCGTAGTCGCGGTCGCCGACGCTCAAGGACTCGCTGCGCAGCAGGCCGAAGGCGACCATCACCTGGGTGTGGTCCTCGCCGAAGGAGAAACCGATCCGTCCGTCGATCCGCCGGGTCGGGGCGTCGCCGCGATCGGTGATCCCATAGGTCACGCCCACGTCGGCGCCGTGGTAGTCGCGCTTGAGCACGATGTTCACCGCGCCCGCCGTCGCGCCGGTTCCGTAGATCCCGCCGGCCGTGGCGTTGAGGATCTCGATGCGGTCGACCGCGGCCAGCGGCAGGCCGTTGACATCGGCCTGGCTGACGGCGGCGGCGCCACCGACCGCGCCCGGCGGCAGGCCCGGCATCCGCCGGCCATCGACCAGCACCAGCGTCTGGTCCGACCCCATGCCCCGCAGGTTGATCTCCGAGCGGGTGCTGGCGGTGGTGTTGGCGGGGTCCTGCAGGGCCGAGGCGGTCTGGGCGTCTCCGGTGGCCATCACCCGCAGGAACTCGTTGAGGTCGGCCGAGTGGGCCTGCTGGATGTCGCGGCTGCTCCAGACCTTGTAGGCTTGGATGTCGTTTTCGGTGCGCTGGATGTCGCTGTTCTGCGAGCGGCCAGTGATCAGGAGTTCGGGAAGGGCCACCGGGACGTCCGGCTCGGGCGGCGACAGGACCGGAGCGACATAGACGATGTAGGCCCCGTCGGCCGTGCGCCGGTAGGCCAGGTTCGAGCCCGCCAGCAGCAGCGGCAGGGCCTGGTCGATCGTGTAGCGGCCCTTCAGGCGCGGCGCCGCGCGACCGCCGATCGTCGGCGCCGCCAGGAGCAGCTCGCGACCCGAGCGGCGGGCGAGGTCGGTCAACGCGGTGGCCAGGGACTGCCCCGTGGTGTCGACCGGCAATGAGCGAGAGCCTTGCGCGAACGCCAGCGTCGCCGGGGCCGCCACAAGGGCACTGGCCAGCAACGCCGCGCACACGCTGTTTCCGCGCATCAGAACTCCCCTGCTCGGGACGCCCACTAGCAGTTTGAATAACGGCGATCAATCAAGCGTGCGGGCGGGACCGGTAAGCTCGGCGCGCCCAGTAAATGCGTGCTGAGAGTCATGGCGCAGCCGCCGAAACTACGCTCCAGATCGTGTAATGAGCACGGGCAGAGCCGGGGAAAAACCGCCTATCCGAAACGGGGGCTCGAATGGCTGACCTGATCTTTCTGGCGTGGGGGCGGGGCTGTTCATGGCCTTCGCCGGCTTCGGTGCGGCGTTGAGGCGCCTATGACCCACGCCGGAGAGGGCCGCCGCCGGTTGACCGGCAATCCGGTGATTTTCGCCACCTGGATCGTAGCCCTGCTGTCGACGGTGTCGGCGACCGGCGCCGGCAAGCTCCTGTCGCGCAACCTGCTGGTCAACGGCCTCGGCGGTCTGGTCGCGCCGTTCGCCGGCGTCAAGCTGATCGACCTGATCGTATCCGCCCTCGGCTTGGCCTAAGCTCAAGCCTTTCGGAGACTCGCCCCATGCTCTCCCACCTTCGCCCGGCCTTGGTTTCGATGGGCCGGTTCACCGTCCTGCCCGGTCTGGCCTATCCCTTGGCGGTCAACCGGGCGCTCGACGCGCGCTTTCAGAAAGGCGGGTAGGCGTTGCCGGCCGACGATCGTACCCCTCAAGACGCGCGGCGCCCCGATCCCGAGGCGCTCCTGGCGGCCGCCAACCGGGCCGGCCGGGGACGCCTGAAGGTGTTTCTCGGCATGGCGCCGGGCGTGGGCAAGACCTACGAGATGCTGCGGGCCGCCCGGCGCCGCAGGGCTGACGGCCAGGACGTGCTGATCGGTCTGGTCGAGACCCATGGCCGCCGGGAGACCGAGAGTCTGCTGCGTGGCCTGGAGGTGATGTCGCGCAAGCCCATCGACCACCGCGGCCACGTGATGATGGAGTTCGACCTCGACGCCGCCCTGGCCCGCAGGCCGGCCTTGCTGGTGGTCGACGAATACGCCCACACCAATGCGCCGGGCTCGCGCCACCCCAAGCGCTGGCAGGATGTCGAGGAACTGCTGGCGGCCGGGATCGATGTCTGGACCACGCTGAACGTCCAACATCTGGAAAGCCTGGTCGACGTCGTCCAGCGGATCACCGGGGTCCGCCAGCGCGAGACGGTGCCCGACAGCGCCCTGTCGCGGGCCGACGCCATCGAGGTCATCGACATCACGCCCGAAGAGCTGCGCGAGCGGCTGGTCGAGGGCAAGGTCTATGTGCCCGAGACCGCACGCCTAGCCTCGGAGAACTTCTTCAAGATCGAAAACCTCACCGCCCTGCGCGAACTGGCCCTGCGCCGCGCGGCCCAGACGGTCGACGACCAGTTGGTCGCCGCCATGCGCGAGAAGGGCGTTGAGGGGCCCTGGGCGGCGGGAGAGCGCATCCTGGTGCTGGTTGGCGGCGACGCCATGGCCGGCGCCCTGGTGCGGGCCGGCCGCCGGTTGTCGGACATGATGATGGACGCCCCCTGGACGGTCACCCATGTCGAGCGGCCCGAGCATCCGGGACCCGGTCCCACGGCGGCGGCCCGGCTGCGCGACGTGTTGAAGTTGGCCGAGCAGTTGGGCGGTTCGACGGTGGTGCTGACCGGGGCCGACATTGTCGCCACGGTGATGGCCTATGCCCGCCGCAACAACGTCACCCAGATCGTCATCGGCAAGTCGGCCGACAGCCGCTGGCGCGAACTGCTCGGCCGCTCGCTGGCGGCGGCCCTGCTGCGCGAGGCGCGGGGAGCGGCGATCCACGTGGTCACCGAGGCGGCGCACGAGCCCATCGTCGAGCCCGCCCGCCGCAGGCGGTCCCTCGACTGGAC
>NZ_JBAPVS010000014.1:0-22913 GCF_049283275.1 Caulobacter sp. | reverse complement strand
AGCCCGCCCCGTCGGCGGAGGCCCCCGCGCCGGCCGCCGCGGTCCCGGCCCCGATGGCCCGTCCCCTGGCCTTCGACCAGACCGATCCGGCGGCCAAGGTCGCCCTGCGCCTGCCGGCCGAGATCGCCAGCTACCCCGCTCTGCACACGATGCTCTACGATCGCGAGGTGGCGGGTCTGCGGACCTTCGCCGCCAAGGCCGAGACGGACCGCAAGACCTCGACCGGCCGGTTCCCCTGGCGCCCCTATAATCGCCAGGGCCAGTGGTTCCTGGCCGCCGAGGCCGCGCCGCTGGTGGGCCTGCGCGCCCTGTGGTTCGAAGACACCGGCGGCGCCCACCCCAACCACGGCGGCGCGTCCCTGCTGTGGGACACCGCGGCCAATCGCGAGATCCAGCCCCAGGCGTTGTTCCGGGAGGGCGCCGACATGACCGTACTGGACAAGGCGATCTGCGACGCGGTGGTCCAGGCCAAGACCCGCCGCCAAGGCGCCGTGCCCCTCAACGACATGTTCTCCTGCCCCAGGTGGAATCAGACGGTCCTGACCCTGGCCCCCTCGGCGATCCCGGGCAAGATCGGCGGACTGACGGCCCTGATCGACCCCTATGTGGTCGGTCCCTATTCCGAGGGCGACTACGAGGTCACCGTGCCGGTCTCGGCCTTCCAGAGCCTGCTGGCTCCGACCTATGCCGGCGTCTTCGGCGGCGCGCCCAAGTCGATGGGCAACCCGGACGGGACGCTCAGCGTGACGATGGAGGTGGTGAAGTAAGCCGGATCAGCCCAGTCCGCAGGCCTTGGCGAAATTCGCCACGGCGACTCGTTCAGGAGCCGTCTTCACATTGTGCGATATAAAGGCCCCATAGACGTTGATCGCAAGTCGGCCTGATCTTGCGAACGCCTTCACGACCGGGTCGGCGCGATCAGTCCTGAAATAGGCAAGTTCATAGCCATCGGGCTCGGACGGAAGCGTATCATAACCGCGCACGACGCCGCCGCTGCGCAGCTTCACCTCGGCGACATCCTGCCCTTCGCCGACGGGAACATTGAACGTGATGGAGCCTGACGCGGGTTCACAGAGAAACAACACCGCCAGATAGTCCGTCCCGTCGACGCCGAAGGCTAGCTTCGGGCCTTCCTGACTTGAAGGCTGAGCGTAGCCCCAGGTCATGTGATCGCTTTCGGGCATGCTCGCGCACGCACTCAGCAGGGCGACGACCGCTAGGGCTGGAGCGACGCGCTTCAGGCTCATAGCGGGATGTTGTCGTGCTTCTTCCAGGGGTTCGACAACTCCTTGCCCTTCAGGCTCTTCAGCGCGCGGACGATGCGCTTGCGAGTGCCGTGGGGCATGATCACGTCGTCGATATAGCCGCGGCTGGCGGCGACGAACGGGTTGGCGAAGCGGTCCTTGTACTCGGCCTCGCGGGCGGCCAGGGCCTGCGGATCCTTGGCCTCCTGGCGGAAGATGATCTCGACCGCGCCCTTGGCGCCCATCACCGCGATCTCGGCGGTGGGCCAGGCGTAGTTGAAGTCGCCGCGCAGGTGCTTGGAGCTCATCACGTCATAGGCCCCGCCATAGGCCTTGCGGGTGATCAGGGTGATCTTCGGCACGGTGGCCTCGGCATAGGCGAACAGCAGCTTGGCGCCGTGCTTGATCAGGCCGCCGTACTCCTGCTTGGTGCCCGGCATGAAGCCCGGCACGTCGACCAGGGTGATGATCGGGATGTTGAAGGCGTCGCAGAACCGCACGAAGCGGGCGGCCTTGCGCGAGCTGTCGATGTCCAGAACGCCCGCCAGCACCTGGGGCTGGTTGGCGACGATGCCGACGCTCTCGCCGTCCATGCGGGCGAAGCCGCAGACGATGTTCTTGGCCCATTCGCTTGAGATCTCGAAGAAATCCGCCTCGTCGACGATCTTCAGGATCAATTCCTTCATGTCGTAGGGCTTGCCGGGATCGCTGGGGATCAGGCTGTCGAGGCTGGGCTCGGCGCGGTAGGCCTCGTCGAAGCTCTCCCGCTCCGGCGCGGTTTCGCGATTGGACGAGGGCAGGAAGTCGATCAGGCGGCGCACCTGGGTCAGGGCTTCCAGGTCGTTCTCGAACGCCCCCTCGGCGACGCCGGACTTGCTGGCGTGCACCCGGGCCCCGCCCAGTTCCTCGGCCGTCACCACTTCGTTGGTGACCGTTTTCACGACGTCGGGACCAGTCACGAACATGTAGCTCGTGTCCTTCACCATGAAGATGAAGTCGGTCATGGCCGGCGAATAGACATCGCCGCCGGCGCAGGGACCCATGATCACGCTGATCTGCGGCACCACGCCCGAGGCCATCACGTTCTCGAGGAAGATGTCGGCGTATCCGGCCAGGCTGTCGACGCCCTCCTGGATGCGCGCCCCGCCCGCGTCGAACAGGCCGATGATCGGCGCGCCGACCTTCATGGCCTGGCGCTGGACCTTGACGATCTTGGCGGCGTGAGCGCCCGACAGGCTGCCGCCGAACACCGTGAAATCCTTGGAGAAGACGTAGACGACCTTGCCGTTGATCGTGCCCCAGCCGGTGACGACGCCGTCGCCGGAAATCTTCTGCTCGGCCATGCCGAACTCGACGCCGCGGTGCTCGACAAACATGTCGAACTCTTCGAACGAGTCCTCGTCCAACAGCAGGTCGATCCGCTCGCGCGCGGTCAGCTTGCCCTTGGCGTGCTGGGCGGCCACCCGCGTCTCGCCGCCGCCGGCCCGGGCCTGCTCACGACGACGATCGAGTTCCTCGAGAATGTGCTGCACGCGAACGTTCCCCTGCTCTCTCACTGGACCTTCACGGCCACCTTATGAGCCGAGCCGTAATGGCGCGAGCTTTCCGTGGCAAGATATCCGTTGCGGCGCCGCAGCAACGCTTGTTGATCACCGAGCCCTGACCGTTCTGAAGGGGCCTAGCGCCGCAAAGCGGCAAACCAGCGCTCCAGCACCTGGGCCTCGACCGCCAGGGCCTCGGCGCGGGCGGTCGCCTCGGCGTCCTGACCCCAGGTCTCGGCTTGGAAGATCTCCTCCAGCCGCGACAGGTCCAGGGCCTTGCGGCCGGTGACCTTGCCGGCTCGCAACGCCAGGGCCAGGACGGTCGAGCCGAGCAGGCCCGCGCCATAGGCCACGCCGGCCAGGGTGAAGTCGTCCATCGTCAGGGCCAGGGCCTCGACCGAAGCCAGGGCGGCGGGCGACTGCGGCGTATGGATCACGCCGGTGGCGGGCTTCAGATGCAGGTCCAGCTCGGCCTTGGCCCAATCCAGCATCGCGCCCCAGTCCCGCTGCTGGCGCTCGACCAGCGGCGTGGGGTGGTCGGCCCAATAACACAAGAGGTCCGAGCCGGCGTAGGCCGCGACCTCGGCCGCCACCTCCGCCCGGGTCTCGCGAATGCGGTCGATGGCGGTGAAGGCCAGACGGGTGGCGGGCATGGCCGTGCTGTCGATGACCTCGACCTGGGCTTCCCACTCGGCGGCGACCAGTTGAGCCAGGACCAGGCTCGGCAGCACCAGCGGCGACTTGGCCGGCGACTTGGGCGTGCGGCCGTCCAGCAGCACGGCGAAACCGCCGTCCACCGGACCCGCCGTGGCGGCCTTGTAGAAGCGGCGGGGACGTTGCAGCAGATCGGGCTTGTCGGCCAAGGCGGAACTTCTTTTCAAGTCAGACATCAAAACATCGGTTTCAGGCCGTTGAATGATCAATCAGCGGGGTCGATGCAAGGAGAGACGCGGCGTGAGCCTGCCTTCCAACGACATGATGGCGGCCATCGCCGCAACCCGTTTCGGTCTCGGGGCGCGTCCCGGCGAGATCGACGCGGCGCGCAGCGACCCCCGCGGCTTCCTGACCGCCCAGATCCGCTCCGATGGCGCGGACCAGCCGCAAGGCGGCGAAGGCTCGGCCCAGCGCCTGGCCGAGGTCAGCGCCTACCAGATGGAGAAGCGCGACGCCAAGGCGATGGGCGACCCGAAAGGCCCGCCGGTTCGCGACCTTCAGAAGGAACTGCGCAAGCAGGCCGGCGACGACTTCCTGGCGCGAGCCCGGCTGGGTGCCAACACCGATGCAGCGTTCCGCGAGCGCTGGGCTCTGTTCTGGGCCAACCATTTCACGGTCTCGTCCACCAGCCTGGCCGTCACCTCGATAGCCGGGTCCTACGAGCAGGAGGCCGTCCGCCCGCACGTCTTTGGCCGGTTCGAGGACCTGCTGGTCGCCGCCTCCACCCATCCGGCGATGCTGCTCTATCTGGACCAGGCCCAGTCGACCGGCCCCAACAGCCGGGCGTCGCAGTATCAGCGCAAGAACGCCAAGAAGGCCGGCGGGCTGAACGAGAACCTGGCCCGCGAGATCATGGAGTTGCACACGGTCGGGGTCGACGCCGGCTACGCCCAGGCCGACGTCACCGAGTTCGCCCGGGCCATGACCGGCTTCAGCGTCGGCCGCCCCCGGGACTCCAGCCCGCATCAGTTCCTCTTCCGCGACAACGCTCACGAGCCCGGCGCGCGGACGGTGATGGGCAAACACTATCCGCAAACCGGCCAAGCCCAGGCCCTGGCGGTGATGCGCGACCTGGCGGGCAGCCCGCGCACAGCCCGCCACGTCTCCACCAAGCTGGCCGCCCACTTCGTCAGCGACACGCCGCCGCCCGCCCTCGTCGCCAGGCTGGAGAAGACCTATCTCGACAGCGGCGGGCGCCTGGACGAGATGGCCCTCACCCTGGTGAACGCGCCGGAAGCCTGGGACCCCGCCCCCGCCAAGTTCAAGACCCCCTACGAGTTCGCGATCTCGACCTGGCGAGCCGTCGGCGCCCAGCCGCAGGCGATCGGCAAGCTGGCGCCGGTGCTGACCGGCCTGGGTCAAAAGCCGTTCTCCCCGCCCTCCCCCAAGGGTTGGGCCGATGAGGCCCAGACCTGGTGCGCGCCCGACGCCCTGATCAAGCGTCTGCGGTTCAGCGAGAGCTTCGCCGCGGGGGCCGCCGACCGCCTCGACCCTAACGTCTTCGCCCAGTCCGCCCTCGGGGCGCGCCTGACGCCGCCGGTCGCCAAGGCGGTGGCCAGGGCCGAGACCCGCCGCGAGGCCATGGCCCTGTTGTTGATGAGCCCGGAGTTCCAACGCCGATGAACGCCCCCCTCTCACGTCGTTCCTTGCTTCAACAGGCCGCCGGCCTGGGCGTTTCGGTCAGCTTCCTGGGCGGCTCGGCCTTCGCCGCCGCCGATGGGGCGATGGCCCGGCGCAAGATGGTCGTGGTCATCTGCCGGGGCGGCATGGACGGTTTGTCCGTCAGCCCACCGGTCGGCGATCCCGACTACGCGGCCCTGCGCGGCGCGGTGGCGGTGACGCCCGACCAGGCGCTGAAGCTGGACGGAACGTTCGGTCTGCACCCGGCCCTGGAGTCGGTGCACAGGCTGGCGCTGAAGGGCCAGGCCAGGATCGCGCCGGCCATCGCCAGCCCCGACCGCGCCCGCTCGCACTTCGAGGCCCAGGACGTGCTGGAGACCGGCGCGGCCGAGGTCTACGGCGTCACGACCGGCTGGCTGAACCGCACGCTGGAGGCCATGGGGCCGTCCAACGTCGAGGCCCTGTCGGTCGGCGCCACCGCGCCCCTGATCCTGCGCGGCAAGGTCCAGGCCGCCAGTTGGTCGCCGGGCAAGGGCGTGGACGAGACCGCCCGCCTGCCCACCCTGCTGCAGGACCTCTACAAGGCCGACCCGATGATGGGCCGAGCCTTCGCGCGCGGCCTGGAGACCGAGGCCATGGCCCAGCAGGCGATGACCGGGCTCAACCCCGCGCCGACGCCTGTGTCTACCGACACGACGATGATGGCCGCCAAGCCCATGTGGCAAAACGCGGTGAACGCCCAGGGCATGACCCCGTCGGCCGTGGCCCCCAAAGCTCAGGCCGTCGCTGGTCAACGCCAAGGCCGCGAGGCCGCCCGCAAGCTGGGCTCGACCCTGGCCGGCTTCATGGTCCAGGAAGGCGGTCCCCGCATCGCCGCTATCTCGCTGGACGGCTGGGACACCCATGCCGGCCAGGTCGGTCAGCTGAACACCCGCCTGTCCTATCTGGACGCCGTGCTCGATGGGCTGAACACCGGCTTGGGAGAGGCATGGCGCGACACGGTAGTGGTGGTCGCCACCGAGTTCGGCCGCACGGCCCGGGTCAACGGCACCGGCGGCACGGACCACGGCACGGGCTCGACCGCCCTGGTGCTGGGCGGCGGCCTCAAGAAGGGCGGCATCATCGGCGACTGGCCCACCCTGAGGCAGGACGCCCTGTTCGAGAACCGCGACCTGCGCCCCACCCTCGACATGCGCGGCTTGTTCAAGGGCGTGCTGGCCGACCACATGGGCGTCGACCGCGCGGCCTTGGAGACCAAGATCTTCCCCGACAGCGCGGACGCCAAGGCCGTGACAGGGCTGGTCTGAGGCGGCTGGGGCTTGGCTTTCTTCCCAAGAGCGGCTGTCATCCCGGACGAGCGCGCAGCGCGAAGATCCGGGACCGACGCGTGAACGCAGACGCTTCCGGCGGTCCCGGATCGGCGCCCGGCTTCGCCGAGCTTGTCCGGGATGACAACATTTTTTGCAGTGAACCAGGGCGATAGCCCCGGTCAGTCAGCGCATATCGACGATCACCTTCTCCAGCACCACGTTGTCGTCGAGGCGCCAGACCTTCACCGAACGCCGGCCGGCGGCGACGTTCTCGAAGCGCGCCTCGACCGTATGGGCGTTGTTTGTGACCGCGGCCACCCAGGCGACCTGAGCCGGGCTCAAGGCCGCCCCGGGTGTCGGGACCAGATTGACCGTCACGATCTGGACGGGACCGTCGTCGATGGAGACGCCGATCCGCATCCCCTTGCCGCCGGTCGTGTCCACGGTGGGCGCCACACGTAGCCCGATCTTCACAGAGCCGGAACGAGGAACCGAGACGCCGTATTCCAGCCGCACGCCGTCGCCGGTCGCGGTCGAGGGGCGGCCTTGCGGCAGGGCCACCACCGCGTCGCCTTGGCCCAGATCGGACAGCACCGTCCAGCTCAGGCCCTTGCCGCCGACCGCGCGGTCGAACTTGGCGGCGTCCAACTCGACGACCTTGGGGTCGCCTCGGCCGGGCGGCGCGAACTTGATCTCGGCCTTCAGGCGTTCGGGCGGGGTGTCGGCCGACACCCGCATGACGCTGGGCATGGTCTGCTGGCTGGGATCGTTCCAGATCACGTAGCTCATGTGGACCTGGTTCATCATCCCCGCCCACTTGCCGCCGTTGCGGGCGTGGTATTGCGCCGTCAGGTCGGCGTCGCGCTGGAAAGTCGCCTCGACCCGGGCCGCGAAGAAGTTGGCGCGCGCGTCGTTCTTCGACGCCAGGCGCCGGTTCCAGGCGGTGGCGTAGTACATCTCGTAGAGGTTGGAGAACGCCAGAACCGGATATTCGACCAGCTGGAAATAGGCCTCCTGCTGGTCGGGACGCAGACGAGCCTTGATCGCCTCGACCTTGCCCACCAACGCCCGCCAGTCCTCGACCATCACGCCGAACGCACCGCCATCCAGCACCGGACCCATGCCCTCGCCCAGAGGGAAGGTGTCCTGGTCGATCAGCTCGGGTTTGCGCCGCGAGGCGTAGGTCCCGTAGGTGGCCATGACCTCGCCGATCTCGGGACCCAGCTCGGCGCCGAACGTTTCGCCGGCCCACTGCCGCGGATAGGCCTCCAGAGCCTTCGGCGTCATCGCCTCGGGGTTCCAGGCCATGCGCATGAAGAAGTCGAGCGGATATTCCAGCGGCTTGATGTCGCCGACATTGACGATCCACAGGGTCCGCGCCCCGCGTTCGTAGGCCAGGTCCATCTGCTGCCAGGTCTTGGCCACCTGGTTGGTGTTGATCCACTTGTAGTTCCGCGGCCCGCCCACATAGTCGAAGTGGTAGTAGACGCCGTAGCCGCCGGCCCGATCGAGCGGGTCCTTGCCCCCCAATGAGCCCGCCACCGGCAGTCGCCGGACCTGGCCCCAATTGTCATCGGCGAACAGCAGGGTCACGTCGTCCGGGACCCGCATGCCGTGGTCGTAATAGTCCTGCACCTCTTTGTAGAGCGCCCAGACCTGGGGCGTCTTCTCGGGCGGTTTGCCGGTCACCTCGGCGATGATCTTGCGCTGGTCGGCCACGACCTTCTCCAGCAGCTGGGTGGCCGCGCCCTCGGCCATCGGCTCGTCGCCGTCGCCACGCATGCCCACCGTCACCAAGCTCTCATAGGGCGTGCCGTCGCCCTTCGACATCATCCGCTCGATGCCGCCGCGCCAGAAGGTCCGCAGGTTTTCGCCGTTGGTCGTGTAGTCCCACTTGCCGCCGGTGACGCCCTTCTCATGGTTGCGATGCCACTCGGCCTGGGCCCGGGTCATCGGCTCGTGGTGCGAGCTGCCCATGACCACGCCCATCTCGTCGGCAAGGACCTTGTTGCGCGGATCATCGTCGTTGAAGGCCTTGGGCGCCCACATGGCCGGCCACAGATAGTTGCCCTTCAGGCGCAGGGTCAGCTCGAAGACGTGGGCGTAGAGATCGGCGTTGATGCCGCCGAACTTGGCCTTGGCCCAGCCGCTGAACGCCGGGTCCTCGTCATTGATGAAGAACCCGCGGTACTTCACCCGGGGATGATCGGCCCGCGCGCCGGCGGTCAGGAACAGGTCTTTCTTCCGGGCGACCGGCACGTCGGCCCACCACGACCAGGGCGAGACGCCGATCCGTTCGGACAGATCATAGGCGCCGAAGACCGCGCCGCGCCGGTCGGCGCCGACGATGACCAGGGCGCGCGGAACGCCAGGAGCAGGATGCTCAACCACCACCTGCCGGAAGCCTTCCCACTGGCCCGCCAGATCCTCGACGTTCAGCTGGCCGCTCTTGACCAGGGCGTCGATGGCCGGGCTGGCGCCGAGCACGCCGATGATCACGGTCGGGCCGTCGGCCTTGGAAAGATCGGAAAGCTTGGTCGCCTCACCGCCGCTGACGTGACCGAGGTCGGTGCGCAGACCTTCGGCGGCATGACGCACCGCCGGATCGGCTGTCGGATCGACATAGACCGACGCCGGCCGCCCGCCCTGGATCAGAGCCAAGCTCGTGGGTTTGCCCGTCGCGCAGACGCTGACCGGCGTGTCGCACGCATAGGCCGCCGGAGCGGCCAGCAGCGCGAAGACGAGGCTCCACGCCCCTCGGCACAGGATTAGGTTGGTCCGCACGCGTCCTCCCAGGCCCGATCAGCCCTGGGGCATGTCGGCTGTAGCTATGGTCCGACCAATAAAGTCGATAGGTCAGACCATATCAGCGCGCACGGATCGCACAAGCTTGGCCGGCGCAGCCAGGCGCTTTCCAGCTGTTAGCGGCGCTTGATCTGCCGACGCGCGAACGGGTCCTGGTCGGCCTCGTCCTCCGAGAAGCCGAACTTGGCGAAGCCGGCCTTCAGCTCGGGACTGATCGGCGCCTCGATGAACAGCATGCCGACCGACGGGTGGGGCAGCATCACCGAGCGGGCGTGCAGCTGCAGTTTCAGGCCTTCCGACAGCTGGGTCGATTTCTCGTCGCTGTACTTGGGGTCGCCCAGGATCGGGTGGCCGATGGCCTTCATGTGGGCGCGCAGCTGGTGCGTGCGGCCCGTGTGCGGACGAAGCGCCATGAAGGTGACGCGCGGGCCGGCGCGGCTGATCGAGACGAACTCGGTCTCGGCCGGCTGGGCGTCCTGGTCCTTGGGCTCGGCCGGCACGACCAGCTCGCGATCGCCCACGCCGCGCTTGGCCAGGTGCAGCTCGATGACGCCCTCGGTCGGGTGCGGATTGCCCTGCACGATCGCCCAGTAGGTCTTTTGCGCCTTGCGCTTGGCGAACGAGCCCGACAGGCGCGCTGCGGCGGCCGGGGTCTTGCCCAGCAACAGCACGCCGGAGGTGTCGCGGTCCAGGCGGTGAACCAGCTTGGGCCGGTTGACGCCCTCGCCCCAGGCGCTGAGCAGCTTGTCGATGTGGTGGGTGGTCTTTGTGCCGCCCTGCACGGCCAGGCCGGCGGGCTTATTCAGGGCCAGGACCTCTTCGTCCTCGTACAGCACCAGCGACTTGGCGAAGGCGATGTCGCGCTTGGACAGTTCCTGCTTGGCGTCCGGATCGGGCGCGTCCGGCAGCGGCGGCACCCGCACCTGCGAGCCGGCCGCCAGCTTGGTGTCGGCCTTGACCCGCGAGCCGTCGACCCGGACCTGGCCCGAGCGGAACAGCTTGTTGAGCTGGATGTGGTTCAGATGCGGCCAGCGGCGCTTGAACCAGCGGTCCACCCGGACGCCGTCCTCGCCGTTGTCCACATAGAGCGTACGAACTTCTTTCATGCCGCGAAAATCCTGCGGGCGATCAAGAGGCCCGCGAAAATGGCCGCCACGGACAGGATCACGCTGGCGGACGTATAGGTAAAGGCCTGGGCGTAGGCGCGCTTCTCGATCATCAGCGCGGTCTCCAGCGAAAAGGCCGAAAAGGTGGTGAAGCCGCCCATCACGCCGACACCGAGCAGGACCCGCCAGTGTTCTTGTTGCGCGCCGCCCCGCAGGGCCAGCCAGGCGGCCAGCAGCCCCATCAGCAGCCCGCCCGCCAGATTGACGATGAAGGTGCCGTAGGGCCAGTTCGGTCCGAACAGGCGCAAGGCCTGGACGCCCACCTGGTAGCGAGCGACGGAGCCCAGGGCGCCCCCGATGGCTACGAGGAGGAGTTTGGTCATCGCGCCCTTATGCGCCGGGCGGCCGCGAACGCCAAGCCGCGCCTGAAACCACGTCCGATGATTGCCACCCAGTGTAACCTTAGGTAGTATAATCTAAGCCCGTCTGGAAACCGCCATGCCGCCGTCACGCTTGATCGCCCTGAGCTTTCTGATCGGTTCCGCCTACGCCATCCCGGAGCACGAACCGATATTCCACGGAAGATCAGGCCCGTAAAAATGTGCAGTTCAACGTCTGACGGCTTGCGGTAACCTCGTTTGCAAACCGTGTTCCTGCACCGACCGTTAAGGCTGTAAAAGGCATCCTATGGGCTCCTCCCGCGCCAAGGACACCATGCCCTTCGATTCGAGCCACAGCGACGACCGGAACGAGCACCTGGCGCTCAGCGGACCCGTGCTCCAAAGGCTGGCGGGGTCCGAACTGATCGCGCGCGGCTCGGTCAACATCATCAGCGTCAAGGCCATCCGCCGCTGGGCCGGCGACTGGTGGGACAAGAAGCGCGTCGATGTCTGGACCTATGTCGAGCGCAAGCTGGCCGAGCACCTGGACCGCAGCGATCTGCGCGCCCGGATCGGCGAGGAAGACTTCCTGATCGCCATGAACACCGACCATGGCCTCGCCGCCCAGGCCACCAGCGTGCGCATCCTGGAAGACGTTCTGACCCATCTGCTGGGCGCGGCCGAACCGGGCGACCTTGGGGTGCGCGCGGTGATCGGCGTCGAGGCCGGCGGCGTCGTCTGCCGTCCGATCGACCCGACCGTGGTCCTGGCCGCCCGCGCCCGCCGCGACTCGGTCCGCTCGCCCATCCGCTTCGACATCGATCCGCTGGAAGAGACCCGGCGCACGCCGGTGGCCTTCACCACCGCCGGCGGCGCGGCCTTGCGTGTCGATTTCGCGCTCGAGCATGTGGTCAATCTCAGGCGCAACGTCGCCACGGCGGTTCGCATCGAACCGATGGTCACCCATCTCGGCTCGGGCAAGCAGATCAGCGCCCGCGCCGTCTCGCGCCTGCCCGATCGCGACGCCGCCTTCATCGACGAGGCGGCCCTGAAGTACGCCGCCGTCTTCGCCCGCTCCTCGCAGGGTCACGACCGGCCCGATCTGATCGTGCCGGCCTCGTTCCGCACCCTGGGCACTCAGCGCGGCCGCGACATGCTGACCGGCACCAGCGGCCTGTCCCTGGCGCTGCTGCGCGGCGGGGTGATGATGGAGCTGGTCGACATCACCCGCGGCACCCCCGCCGGTCGACTGCTGGAAGTGGTCGGTCTGCTCAAGGCCCTGACGCGTGGCGTCATCGCCCGCGTGCCGCCCGAAAAGGAAGCGCTGCGCGTGCTGCGTGATGCGCGTCTGCAGGGCTTGACCCTCGACGCCAGCGACCTGTCCGGTCCGGCCGAGAAGATCGCCGCCGACATCATGGCCTTCGGCCGCGACGCCAAGGGTCTGGCCCCGATGGTCGCGCTGCAAGGTCTGCCGGCCGAGGGCTATTTCGCCGCCGCCGAGACCGCGGGCGTGACCCACGCCGCGCTCCGCGCGGCCCATCCCGTCGTCGCCGCGACCAG
Source organism: Caulobacter sp. (assembly GCF_049283275.1). Taxonomy (GTDB): domain Bacteria; phylum Pseudomonadota; class Alphaproteobacteria; order Caulobacterales; family Caulobacteraceae; genus Caulobacter. Next base: position 10,633 of record NZ_JBAPVS010000014.1, on the reverse strand, counting down.
ACAAGCGGCCGGCTAAGGATCAGCTAGACCGCCGCGCGGCCGTCCCCCACCGTGCGGACAATGGCGCGAGCATCGTAGACGTCGGCGTCGCGAGGCGGCTTGCCCTTGCCGAACACCACCTCCATGGAACTGCTCACCGCCGGCTTGGGGCCGATATTGAAGCTGGTCCCAAGGCCGAGGCCGACCGAGCTGCCGCCGCGACGGCCGTAATTATAGTTGCTGCCGCCGCCGCCGACCGACAGGGTCGAACCGCCGCCCGAACCGGCCTGCTGGGTCACCCGGTCGGCGACCCGGAACCAGTCGTAGCCGTCGCGCAGGGCCAGTTCGGCCGAACGCAGCAGGACATAGTCCGAGACCTGGTTGGCCGATGCGCCGGGATTGCCCCGGAAGGTGACGCGGTATCGGCCGTCCTCCAGCCGATATTCCGAATAGCCGGCCCCGCGCGCCACGGTTTGCGGCGCATAGAGCGTCGGCGCGGTCGTGCAGGCGGTCAGCAAGGCGGCGGAAAAGGCGAGTATGATCAGGCGTTTCATGGGGAAATCTCCTGCCAGGCTTAACGAATTTCAGCCCGTCCCTGTTCCGCTACGGTGTTTTCGGGCGCCTTCAGCCCAAGCTGGGCCAGGACCGCGCGCATGTCCTCGGGAATCGGCGCGCTGATCCGCCGCTCGCCGCCGTCAGGATGCGGGAAGACCAGACTGGCGGCATGCAGCATCAGGCGCGGCACGGGCGCCCCGCCCAGCATCAGCGCCCCGCCATAGCGGCTGTCGCCGGCGATCGGTCGTCCGATCGAGGCCATGTGGACCCGCAGCTGGTGCATGCGGCCGGTGTCGGGGCTCAGCTCGACCAGGGCCGCGCCCTCGGTCGAGGCCAGGGTGCGATAGCGGCTGCGGGCGGTCTCGGCGTCGGGGTGGTCGGCCGCGCAGATCCGCATATAGGCCTCGCGCCCGATCGACTCGCGGCGCAACGGGCTGTCGATCTGGCCACCGCGCGGCTCGGGCGCGCCCGGGGTGACGATGGCCAGATAGGTCTTGCGGAAGCGCTTGCCCATCAGGGCCTTGCCCAGGAACGTGGCCGCCGGCTTGGTGCGAGCGGTCAGGATCACGCCCGAGGTGTCGCGGTCCAGGCGATGGATCAGGCGGGGCCGTGGCCGGTCGCGCCGCGCCAGGGCCCACAGCAGGTCGTCCAGCGTATGGGCCCGGATGCGCCCGCCCTGGCTGGACAGACCCGCCGGCTTGTTCAGCACGAAGACGCTGTCGTCCTCATGGATCACCAGCGACTTGGTGAACTCGATCTCGTCCGGGGTCAGCGCGACCGGCATATCGGACGCCTTGGGCTTGGCGACGCCGGGCGGCCGGCGGGGCGCCTTGGAGACGGGACGGCTCATGGGGCGGCCTCGACCTTCGGCGCGATCCACAGCGCCCGGCCGTTCAGGAACAGCCACAGCAGCATCAACCCGGCCGGGGCCAAGGCCCAGCCGCCGCGCGAGGCGAGGCTGGTGATCAGGAACACCGCGAAGGCCAGCGGCAAGGCGTAGACCACATTGGCCACGATCGACGGCCAGTGCGGCGGCCGGGTGAACACCAGCAGCGGTCCACTGGCCCGACGGCGGAAGATCAGCGGCGGAACGACCAGCAGCAGGGTGATCGTCGCGATCGGGATCATCGCCACCAGCGCGCCGGCCAGCGGGATCTCCAACGCATCGGACCATTCGGGCAGTTGCTCGCGGTAGAACCGATGCAGCGGATCGGCCGCCAGCCCCGCCAGGGTCGCGACCAACGCCAGAACGGTCACACCCAGCACGACCAGCGCGCTCTTCTGGGTCCGCAGCAGCCGCGCCCCGAACCGGGTGGCCAAGGCCGCGAGGATCGCCGCGCAGGCGCCAAGACTCAGGCAGGCATAGGCGAGGTCGGCGTACAGCCACTTGTGGGTGGCGTACTGGGTCTGCAAGGCGGCGAAGCGCACGGTGGCCTGCCTGAGGGTCTCGGCGTCGGGATCGCCGAAATAGAGCACGGCGCGCAGCTGCCGCAGGTCGGCGAAATAGGCGTTGGAGTCGGTATGCCAGGGCGTGACGGCGGCCAGCCAGAGCAGCACCGCGCCCGCCAACAACAGGATCAGGGCGATCGCGGCGGTCGCGCGGACCGCGGGGGTAAGCTTCACTTGCCGTCTCTCCGCAGGCGGTTCCAGGCGTCCAGCCGCTCCTTGACCTTGGCCTCCGCCCCGACCGGCTTGGGCTCGTACAGGGTCGGCCGTTCGATGCCGTCCGGGAAGTAGTTCTGGCCGGAGACCCCGCCCTCGACGTCGTGGTCGTAGGCATAGCCGTCGCCATAGCCCAGCGATTTCATCAGCTTGGTCGGAGCGTTGAGGATGTGGGCCGGCGGCGTCAGGCTGCCGGTCTCCTTGGCCAGGCGCCGGGCGGCCTTGTAGGCGTTGTAGACGGCGTTGGACTTGGGCGCGCTGGCCATGTGGACCACCGCCTGGGCCAGGGCCAGTTCGCCCTCGGGACTGCCCAGGAAGTCGTAGGCGTCCTTGGCCGCCGTGGTCAGCAGCAGGCTCAGCGGATCGGCCGCGCCGATGTCCTCGGACGCCATGCGCACCAGGCGGCGGGCGATGAACAGCGGGTCCTCGCCGCCCTCCAGCATCCGCGCCAGCCAGTAGAGCGCCGCGTCCGGATCGCTGCCGCGCACCGACTTATGCAGCGCGGAGACCAGGTTGTAGTGCTCCTCGCGGTTCTTGTCGTAGGCCGGCCGGCGCTTCTGCAGGAACTGGCCCAGCTGGGTGGGGTTCAGCGGCGTGTCCGTGCCGATGGCCAGCAGGGTCTCGGTCAGGGTCAGCAGGTAGCGGCCGTCGCCGTCGGCCATGGCGACCAGGGTCGAGCGGGCGTCGGGGTCCAGCGGCAGCTTGCGGTTCTCGGCCGCCTCGGCCTTGACCAGCAGCGCCTCCAGCGCCTCCTCGTCCAGCCGCTTGAGCACGAAGACCTGGCAGCGTGAAAGCAAGGCGCCGTTCAGCTCGAACGACGGGTTCTCGGTGGTCGCGCCCACCAGGGTGACGATCCCCTCCTCCACGAACGGCAGGAAGCCGTCCTGCTGGGCGCGGTTGAAGCGGTGGATCTCGTCGACGAACAACAGGGTGCTCTGGCCGGCCTGGCGGCGCATGCGGGCCTGCTCGAAGGCCTTCTTCAGGTCGGCGACCCCCGAGAACACCGCCGAGATCTGCATGAACTCATAGCCGCCGGCCTTGGCCAACAGACGCGCGATGGTGGTCTTGCCGGTGCCGGGCGGGCCCCACAGGATCATCGAGGCCAGGCGCTTGGCCGCGGCCATCCGGCCGATGGGACCGTCGGGGCCGAGCAGATGTTCCTGGCCCACCACCTCGTCGAGGGTCTGGGGCCGCAGGCGGTCGGCCAGGGGCGACGGCGCATGGGGCGTCAGGCCGGCGGCTTGGAAAAGATCGGACATGTCGTCCTTCTAGCAGAACGGAACGGGGACACACACTCGCTCGACCGCTTTTGCGATCCTGGCCAGGCTTGGCCGCGCATGTGTGTCCCCCGAGCGCCTAGGCTCTCAGCCGAGCCGTGATCCGCTGGCCGTTGCGCTCGATGGTCACTGTCCAAACCGAGGCCGGGGTGCTGGTGGCGGCCGCCAGGTCGGCGGTGGTGTTGATCGCCCGGCCGTTGACCTCGCGGACGAAGTCGCCCGGACGCAGGCCGGCGTTGAGGGCGAAACCCTGGCCGATCTTGGTGACCAGCACGCCGCGTCCGGCGAACGGATCCACGCCCAGGTCCTGGGCCACGGCGGGCGACAGGTTGACGACCGTTGCGCCGTCGAACGGGCTGCGGCCCTTCAGCACCCGCTCGTCCTTGGCCGGGCTTTCCGGCGCGGCCTCGGCGCGCAAGGTCAGGGTCTGCTCGCGATCGCCGCGGTGGATCACCACCGAGACCCGGTCGCCGATCTTGTGGGTGCCGATGGCGAAGGCGCCGCCGCCTTCGTCGTTCACCGCCTGGCCGTCGATGGTCAGGATCACGTCGCCCTCGCGGATGCCGGCCCGCTCGGCCGAGCCGCCTGGATAAACGTCGGAGATGACCACGCCGCGCGGCGCCGCCAGGCCCAGGCTCTTGGCGATGTCGCCGGTGACGGGCTGGCCCTTCACGCCCAGCCAGGGGCGGACCACGCTATGGCCGCCGCCGAGCGCGGTGTTGACCACCTGGCGCACGACCGAGGCCGGGATCGCGAAGCCGACGCCGCTGGACGAGCCTGAGCGCGAGATGATGAAGGTGTTCACCCCGATCAGGTCGCCGTCCATGTCGACCAGCGGACCGCCGGAATTGCCCGGATTGATCGCCGCGTCGGTCTGGATGTAGCTGCCGAACTGGGCGGCCCCGACATCGGTGCGGGCCAGGGCCGAGACGATGCCGTTGGTCACGGTCTGACCGACCCCGAACGGATTGCCCAGAGCCAGGACCAGGTCGCCGACCTCCAGTTGCTCCTGGTCGTCGATGGCGATCACCGGCAGGCGCTCGCCCTTGGTGTCGATCTTCAGCACCGCCAGGTCCGACCGCGGATCGTCCAACAGCACCGTGGCCGGGAACTCCCGGCGGTCGGCCAGCTGGACGGTGACGTCGCTCATGCCCTCGATGTTGTGGTGGTTGGTGATGATCACTCCGTCGGCGCGCACGATCGCGCCTGACCCGAGCGAGCCCTGCACCTGGTCGCGGGTGGCCCCGCCGCCGCCGCCCATGAAGAAGTCCCAGAACGGATCGACGCGCTGGCGCACCACGCGCTTGCTGGCCACGTTGACGATGGCCGGGGCGGTCTTCTTCACCACCGGCGCGAACGAGGCCTTCATCGACAGTGGGTCGGTGGGCGCGCGGCGGGTCGGTTGGGCCAGGTCAGGGATCGTCTGGGCCTTTGACGGCCCCTGCGGCGAGCAGGCGGCCAACAGGGCCAGGGCGGGAAGCACGACGCGATAGGATCGCATGGGGATTAGGCGACTCCGTGAATTTCAGCCCGGGAGATCAGCCGAGCTTTCAGGCGCATTGATGGCGGCCAAGGTTCCGGATTTCGTCCTTTGGCTCAAGTCCGCTTCGCCGCTAGTCAAAATAGGATCAGGCGACGCTCGGTTCCACCGCCGCGGGCCGCGCCACGCGGATCGCCAAGGCGGTGGCCCCCAGCAGCAGGGTCGCGGCGATCAGCACCGGCAGGCCGGGCATGTGCAGGGTCGCGTCGTGGCGAACCGCCCAGGAGAACGGCAGCAGGTACAGCGACGGACCGACGATGGCGGTGATCCCCATCATCGCCGAATTGGCGCCCTGCAGCTGGCCCTGCTCCCACGCCTCGACCCGACGGGTCATCAGTCCCTGCAGGCCCGGCTGGATCAGGCCGGAGAAGGCGAAGATCGGCAGGCCGCACAGATAGAGCGCGCCCGTCGGGGCCAGGCCGTAGATCATGAAGCCGACGCAGCCCGAGAACAGGCCGATCAGCAGCGCCCCGCGCTCGCCCACCCGCTTGACCACCGGTCCGACCACGAAGCTCTGCAGCAGGATGCCGGCCACGCCGCTGCCCATCAGGGTCAGGCCGATGACCGCCGTCGACCAATGGTAACGGAAACCCATGTACAGCACGAAGACGCTGGGCAGCACGTTGTGCGCCAGCTGGAACAGGAAGCCCACACCGGCCAGGCCCAGCAGATCGGGCTTGCTCCTGAGCAGGTGCAGCGAGCCCAGCGGATTGGCCTTGCTCCAGTCGAAGCGATGGACGCGCTTTTCGGGCGGCAGCGATTCCGGCAGCACGAAGAAGCCGTAGAGCCAGTTGCACAGGGCCAGGCCCGCGCAGACCAGGAACGGCAGCCGGTGGTCGAACTGCCATAGCCAGCCGCCCAGGGCCGGACCGAAGGTGAAGCCGACGCCGAACGCCGCGCCCATCAGGCCAAAGCCCTTGGCCCGATCCTCGGGCTTGGTGACGTCGGCCACATAGGCCCCGGCGGTGGAGAAGCTGGCCGCCGTCATGCCGTTGAACACCCGGCCGACGAACAGCCACCAGATGGTCGGGGCGAAGGCCATGAACAGGAAGTCGACCCCTAGGCCGAAGATCGAGGTCAGGATCACCGGCCGGCGGCCCCAACGGTCGGACATCAGGCCCAGGATCGGCGCGCAGAAGAACTGCATCACACCCCAGGTCGTGGCGAAAAGCACCACCCACAGCGCGGTCGAGGCGGTGTCGCCGCCGTTGAAGCGCTTCATCAGCTCGGGCAGCACGGGGATCATCACCCCCAGCGACAGCACGTCCAGGCAGGCGGTGATGAAGATGAAGCCGAGCGCGGCCTGTCGATGCGTTCGGCCGATGGTCCTGGTCATGCGTCGCCCTCCCTGGCGCATTCTTCTACGTCCATAGCCGTCCGGCTGGCGAGACCCGTCAGCAACGCGCGCCACCACTCGGCGTGACGCTGCAGGAACACCGCATCCGGGAAGTGGTGACGCGCCACGTGCTCGATCGGCACGGTGTCCCAGCCGCGGTGCTCGACGGTGACGCGGGTCTCTTCCCCCACGGCTTCGAAGCGGACCTCGACCTCGGTGTCCATGTCCGGCGCGAAGCTGGCCTGGCGCCAGCCGAACACCAGCCGCTGGCCGGGATCCCAGACGCGGACGGGGCCGATCTCGAACACCTTGCCGGACGGCAGGCGCTCGACCAGGCGGATCCCCTCGCCCGCCCCTTCAAAGGCCAATGCGCCCGGCGAGCGCGGGGTGAAGGAGAACAGCGCGTTGGGCTTCCACCAGGCTGCGATGTCGGTGGTGAACACCTCGAACACCCGCAGGGGCGAGGCCTTGATGCGCAAGGCGACCAGAACCTTGGAGCTCACCCTTCCCCCTCCTCGATATGGGCTTTCAGGGCCAGAAGCTGGTCGCTCCACAGACCCTCGGCCGCCTCGGCCCAGGCCTTGAGCTCGGCCATCGGCGCGGAGCATAGGGCGTAGACCCGCACCCGGGCGTCGAACGGCGGGTGGGTCTCTTCCACCAGGCCCGCCTGGCGCAGGGCGCGCAGGTGACGGCTCATGGCGGGGGGCGACAGGCCGGCGGCCTGGGCCAGCTCGCCCGCCCGGCGCGGTCCCAGGCGCAGCAGGTCGACGGTCGCCCGCCGGTGCGGATCGGCCAGGGCCGCCAAGGTGGCGTCGAGCGAGGCGCTCATGGCCCCTTGCTCGACAAAGAAGGAGCCAACGTCCGGCTCGCTTCGAGCAAGGCGATCTGCCGCTTGTTGGCCTTCAGCCGCCAGGCCGCTTCCAGCGCCCCGCGCAGGGTCGGCTCGTCGGCCTGCGCCAGCACGACCAGGGTCGCGCCCTTCAGCCCCCAGGCGCCCGACACGGGCCGGAACACGGACGGCTCGACGCCGACGACGACGTCCTGATGCTCGCGGGTCAGCGAGACCATGCCGAAACTGGCGTTGGGATAGCCCAGGGTGGCGAAGATCCGGCCGACCCGAAAGTCCACCGTGCCCATGTGCGAGCTCTCGACGGCATCGGGCAGAGCCAAGGCGAGGCGGCGAAAATCGTCGGGGGTCATGCCCAACCTTTCACCACCTTCAGGCCGGACTCAGCCTCGGCTTCCTCCGCGCTCACGGTGCGGATCGGCGCGCCCACCGTCCAGAAATGGCCTTCCGGATCGCGGCAACGATAGGTGCGGTCGCCATAGAACTGGTCGGCCGGCTCCATCAGGATCTCGGCCCCGGCCGCCCGCGCCCGCTCGCAGTGGGCGTCGATATCGCCCTCCAGATGGATGTGAACGGTCTGGGTGTTGAACCCGTCGATCGAGGCCGGGCTCTTGTGCTGAGCGGTCCACTCGTTGCCGACCATGATCAGGCTGTCGCCGAAGCTCATCTCCGAGTGCGCCAGATTGCCGTCATTATCCTCGATGAGCATGACCAGCTCGAAGCCGAACGCCGCCTCCAGGAATTTCAATGCGGCCTTGGGGTCGCGGTAGCAGAGGGCCGAGGTCAGGGCGGTGCGGATCATGGCCGAGCTCCGTTTCGAATATTCGCAATATTTAACGCATATCGAAACTATCTGCGCAAGCGCGTTCGCTTCCTCTCCCAAAACGCCTGTCATCCCAGACCTCGCGAAGCAAAGATCCGGGACCACCGGAAGCACGGCTCGCCACGCATGACCGCGACTTAACTTGGCGGGACTCAGCCGCACGACCATAGTCGCCGCATCTTTCTGGGAGTCGCCCCGCATGATCGTCGTTGGAACCCGTTCCGCATGAACCTGGCCCTGGAGGCCGAGGGCCTCGTCAAGACATACGGCGGGGTGCGGGCCCTGGACGGGCTGTCGCTGCGCATTCCGGCCGGCGGCGTGTTCGGCGTGCTGGGTCCCAACGGCGCGGGCAAGAGCACCTTGTTCCGCATCGCGCTTGGCCTGGTGCGGCCGACCAGCGGCGCGGCGCGGCTGTTCGGCGCGCCGGCCGGTCAGGCCTCGTCCCTGCGTCGCGTCGGGGCGATGATCGAGACCCCGCGCTATCCGCCGTATCTGACCGCCCGCGACGTGCTGAGGATGCTGGCGCTGGAAAGCGGCGTGAGCGGCTCGGCCGATGTCGAATACTGGCTCGAGCGCGTGGGTCTGGGCGGCGCGGCCGACCGCAAGGCCGGGACCTTCTCGGTGGGCATGAAGCAGCGCCTGGGCTTGGCCGCGGCCTTCTTCACCCGTCCCGAACTGGTGATCCTGGACGAGCCGACCAGCGGCATGGACCCGGCCGGCATCCAGGAGATCCGCGCGCTTATCCGCGACCTGGCCGACAAGGAGGGCGTGACCATCATCCTGGCCAGCCACCAGTTGGACGAGGTCCGCCGGGTCTGCGACCGGGTGGCGATCTTCTCCAAGGGCAAGCTGGCCGCCGAGGGCGACGTCGAGAGCCTGACCGGGGGCAAGCCGCGCCTGCGCCTGACCGTCTCGCCGGTCGACAAGGCCCTGGCGGTGTTAGGCGACAAGGGGCAGCCCGATGGGGCGACCGCCGTGCTGGCCGACGTGCTGCGCGCCGAAACCCCCACCCTGATCCGCGCCCTGGTCGAGGCCGGCGTCGAGATCACCGAGGCCCGCTGGCGCGAAGGCGACCTGGAAAGCGCCTATCTGGGAGCCCTTGGGCCCGCCGATCAGAAAAGTGGAGAGCCGGCCAATGCTCGCTGACGCCATCGCCGCCGAGCGCTTCCGCCTGTCCCGCGACCGGGTGTCCCTGTTCTGGGGCTTCGGCTTCATGCCGCTGGTCGCGATGCTGTTCAGCATGGCTGGCGACCTGTTCGTCCGCGCCGTGCTGCGCAGACCCATGCCGGGCGGGACCGTGGACCTGGCCAACCGGGCCATGGGCGCGGTGGCCGGCGCTTCGGGTCCGATCACCGCCCTGTTTCTGCTGATCGGCGCGGCGGCGATCTTCGCGGGCGACTATCGCTGGGAGACTTGGCGGCTGGTCACGCCGCGCAACAGCCGGGTCAACCTGCTGGCCGCCAAGCTGATCGTTTTCGCCGAGGTCGCGGCCTGGAGCCTGCTGCTGACCGCCGTCACGGCCGTGCTGGCCGGACTGTTCGGCAGCGTGGCCAACCACTCGACCCTGGTCGGGCCGTCGGCCGGGCCGGCCTTCGTGGGCCAATATGCCGGGGTCATGCTTGTGACCTGGCTTGAGGTGCTGCTGGTCGGCGGCCTGGCGGCCCTGATCGGCGTTCTGACGCGCTCGACCCTGGGGGCGGTGATCGCCGGGCTGGTGATCGTGTTCGTGCAGTCGACCCTGGCCGCCACCCTGCAGGCCGTCACCTGGAAAAGCCTGCTGGTTCCCGCCTATGCCGGGCGGATTCTGAAGACGTTCCTCGCCGCGCCCGCCGAGGCGCGGCCCGAGGGCGGTCCCGCCGGCCTGGCGCTGGTGTTCCTGCTGGCTTGGCTCGTCGTTCTGGCCGGCGGCGCGGTGGCGCTGTTCCGACGTCAGGACCTGACGAAGGAATAGGAAGAGCGGGCCGCCTCTAGGCCGCCGCCCAGGTCTTCTGGTCGACCCCGACCTGGAAGTGCTCGACCTGGGCCTCCAGGCGCACGGCGTCGTCGGCCAGGCCGCGGCTGGCGGCGGTGGCTTGCTCGGCCATGGCGGCGTTCTGCTGGATGACCTGGTCCATCTGGCCGACCGCCAGGTCGACCTCGGCCAGGCCCGCGGCCTGCTCGCGGCTGGACTGGGCGATCTGCTCCATCAGCCCGCCGATCACCCCCACCCGCTCGACGATGTCGCCCAAGGCCGCGCCGGCCTCGCCGACCAGGGTCACGCCCGAGCGGACATGGTCGGACGATTCCGAGATCAGCCCCTTGATCTCCTTGGCCGCCTCGGCCGAGCGCTGGGCGAGCGCCCGCACTTCCTGGGCCACGACCGCGAAACCGCGACCGGCGTCGCCGGCCCGCGCGGCTTCAACGCCGGCGTTCAGGGCCAGGAGGTTGGTCTGGAAGGCGATCTCGTCGATCACGCCCAGGATTTGCGAGACCTTGGTTGAGGAGCTCTCGATCTGGCTCATGGCCTCGGCCGCGCGATCCACGACCTGGCTGGAGCGGTCGGCGACCGCCCGGCTGTCGACCACGGCGGCGTTGGCCTCGTTGGCGCCCTCGGCGGTGCGTCGGACGCTGGCGC
>NZ_JBAPVS010000013.1:0-5796 GCF_049283275.1 Caulobacter sp. | reverse complement strand
CCCGCCGACGCCGCTCCGGCTGACGCCGCTCCGGCTGACGCCACCGAAGTCGACGCCGTCATCGTGCTGGGCCAGGGCCAGAGCCGCCAGGTCCAGACCATCAACACCACCCAGATCGAGGTGCTGGCCGCCGGTTCCAGCCCGCTGCGCGCGATCGAGAAGCTGCCCGGCGTCAGCTTCCAGTCAGCCGACGCCTTCGGCGCCTATGAGTGGTCGACCCGCGTCGCCATCCGCGGCTTCGACCAGGGCCGCCTGGGCTTCACCCTGGACGGCGTGCCGCTGGGCGACATGAACTACGGCAACTACAATGGCCTGCACATCAGCCGCGCGGTCACCAGCGAGGACCTGGGCAAGGTCGAGCTGGCCCAGGGCGCCGGCTCGCTGTCGACCGCCTCGACCAGCAACCTGGGCGGCACGCTGCAGTTCTTCACCCGCGACCCGTCGCAGGACTTCCACGTTCAGACCAACGCCACGGCCGGTTCGGACAGCATGCACCGGGTGTTTGGCCGCATCGACACCGGCGCCATCGACAGCCTGGGCGGCCTGCGCGCCTATGTCTCGGCCGTCGACCAGAAGGCCGACAAGTGGAAGGGCGGCAGCGAGCAGAAGCAGCGCCAGTTCGACGCCAAGGTCGTGCTGCCCCTGGGCGAGACCGGCGCGCTGACCGCGTTCTATAACCACTCCGAGCGCCGCGAGCAGGACTACCAGGACATGTCGTTCGACATGATCAAGCGCCTGGGCCGCGACTGGGACAACTTCCAGCCCGACTGGAACAAGGCCGTCGGCGTCGGCGCCGTGCTCAACAACCCGGCCAACTACGCGGGCGCGACCCCCATCCTCAAAGACGGCTACTGGACCGGCGTGGGGACCAACCCCTACGCCCAGTACGGCGTCGCCACGCCTGACGACGCCTACTACGCCGGGGCCGGCATCCGCGACGACGACATCTACGCCGTCGCGCTGAAGCACGACCTGGGCGAAACGGCCCGCTTCGACCTGACCGCCTACGGCCACAAGAACGAAGGCCAGGGCCTGTGGTACACGCCCTACACGGTCAGCCCGGGCTACGGAACGGCCGGCTCGACCGCCGCCCCGCTGTCCATCCGCACCACCGAGTACGACATCGACCGCAAGGGCCTGATCGGCAACCTCTATGTCGACCTGGGCGCCCATGCGGTCAGCGCCGGCTTCTGGACCGAGGACAACGACTTCCACCAGGCCCGCCGGTTCTACGCCGAGACCCGCGCGGCCCCGTCGCGCGACCCGTTGGACTTCCAGTCCAACCCGTTCACCACCTCGTGGGAATACAAGTTCAACACCAAGACCACGACCGGCTACGTACAGGACGTGTGGACGGTGAATGACGCCCTGAAGGTCAATTTCGGCTTCAAGGCCCTGAAGGTCGAGAACGAGGTGACCTCGATCGTCGGCGCCGTGAACGGCAAGATCGAGTCCAAGGACAGCTTCCTGCCCCAGGTCGGCGCCGTCTATGCGCTGAACAACGGCTTCGAACTGTTCGGCGGCTACACCGAGAACATGGCCGCCTTCGTCTCGGCCGCGACCTCGGGTCCGTTCGCCTCGCAGAACCAGTCGGTGGTCAACTACATCCGCGACAACCTCGAACCCGAGACCTCCAAGACCTTCGAAGGCGGCGTCCGCTACAAGACCGACCGCTTCCAGGGCGTGGCGGCGGTCTATCACGTCGACTTCGAGAACCGTCTGGACAGCGCCAGCACCGCCCCGCCGATCCTGGGCCTGCCGGCCGTCCTGTCCAACGTCGGTTCGGTCAAGACCCAGGGGATCGAGCTGGCCGGCCAGTACCGGGTGACCGACGCGTGGTCGCTGTACGGCTCCTATGCTTACAACGACTCCACCTATCAGGACGACGTCCCCGGCGTCGGCGGCGCGGTGGCCATGCGCACCAAGGACAAGGACGTGGTCTTCACGCCCAAGCATCTGTTCAAGGCGGTGCTCGGCTACGACAAGGGCACGGGCCTGTTCGCCAATCTCGGCGTCAGCTACACCAGCTCGCGCTGGTACACGTTCGAGAACAACGGCGGCAACGTCGAGGGCTTCACGGTGGCCGACCTGACCCTGGGCTATCGCTTCGACGGCGAGACCAACAGCTGGCTGCGCGGTTTGGACATCCAGGCCAACATCACCAACCTGACCGACGAGGACTATATCTCGACGGTGGGTTCGGGCGGCGCGTCCAAGGCCGACCCGGCGGGCCAGGCCATGACCCTGCTGCCGGGCGCCCCGCGCCAGGCCTATCTGACGATCCGCAAGCAGTTCTAAGCCGCGGCGTCATCGACGCCATACCGGGACGAACGAAGGGCCGGAGGGAAACCTCCGGCCCTTTTGTTTTCCGGCCCGCGATCATCACGCGCGCAAAAAGAAAGCCCGGCCAAAAGACCGGGCTTGAAGTTCATTAGGGAGGAAACGCCCAGAAGGGCAGAGGCGCTCGGCGCCTCACAGGTTGTTGTTAGCGCTAACACGTGGGCGATGGCAAACGATTCTCGCGGGGCGCGGCGAGCTGACGCATCCTCATCAACGCCCTCCCCCTTTGGGGGAGGTGTCGGCGCAGCCGACGGTGGGGGGAGGACCTAACACCGCGGAGGAACCAAACTTTCCCTGCTGACAACGACAGCGCTCGCCGATAGCGTCCCGCGCCATGATCAGACCCTCGCTCCTGGCCATCGCGGCCTGCCTCGCCCTGACCTCGCCCGTGATGGCGGAAAAACTCACCCCGGAGCGCGTCTTCGCCGACCCGGCCCTGAACGGCCCCACGGCCAAGGGCGTGGCCCTGTCGCCGGACGGCAAGCGGGTCACCTATCTGAAGGGCAAGCCCGAGGCGGCCAACGTCCAGGACCTGTGGGCGGCCGACGTCAAGGGCGGAGAGCCCTATCGCCTGATCGACTCGGCGGCCCTGTCGTCGGGAACCAAGGAGCTGTCGGAAGCCGAAAAGGCCCGCCGCGAACGAGCCCGCGTCGCGGCGACCCGCGGCATCGTCGAATACAGCTGGGACGAGCAAGGCCGCTTCATCCTGGTCCCGCTGGACGGCGACCTCTATCTGGACAGCGTCGCCGACGGCAAGGTCAGCCGCCTGACCGAAACCCCGGGCGACGAGGTCGACGCCAAGGTCTCGCCCAAGGGCGGCTTCGTCTCCTACGTCCGCGACCAGAACCTCTACATCAAGCCCCTGAATGGGGGGGCGGCCGGCGGGGCCGAGAAGGCCCTGACCACCCAAGGCAAGGACGCCCTGTCGTTCGGCGTCGCCGAGTTCATCGCCCAGGAGGAGATGGACCGCTTCACCGGCTACTGGTGGAGCCCCAACGAAACCCGCATCGCCTACACCCGCGTCGACGAGAGCGGCGTCGACATCATCCCGCGCGCCGACATCGGCCCGGGCGGCGCCACCGTGGTCGAGCAGCGCTACCCGCGCGCCGGCCGTCCCAACGCCGTGGTCGACCTGTTCGTCCAGGATCTGGCCACCGGCAAGATCGTCCAGATCGACCTGGGCCCGAACAAGGACATCTATGTCGCCCGCGTCGACTGGTCGGCCGACGGCAAGACCCTGTACGTCCAGCGCCAGACCCGCGACCAGAAGACCGTCGACCTGATCGCCTACGACCCGGCCTCGGGCGCGGGCAAGACGATCGTCACCGACACCGACGCCCACTGGGTCGAGCTCGCCGACGACTTCAAGCCGCTCAAGGACGGCAGCTTCCTGTGGTCGTCGGAGAAGTCCGGCTACAAGCACCTCTACCACTACGCCGCCGGCGGCAAGCTGATCGCCCAGATCACCCAGGGCGACTGGCCAGTGGGCGACCTCGAAGGTGTCGATGAAGCCCGCAAGGTCGCGATCTTCACCGCCTCGATCGACACCCCGCTGGAGCGGCGAATCTACGAGGTCTCCTATGCGAAGCCCGGCAAACCCAAGGCCCTGACCCCGGCCGGCGGCTGGTGGACCGCCAAGGTCGCCGAGACCGGCGGCGCGTTCACCGGCAGCTACAACGATCCCAAGACCCCGCCCCAGACCGCGCTCTATGACGCGGCCGGCAAGCGCGTGCGCTGGATCGAGGAAAACAAACTGGCGCAGGGTCACCCCTACTGGCCCTATGCCGCCACCCTGTCGGTTCCGGAATACGGCACGCTGAAGGCCGCCGACGGCGAGGTGCTGCACTACCAGATCCTCAAGCCGGTCGGCTTCGATCCCGCCAAGAAATATCCGGCCATCGTCTCGGTCTATGGCGGCCCGCACGCCCAGACCGTCAGCCGCTCCTGGCAGAAGGTCAGCGAGCGGCCCTATCTCGAGGACGGCTATGTCGTCTTCAAGCTGGACAACCGCGGCGCCGCCAACCGCTCGGCCAAGTTCAAGCGGGCGCTCGATCGCCGCATGGGCACGGTCGAGGTCGAGGACCAGCTGGCCGGCGCTAGGTTCCTGCAGTCGCTGCCCTATGTCGACGCCGACAAGCTGGGCGTCGTGGGCTGGTCGTACGGCGGGTTCATGACCATGATGCTGCTGACCGCCCCGGACACCCCGTTCAAGGCCGGCGCCTCGGGCGCGCCGCCGACCGCGTGGGGTCTCTACGACACCCACTACACCGAGCAGTTCATGGGCAAGCCGGACGAGAACAAGGACGGCTACGCCAGGTCCGATGTCTTGAACCGTCTGACGGCCCTCAAGCCGGGCAGCCTGCTGCTGCTGCACGGCATGGCCGACGACAACGTCATCTTCGAAAACAGCACCCGCCTGATCGCGGCCCTGCAGAAGAACGCCACCCCGTTCGAGATGATGCTCTATCCCGGCGAGCGCCACAGCGCCGGCAGCAGCAAGTCCAAGGGCGTGCACGTTCTGAGGACGCACCTGGACTTCTTCGATCGCCAACTGAAGGGTCAGTGATTTGGCCGGGGACAGGCGCATGCGCCTGTCCCCGATCGCCGCCTAGACCGCCAAGGTCTCCAGCACGAAATCGGCCCGCGCGGCGACGCTCGTTTTCGGCAGGATCGACACTGCGTAACCGAGGGCTGCATAGGCCTCCAACAGCCGCTCATACTCGGCCCGCGCCGCCTCGAATCCATGGGGCCGCTCGGGATCGTTGACGTAGATCTCCGGCCAAGGCGGGGTCAGGAACACCTGGCGGCGATAGCGGTGGGCTCGGCCCAACGCCTCCAGCACGGCCTCGCCCGTCGCGTGCTCCAGGGCGGCGGCGGCGTCGACCAGACCTCGGTCGAAGAAAACCCACCCCTCCAGCCTTGCCGCCGTTTCCCAGTCCGCCAACGCCATGGCGACCGCCCGCCTGGCGAAAGCGGCCGCATCGACCCAGGGCAAGGCCGCACCGTCGCCCGCCAGTTCCTCGCGCACGATCCGCCGACCGGGCTCCTCGATCACGGCATGGCCGCGTCGCTCCAGTTCGGCCAGCAAGGTGGACTTGCCGCCGCCCGAGCAGCCGGAGATCACGACGAAACGGTTCAAGTTCGAACTCCGGCTCTAGTTTTCATCCGCTCATACCGGCGAACGCCGGGATGAGCGGGATTTAGGGGATGGAGCGATGTGCATCCCCGTCGGCGGCGTGAAGAACCTGAGCAATCCCAACGTCCTGAAAAATAATCAGCGTCACATCTCCTCGGCGTTGAAACCGCCCGTATCCTTGACTCACCTCGTTGCAGGGAAAGGGCGCATGGCCAGCGACCGATGCGGCGGCGGGGGGCGATCGAGCGGGAAGCTCTGTCGGCGGTGTTGTCCGCGTGCGTAGGGACAGCGTCAAACCTCACGTCTCTGGAGCCGGTCGG
>NZ_JBAPVS010000012.1:0-26758 GCF_049283275.1 Caulobacter sp. | reverse complement strand
GCCGCATGCCGAGTGGACCTTCTGGCCGCTGGAGGGCGTGCGCGGCCGCGCTGGGGTCGCCGGTGTCGAAGCCGGGGCCATGGCCCAGGGATCGGATGACGAGCGGCTTGTGTTGGGTCTGCTCGATCAGGGCGCCATCGCGCTCGAACGCGCCGACCTGGCGGCCGACGCGGTCGAGGCCGAGACTCTGCGGCGCGCCGACCGCTTCCGTTCCGCCCTGCTCAATTCGATCAGCCATGATCTGCGCACCCCGCTGTCGACGGTGCTGGGCGCCTCCAGCACCCTGACCGAGTACGGCGACAAGATGGAGCCGGCCGTCCGCGCCGACCTGATGGTCAGCATTCGCGAGGAAGCCGAACGGCTCAACCGCTATGTCGCCAATTTGCTGGACATGACCCGTCTGGAGGGCGGGGCGCTGCGCCTGCGCACCGACTGGATCGATGTGCGCGACGTGCTGGGCGCGGCGGCCGAACGTGTCGCCCGCCGCCTGGGCGGCCGACCGCTGACGCGTGATTTTCCGCCTGAGCTCAGCCTGGTTCGCGCCGACGCCAGCCTGCTGGAGCAGGTGGTCGTCAACATCCTGGAGAACGCCATCGCCTACAGTCCGCCCGGCGCCCAGATCGAGATGGCGGCCTATGAGGACCGCGGCAACATCGTCATCAGCATCGAGGACGAGGGCCGGGGCATCCCGCCCGCCGAACTTGAGCGCGTGTTCGAGAAGTTCCGCCGCATGGACGAACCGACCGATCGCACCGGGGGGGTCGGTCTTGGCCTGTCGATCGCTAAGGGTTTCGTCGACGCCATGAACGGCCGCATCGCCGCGGCCAGTCCCATCCACGACGGCAAGGGTACGCGCATCCTGATCAGCCTGCCCAAGGCGGTCCATACCCCCAAGGATCTTCTGTGAGCTCCATGCGTCAACGCATCCTCATCATCGACGACGAACCGCAAATCCACCGCTTCCTGGGACCGGCCTTGGCGGCGGCCGGCTACGATCCTCTGCGCGCCGATGACGGCAACGCCGGCCTTCGCGCCATCGCCGTCCTGTCGCCCGACGCCGTGGTCCTGGACCTGGGCTTGCCCGACATCGACGGCAAGGAGGTGCTGGCCCGCGCCAGGGCGTTCTACGACGGCCCGATCCTGATCCTGTCGGCCAGGGATCGGGAGATCGAAAAGATCGCCACCCTGGATGGCGGCGCCAACGACTATATCGAAAAGCCCTTCAGCATCGGCGAGTTCCTGGCCAGGCTTCGCGCCGCCTTGCGCCAACGGGGCGCGGTGACGCCCAGCGGCGTCCATCGAGCCGGTGATGTCGAGATCGATCTGGACAAGCGGCTGGTCCGCAAAGCCGGCGAGATCGTCAAGCTTTCGCCGCGCGAATACGACGTGCTCGCGCGGCTGGCTCAGGGACAGGGCAAGGTCCTCACCCACAAGGAGCTGCTGGTCTCGGTCTGGGGGCCGGCGCACATGCAGGACACCCAGTACCTGCGGGTCTTCATTGGCCAGGTCAGGCAGAAGCTGGAGGCTGATCCGGCCCACCCCAAGATCATCCTGACCGAGGCCGGGGTGGGATACCGGTTCCTGAGCGAATAACGCAGCAGGGCCATGGTCGGATAAAATCCATATCGATCCCTTATGCGCCGCGGCTCTAAAATCATCGCGTTCAATCTGCGTCCCGGAGCTTTTCCCATGGCGACCAGCACCCTCAACGTCACCGGCCAGCGTGGCCGCCGCGATGCGCCAGCCGCGCCGGGCGGCGCGGCTTCAAGCTTGCTGGGCTATGGCGTCGCCCTATTGGCCGTCGCGGGCGCCGCCCTGGTCGCTTTCCTGGCCGAGCATCTTGTCACCGCGCCGAACCTGGCGCTGATCTTCGTCATCCCGGTTCTGGGCGTGGCCTTCCTCCATGGCTGGCGGGCCTCCGCCCTGGCCGCCGTGGCCTCGGTGCTGACCTACGACTACCTGTTTGTTCCCCCATTCTTTTCGCTGCGCGTGGGCTCGCCGTCCGACCTGTGGGCCTTGCTGCTTCTTGTCCTGGTCGCGGCGATCGCCAGCGCCGTCGCGGCCTCGTCGCGTCGTCAGGCTGTCAGAGCGTCCGAGGAAATCGCTCGGACCGAAGCCTTGCGGGGCCTCGCCCACAGCGTGATTGAAGGCGCGCCGAGCGCGGCGGTGATCGTCGCGGCCAGCCAGGCCCTCGGGCGCATCTTCCAGGCGCCGGCGGTGGTCCTGCTCGAGCGGGACGGCGATCTGGGTCCCAAGGCTCAGGCGGAGGGCGCGGTGTTGTCGAGCCACGACAAGGAAGCCGCGCGCTGGGCCTTGGCCCAGGGCTTGGCCACGCGGGCGGGGGCTTTCCCATTTGATGCGGCGACCTATGAATTCTGGCCAGTGCGGGTCCCCGGCGGCCACGGCGCGGTTCTGGGCGTCGGGCCATCCTCGCGGCGGGACGGACGGCTGCCGGAGGCCGAACGCTACCTCGAGTTGGTCGGCGGCTATCTGGTGGTCGGCCTGTCCAAGCGTCGCGACTGAGAACTTCCAGCCGTGCAGCTGCAAGGAGTCTATACCGAGCTTGTCACGCCGTTCATCGATGGGCGCCTTGATGAGGCCGCTGTTGTCGCACTGATCGAACGGCAACTGGCGGCCCACGTGGCTGGCATTGTCGTGGCCTCGGGCGCGGCGGGCGAGGGCGCGACCTTGCACGATGGGGAATTGGAAACGCTCCTTGAATTGGCCGTCCGTGTCGTCGATGGCCGGGTTAGCGTCCTGTCCGGGGCGTCCTCCAATTCCACGAGCAAGGCCGCGGCGCTGGCGCGCCGCGCCGAAGCCATCGGCGTGGACGCGGTGATCGTCAGCGCGCCCTGGTACAATCGGCCCAGCCAGGCCGGCGTCCAGCAGCACTTCGAGCATGTCGCAGCATCGGTCTCCTGCCCGATCCTCGTCGGGGATGCGCCCTCGCGGACGGGCATCAATCTTCAGATGGAGACGCTGGTCGCGATCTCCCGTCTAAACACCGTGGTCGGGATCGTCGATGGCTCGGGGGACATGGCGAGGGCCAGCGTCATCCGGCGGGCCTGTTCGCATTGGTCGTTGTTGTCGGGCCATGAGCTCTCGAGCCTGGGCTGCCTTGCGCACGGCGCGTCGGGTCTCGTCTCGCTGACGGCGAACCTCACGCCCGACGCCGCCGTCGCCATGTGCCGGGCCGGCATTTGCGGCTCGCGCGTGGAGGCTGAGCGCCTGCAAGGGCTGCTGTTCGATCTGCAGAGCGCCATGAGCCAGGATCCGGCCGCGGTCAAATGGGCGCTTGCGCGTCTGGGTTACTGCGGCTCCGAGGTTCGATTGCCGATCGCGCCCTGGCCACAACAGGATGAAGGGTTGGGCGGACTCTTGACGATGATGAATATCGCATAGGCCCGCGTCCCGGGCGTCCCGCTATCGTGAGGCGACTTTAGATGCCGACCTGAACGCCCGCTCCACCACCCTTGCTCGGCGCAAATCGTGTTCCCGGAGCTGGCCCAAGGACGCCTATTGGCGCCGCCCTACGCGGCGGCTTCGGCCACCAAGACGGGTTGGCCATCCTTGAAAGCGGGAAAGGTCAGGCGGGCATGCAGGCCTTCGCCGCGCCAGTCCATTTGCGCCTTGCCGCCCAACTGCCGCTCGATGACCGCCTTGATCATGGTCGAGCCGTAACCCGCCGTACGCTCGGCGCGCGGCGAAGGTCCGCCGGTCTCCTGCCAATCGATACAGATGGCTTGGACTTGCCGGTCATAAGTCCAGTCGATCCTGAGACGTCCTTCGGCGCTGGACATCGCGCCGTAGGCGTTGGCGTTGGCCATCAACTCATGCAGCACGATGGCCAGGGGCTGGACGGTGGTCGCCGAGACCTGCAAAGCCTCGCCCCCCATGACGATGGACTGGCGAGAGCCTGGTTGAATGACCCTGTCGACAAGCTCGCTCAAGGCCACCGGACGCCAACCCTGTTCCGCCAGGATCGTATGGGCGTCGGCCAAAACCTGAACCCGGCCACGGACGGCTTGGGCGAATTGCTTGGCGTCGTCGGCTTTGGTCAGGCGGGTGATGGCCTGAACCAGGGCCAGGACATTCATGGCGCGATGATCCACCTCGCGCATCAGCCGGTGCTCGGCGCGTTCGAGTTCGTCGACCCGGTGACGTTCGCTGACATCCAGCTGTGAGCCGAAAAAGTAGAGAAGCTTGCCGGCGTCGTCGTGGATTGGGCTGATCCAGATCTGGTTCCAGAAGGTCGAACCGTCCCTACGGTAGTTGAGCAGCTCGACGGAGGCCTCCTCGCCGGCGGCGATCGCGGCGTCAAGGGCGCGGACGCCGGCCGGATCGGTCTGTGGCCCTTGAAGGAAACGGCAATTGCTTCCGATCACATCGCGCGCCGTGAAGCCGCAGAGATTCAGGAAAGCCTGGTTGGCCAGAACGATCGGGTTGTCGGCTTGACGAGGGTCGGTGACGATCATCGGCATGCGCGTGCGCTCCAGCGCAATCAGGGCCAATTCACGGCGATCGCCCAGCCCCTGCGGGCTGGCCGCCGTGGCGGCGTCGCCGTGGAGACCTTTGGACGGCGGAGCAATCTCGGTCACGGGCAACCTCGGATGGGATGGATTGCAGCAACGCTCCGCGCCGACGCCGGTTCACTCGATCCCTTGGGTCCTCTTCGAATGTTCTACGCTTGCTGATGGGTCGGCTAGTCGACGATTGAGGCCTATAAGAAAAATTGCGTTCCGCCAGGCGGATGCGAAGCAAGATTGAGAGTTCTCGACCAAGTATGCTTTATGGCATCCTTCGGATGCGCCCCGGCGGTGTAGGTTCCGGGCGTAAGTATCAAGCGGCGGCTGTGGTCGCGCTGAAGGGACGATTGATGGCGCTGGTGAAGACGACGACCTTGGCGACGCGCGCCAAGGGAGCCAAGAAGTCGGTCTCCGAACCCCCGACGCCGGTCAAGCGCCCGCCCGTTCGCAAGACCGGCACGCGTCGCCAGAACGCCGGGGAGCGGATCAGCGCGGCGACGCTCGAACTGGCCGGCGGCCTGACCGAGGCGTCCAGCGCGGTCGAGGAGCTGCGGCGGGCTCTGGCGCAGATCGCCAGCGGTGCGGAAGAGGCGGCGGGGGCGGCGCACGAGTCGCTCGCGGCGGTCACTCAGATGAGCGCCTCGTTCGCTCAGGCGCGCGCTCAGGCCGAGGCTTCGCGGCATCGCACCGAGAGCCTGCAGACCCTCCTGGTCGAGACGGCCGCGGCGATCGACGGATCGGTGAAGGCCGTGGCGGTCAGCGCCAAGCGCCAGCTCGCTGGCGTCGGCGTGATCGAAGCTCTGGAAAGCCACGCCGCTCGAATCGGTGAGATCACCAAGAGCGTGGCCGACATCGCCGACCAGACCAATCTGCTGGCGCTGAACGCCGCCATCGAGGCCGCTCGGGCAGGGGACGACGGACGTGGGTTCGCCGTGGTGGCCGATGAGGTCCGCGCCTTGGCCGAGACGTCGGACAAGCGTTCTCAGGACGTGCGGGGCCTGGCCGATAGGATCGCCGCGACCGTGCGCGACGCCGCCAATCGGTTGCGCGAGGCCGCGGCGACTGCGGAGGCCGAGGCGGCCGCCGCAGCTCAGGTTGGTGAAACCCTCGCGGTGGTCCGCCGTGAAATCAAGATCCTGGGCGAGAGCAGCCAAGCCATCCTGATCGCCGCCGTCGAGGCCGTCAGCGCGGCCGACGAGACCCGGCGCGGTGCGGAAAGCGTTTCGAGCGCCGCCGAGGAGCAGGCCTCGGCCGCAGCCGAGGCTCAGCGCGCGGTGCAGCAGCAGGGGCAGTCGCTGGAGCAGAGCCAGGTGGCCGCCGATTCCCTGGCCGAGACGATCGAGATGCTGACCGGCGGGGGCGGCGGCGCGGCCGCCGCCGAGGAAGCGGCGGCCGCCGCCGAGGAGCTGTCGGCCACGGTGCAGGAGTTGTCGGGCGCGGCCGGCGAGATCCTGGTGGCGATCGACCAGATCAGCCGGGGCGCCCAGATTCAGGCGGCCGCCACCCAGCAAGCCAGCACGGCCATGGCCCAGATCGAGAAGTCCGCGCGCCTGTCCAGCGACAACGCCACGGCCAGCGCCGAGCGCGTGGCCGCGATGCAGGCGCTGTTGACGACCAGTCGCGAAGCGGTAAGCCGCCTGGCGGCCGGGGTGGAGACGTCCGTCGATGAGAACACTGCCGTTCTGGTGACGATCGATGAGCTGGAAGCCCTGGCCGGCGCGATCGGCAAGATCGTCGACGGGCTGGGCCTGGTGGCCGTCCAGACCACCATGCTGGCGACCAGCGGCGCGGTGGAAGCCGCGCGGGCCGGAGAGGCGGGGCGCGGTTTCGCCGTGGTGTCCGGCGACATCCGCACCCTGGCCCACGACGCCTCGCACAATGCCGACACGGTCAAGGACCTGGTCAGCGCCATCGTCGGCCAGATCGCCAAGGTGCGACGCGAGGTCGATCAGATCACCGGCCAGGCGGTTGTCGAACTGGACAAGAACCGGATCATCGAGGAGCGACTGGCTCAGGTGGTGGCCGAGACCATCACCCTGAAGGCCGGGGCGGACGATATCGCCAAGGGTGCGGGCGACATCCTCTCGGCCAGCGCCCAGGTGATGTCCGGGGTCACTCAGATCGCCGCCGCCGCCGAGGAAGCCGGCAGCGCCGCGGTTCAGGCCGCCACCGCGGCGCGCCAGCAGTCACAGAGCGCTGAAGATCTGGCGGCGGCGATCGAGGAAATCGCGCTTCTGGCCAACGAGTTGCAGCAAGCCGCGGAAGCCTAGAATGGCCTCCGTCGAGACCCATCAGCGGTTGACGGTCAGGGCCGGGCAGGCTCGCGTCGCCATGGCCGCGTCCGGGGTCGCCGAGGTGATCCGCGCGCCACGCATCACCCGTATGCCGCATGGACCGCCGGGCCTGATCGGCGTCACGCACCTGCGCGGCGCGATCCTGCCCGTGGTGTCGCTGAGCCAGCTTCTGGGCGAGGAGGCGACCACGGACGCGACCCGGGTTGTCGTCCTGCGCCGCGATCAGCCGCTCGGCCTGGCGGTCGACTCGGTCGAGGCGCTGAAGGCGGCGAGCGCCGACGAAGCCGCGCCCCAGCACGGACGCCTCATGCTCGATGACGCGGACGGCGCGCGCTGGTTCGACCTGGACGCCGTGCTCGACGAGCGGTTCGCGGCCTTCCGCACCGCTCGGCGGACCCCGGAACGCGAGGTGGCCAAGGCCGTCGAGGCGAGGGCCGTCGAAGACCTGGCCTTTCTCAGCTTTAGCCTGGCGGGGCAGGCCTACGCCCTGCCGCTGGAAGCGGTGGCCGAGGTGATGACCGTGCCTGGCGCTATCGCCGCATTGCCGCACACCGAGGGGGTGCTGCTGGGTGTCTTCGAACTGCGCGGCGACGTCCTGCCGGTCGTCTCGCTGCGTGC
Source organism: Caulobacter sp. (assembly GCF_049283275.1). Taxonomy (GTDB): domain Bacteria; phylum Pseudomonadota; class Alphaproteobacteria; order Caulobacterales; family Caulobacteraceae; genus Caulobacter. Next base: position 19,320 of record NZ_JBAPVS010000012.1, on the reverse strand, counting down.
CCTGCTGGGTTTGGCCGAACGCCCGGTGCGGGGCGACGAGCGGGTTGTGGTGGTGCTGATCGGCGGCCATCGTCTGGCGCTGGTCGTGGACCGGGTCAGCACGATCCTGCGCGCCGTTCGCGGTGCGGTCGGCCCCGCGCCCAGCCTGTTCAATCGCGGTGCGGGCGAGGCGCGGATCGATTCCGTGCTGCGGCTGCCCGACGGCAGGGGCTTGATTTCGATCCTGTCGCCGGAGCGGGTGCTGGCCGATGAACGAGTCTCACAGTTGCTCGCCGAAACCACCGACAAGGAAACCGCCATGGCTGGCACGACGTCCTCGGCGGCGCGCGAGCGCTTCCTGGTGATCCACCTTGGCGAAGAGCGTTACGGCCTGCCGATCGCAGCGGTCGACGAGGTGGTGGCTTTGCCTGAGACCCTGACGCGCCTGCCGCGGGCCCCGGCCTATGTGAAGGGCGTCATGAACCTGCGCGGCAGCGTGATCCCCGTGATCGACCAGCGCCAGCGCTTCTCGGTGGCCGGCGGCCAGGCCGAGGGCGTTCCCCGCGTCGTGGTCGTCACCCTGGGACGATTGCAGGCCGGGTTCGCGGTCGACGCGGTGTCGCGCATCCTGGAGATCGAGGCCGAAGACCTGATGCCGGCGCCGGAACTCTCCGACGGCGAGGCTCGTTTGTTCGACCGGGCCGCGCGTGTCGAGCGCGAAGGGGATGTCATCTTGCTCATCGATCCGAAAGCCTTGCTCGATCGCGCCGAGGCCGACCTTCTGCGCGACCTGACGGCGGAGCCGCACGCCTCGTGACCAAATTGCTGGTCGTCGACGATTCCGCCCTGATGCGCCGGGTGCTTGGCGAGGTTTTCCAGAACGAAGACGGGTTCGAGGTGGCGTTCGCGCGCGACGGCGTCGAAGCCTTGCAACTAATGCACGCCTTCAAGCCGGACGTGATCACCCTAGACGTCCAGATGCCGCGCATGGACGGACTGGCCTGCCTGGATAGGATCATGGTCGAGCGGCCCTGTCCGGTTGTGATGGTCTCATCCCAGACAGCCGAGGGGGCGGACGCCACGCTGGAGGCCCTGGAGCTCGGCGCGGTCGATTTCGTGACCAAGCCTGGTGGCGTGGTGTCGCTGGCGATCGACGACTTCGGACCTTTGCTGGCCGACAAGGTCCGTTCGGCGGCGGTGTCGCGCGTGCGGCGCACGCATCGCTTGGCCGAGCGGCTGCGGGCGCGGCGGGAAGCGCTGACCGCGCCCAAACCGCCGCCCGCCTCCAAGGCCGCGCAAACCTGGCGGCCGGCCCCGGCGGGCAGTCCGCCCGGCCTGGTGATCATCGGCACGTCCACCGGCGGACCGCCGGCCCTGGACGCCGTGCTGTCGGAAATCCCCGCCGACTTCCCTTGGCCCATCCTGGTCGCCCAGCACATGCCCGCGGCGTTCACCGCCTCGCTGGCGCGACGGCTGGACGGCCTTTGCCCCTTGCGGGTCATCGAGGTGACGCGGCTCACGCCCCTGGTGGCGGGCTGCATCTTCATCGCGCGCGGCGACGCCGACATGACCGTCAGTCTGCGGGCGACAGGACCCGTGGCATTGTCGGCTCCCTCGAGCCCCGAGCATCGCTGGCATCCCAGCGTCGATCGCCTGGTCGCCAGCGCCGCCGCCTGCCTGCCGCCCGAGCGGTTGATCGGCGTGCTGATGACCGGCATGGGCAATGACGGCGCCCGGACTATGGCGGCCCTTCGCGCCGCCGGTGGGCGCACGATCGCCGAGTCCGAGGAGACCGCCGTGGTCTGGGGCATGCCAGGCGAGCTGGTGAAGGCCGGCGGCGCCGACCATGTGCTCCCCGTCGAGGCCATCGCCGGCCGGATCATCGACCTGGTCACGGCCGCATGAGCCGTTCGGCTCTCCCCCAGAACGCGCACCTGAACGCCGACGACCTGCAGCGCCTGTGTGAGTATCTGTATCGGCAGACGGGCATGCTGTTTGGCGAGACCAAGCGCTACTACATCGAGCGCCGCCTGGCCGATCGGATGGAGGCGACGGGAACGCCCAGCTTCGGACTCTATTTCGGCGTCCTGCGCGCCGATCCCGAGGAGCGTCAGCGACTGATCAACGCCTTCACGGTCAACGAGACCTACTTCTATCGCGAAGAGCACCAGCTGGCTTGCCTGAGCCGGTCGCTGCTGCCGGACTTGATCACCACGCGAAGCCCAGGCGATAAGATCAGGATCTGGTCGGCGCCGTGCTCGACGGGCGAGGAAGCCTATTCGATCGCGATCTGGCTGCTTGAGCACTGGCGCATGGTCGACGCCTACAATGTCGAGATCGTCGGTTCGGACATCGACACGCGCGCGTTGGAGGCCGCCCATCAAGGTCTCTACGGCGAGCGGGCCTTGTCACGCCTGCCCGCCGATGTGGTCGAGGCCTATTTCGAGTCCGCGCACCGCCATCGCCGGCAGATCATCAGCGACCTGCGGGAGTCGGTGACCTTTACCCAGGCCAACCTCGTGGACGCGCCCAGCCTGGCCGGGCAGGGGATGTTCGACGTCATCTTCTGCCGCAACGTGCTGATCTATTTCGACGACGAGTCCCGGCTGGTCGCGGCGGGCAACCTCTATGACCGGCTGACGCCCGGCGGTTATCTCTGCCTTGGACATACCGAGTCCATGAGCCGCATCAGCGACCGATTCCTGGTGCGTCGCTTCGAGGACGCGATCGTCTATCAACGGCCGGCGGACGCCGCATGACCGACGAGCTGATGGTCCAGTTCCTGATCGAGGGGCGCGAGCTGGTCGCGGTCGCCGAGCATGATCTCAGCGTTCTGGCGCGTCGCCCCGAGGATCCGGCGGCGCTGGACAGCTGTTTCCGAGCGATCCACACGCTGAAGGGCTCTACGGGGCTGTTCGACCTGACGCCGATGGGCCTGATGCTGCACGCGGCGGAAGACCTGCTCTCGCTGTTGCGGGCGGAGCGGACGGGCGGGGCCGAGGACTTCGAGGCCCTGCTGGGCGTGGTGGACCAGGTCGACCGTTGGCTGGACGCCCTGGAGCGGACCGGCCTCCTGCCGTCGGACGCCGAGGCGATCGGCGCAGACGAGGCGCGGCGCCTGCGCGAGCTGATCGCGTCCGACGACGGGCCGGCCGTGGAAACGGGCATAGCGCCGCCGAGCACCTGGCGCGTTCCCGCCGAGTTCCAGGGCCTGGGGGCCCTGGCCATCCGCTACGTCCCGCGGGCGGACAGCTATTTCTCGGGCGACGATCCCGTCGCGATCATCGCGGCCACGCCGGGCCTGGCCGGGATCCAGCTTTCCCCGCGCGAGCCCTGGGGCGCGCTCGACGACTATGACCCCTACGCCTGCAACCTGGTCATCGAAGCGGTGTCCACGGCGGGTCGCGCGGAGATCGAGGCCGCGCTCCGCTTCGTCGCCGACCAGGTCGAGATCATTGAGCTCGAGGCTTTCGAGCCGGCCGCCAGGGGCGAGGGCGAGAGGGCTCGGCGCACGCTGCGGATCGACGCCGAACGCATCGATCGGTTGGCCAACATCGCCGACGACCTGGTTGTCGCCAAGAATGGGTTGGCCGACCTTGCCCTACAGGCCGAGCAGCTGGCGGGGGGGCAGGTCTTGAGTCAGGCGCTGAAAGCGCGTCAGGCCCAGCTCGACCGTCTGGTCGGCGACCTACACGCCACCGTCGGCAAGGTCCGGTTGGTGCCGCTGGGCGCGATGTTCGCCCGCTTCCCCCGTCTCGTCCGGGAAATCGCCCGCTCGCTGGGCAAGGCCGTGACGCTGGAAACCTCCGGCGGCGAGGTCGAGGTCGACAAGGCCATCGTCGATGGTCTGTTCGAACCGCTGGTGCACGTGTTGCGCAACGCCCTGGATCACGGCGTGGAGTCGGCGAGTCAGCGGCGAGCCGGCGGCAAATCCGAGGTGGCCGCTATTCGCCTGTCAGCGCGGGCGGAGGCGGATCAGGTGATGATCGAGGTCGCCGACGACGGCGCCGGGATCGACCCCGCCCGCGTGCGCGATGTCGCTGTGCGTCGGGGAATCCTGACCCGAGAAGCGGCCGACGCCCTCGACGACCGCGCCGCCGTCGATCTGGTCTTCACCCCGGGTTTTTCCACCGCCGCTGAGGTCAGCGCCGTGTCGGGCCGCGGCGTGGGCATGGATGTCGTCCGCGACGCCGCGACCCGGCTCGGCGGCAAGGCGACCATCGAGAGCCGCTCTGGACAGGGCACGACGGTCCGCTTCGTCCTGCCGGTGACCATGGTGCTCACCAAGGTGATGATCGTGACCTGCGGCGCCGAGCGCTACGGCCTGGCCCTGGATACGGTCGTCGAGACCGCCCGTGTCTCGGCCGACCGGATCGTGCCGGTAAGGGCCGGCCGCGCCTTTCTGCTGCGCGACCAGGTCACGCCCCTGGTCGATCTCGGTGTCCTGGTGGGCGCGGCGGCGGGCGAGGCGAAGGCGGCGGAACGTGTGATCGTGGCGCGCGTGCAAGATGAACTGGTCGGCTTCGCGGTCGATGCGATCATCGACCGCATGGACGCGGCGGTTCGGCCGATGAGCGGATTGTTGGCCGGCGCCCCCGGTGTGTTGGGCACGACCCTGTTGTCCGACGGCGCCGTTCTGATGATCCTCGACCTGGCGGAGTTGATTCTATGACGGTCATTCGCGATGGCGAGATCGTGCGCTTGGTCGGCCTATGTCGGGTAGAGGACGCAGAGCCGCTAACCGCTTTGCTACAAGGCGGTTCGGACTCAACGCTCGACCTGTCGGCGTGCGAGGGTCTACATGCGGCCGTGCTCCAGGCGATCCTGGCGTTTCGCCCCACTATCGTAGGGATTCCCGACGACGCCTTCCTACGCGAGCGTCTGCTGCCCGCCATGGTTGGCGAGCGACAGACCTGAGCGGCCAAGCTATAATTTTCCGTCACGCCGGAGCGACGACGGACCAACCGGAGAAATGTTTCATGGCGACGACGGTCCTCATCGTCGATGACAGCAAGCTGGCTCGTATCGTCCTGGGTAAGGCGATCGCAGCCCTGCAGCCGGATTGGATGCGCCTGGAGGCCAGTAACGCCGACGAAGCGGTCGCGATCGTCGACGCGCAGGGCGTGGACGTCGCCGTGCTCGACTACAACATGCCAGGGCGCGACGGCCTGGCCCTGGCCGAGGACCTGCGCGCGCGTTTCCCAACCATGCCGATCGCCGTCGCCACCGCCAACGTACAGGACGAGATCATCGCTCGGGCCCGCGCGGCCAATGCGACGTTCATTCCCAAGCCGGTCACCGAGGATGGCATGCGCGGCTTCCTCTCGGGCGCCGCGCTGCGCTTGAAGTCGGCCGGCCAATGACGGGGCATGCCATCCTGCTTGAGGAACTTGAGCGGGACGCCTTGACCGAACTGGTCAATATCGGCGTCAGCCGCGCCGCGGCCAATCTGCGTAAGATGGTCGGCGAACAGGTGCTGCTGTCTGTCCCGTCCGTCGAGGTCGTGACGCGGGAAGGCGCGACCGTTCTGATCCGGGAGCGCGAAGCCGGCGAACTGGTCGCCGTGCGTCAGGATTTCGAAGGTGTGTTCTCCGGGCGCGCCCTTCTGATCTTTCCGAAGTCCAACAGCATGGCCTTGGTGCATGCCGTCACGGGCGGGGCGCTATCGGCGGAAGACGCGGCCGACATGGAGAGCGAGGCGTTGGCCGAAACCGGCAACGTCGTCCTCAACAGCTGCCTGGCCACCATGGCCAACATGCTGCAGCAGCCGTTGACGATGTCGCTGCCGGAGGTGATCCGCGGCGACGGCCTGTCGCTGTTCGACATGTCGCCGTCCACCGCCGATGGCGGGGTGGTGCTGTTCCTCTATATCAACTTCGCCATCAACGACCGAGACATCCGGGGCTACATCGCCATGTTGATGGATCTTCCGTCGCTGCAGGCTCTGAAGACCCTGATCGCCGAGTTCATCGAACGGGTCGTGGGCGACGTTGTCTAGGCATGGGAAAAGCGGCCGTGCCTGAACCTATTGCCAAGCTCGAGGTTGGTCCTGGGTCATGACCGAAGTCGACGATCTCGCCGAGCAGCTGAAAATCAGCCGCCAGGCGCTTGCCGAGGCCAATGAACGCCTGCGGGTTGTGCAGGGGATCGCGGGCGCGGCCGGCGCCTGGGAATGGAACATCGCGTCCGGGCAGCTGGTCGCGGACGCACGGTTCGCGGATCTCTACAAGCTCGATCCCGTGGCGGCGGCTCAGGGCCTCCCATCGTCCGCCTTCTTCGGGCCGGTGCATGAGGACGACCGCCTGCGATTGAGGATCGCGGTCGCCGGAGCCTTGCATGGAGCGGAGGTCTTCGCGCGCGACTACCGTCTGGTTCACGACGGCGTGGTTCATTGGGTCTCGGCGCGGGGGCGGACCTATCTGGACGCGGATGAGAAGCCGGTTCGGTTCTCGGGGGTCCTAGCCGACATCACCGACCAGAAACGGGTCGAGGAGCAGCTTCGCGTCGCTCAGACCGCGGGGGGCGTGGGCTCGTTCGAATATCTCAGCGGCTACGGCACGGCCACTGTGTCGGAACAGTTCTGCCATCTGCTGGGCTTGCAGCCCGCCGCCAGCCTGCCGGTTCGCACCATCAACGCCGTGGTCCACCCGGATGACCCGTCCATCATCCAGGGGCGGGATGGACAACACGCCTCCGGTCCCGCCTTCCACGAGTTTCGCATCCTGCGCGCGGACAATGGCCAGGAGCGCTGGCTGGCGTCGCGCGGCGAATATCGCCCCAGCACCGCCGGTGGTGTCAGCTTCATCGGGGTGATCTACGACATCACCACCACCAAGCGGTCCGAGGAACAGTTACGCGAGCTGACCGAAACGCTCGAGGTTCGTGTCGAGGCGCGGACGCAAGAGCGGGATCGGGTGTGGAACCTCTCGCGAGACCTGCTGCACGTCATCGGGCCCGACGGCCTCTATCGCGCCGTCAATCCCGCCTGGAAGACCCTGCTCGGCTACGACTCCGAGGAATTGGTCGGCGCGAAGGCGGGCAGTCTTGTCCATCCAGACGACCGCCAGGTCGCCTTGGAGCGTTTCGCGACGCTGACGCGCGGCGACGCCATTAGCGATTTCGACTGCCGCATGCGGACCAAGGACGGCGCATACCTGTGGATCAACTGGACGGCCATGCCGGAGGGCGACGCGATCTATGGCATCGGCCGCGACGTGACCCAACGCAAGCTGCTCGAAGACCAGTTGCGCCAGAGCCAGAAGATGGAGGCCGTGGGCCAACTGACCGGCGGGCTGGCGCACGACTTCAACAACATGCTGACCGGCATCCTGGGCGGCATCGACATGGTGCGCCGGCGGTTGGCGGAAGGTCGTCTCGCGGACGTCGAGCGCTTCCTGGACGCGGCGATGCAGTCCGGGCAGCGGGCGGCCGCCCTAACCCATCGCCTTCTGGCCTTCTCGCGCCGCCAGACCTTGGACAACCGTCCGCTGGACGTCGGAACGCTGGCCAATTCGATGGCCGATCTGCTGCTGCGCACCTTGGGCGAGCAGGTCGCGCTGACCATCGACATGGCCGCCGACCTTTGGCCCGCCGTGGCGGACGACAATCAGCTGGAAAGCGCCATCCTGAACCTGGCGATCAACGCCCGCGACGCCATGCCCGACGGCGGCCAGTTGACGATCCTGGGTCGCAACGTCCACCTTTCGGACCGGGAACTGACCGACAGTGATCGCGCCGAGGCCGGCGACTATGTCGAGATCAGCGTCACCGACACGGGCACGGGCATGTCCCCCGAAGTCCTGGCCAAGGTGTTCGACCCCTTCTACACGACCAAGCCGCTGGGAGAGGGCACGGGCCTTGGTCTGTCGATGATCTACGGCTTCGTCCAGCAATCGCGCGGCCACGTCGTCATCGACAGCGAAGAGGGTCGTGGCACGACGATCCGGCTGTTCCTGCCGCGGCACGCCGGCGTCCTCGAGGACGTGATCGTCTCCGATGAGACGAGCGCGCCGACCGGGACCGGTGAAACGGTCCTGGTCATCGAGGACGATCCCTCCGTTCGCCTGCTGGTGATGCAGGTGCTGGATGAGCTCGGCTACCAGGCGATTGAAACCGCCGACGGCCGCCAGGCCGTGCCGATCCTCCAATCCTCGCGTCATCTGGATCTATTGATCAGCGACGTCGGCCTGCCGGGACTTAACGGCCGTCAACTCGCCGAGATCGCACGCGAGCAACGCCCGGGCCTGCCGATTCTGTTCATGACCGGCTACGCCAAGCAGGCGGCCGACCAGGCGGAGTTCCTGGACGGCGGCATGGAGATCATCAGCAAGCCATTCGCGATCGAGCAGCTTGGTCGCCGCATCGGCGAGATCCTGCGGCGGCGTTCGTAAATTCCAATTGGTCGACCATCTGAGCCGCGGCCCAACACGTCTGGCGAGCGGTATTGGTCCGTTTCGGCTTGTCTCGTCGTGCCAAAGGGGGCTCTGCAGGCGCCTGCGCCACGTCTGTGGGAGGTGGTGCGGGCGGCCGGAATCGAACCGGCATAGCCTTGCGGCTGACGGATTTTCGTACCACTTCGGCTTTCGCCGCCGTCCCGATGCCCGGGTCGTTCGTGGTCTGGACTATCCCTTCACCGTGCTCCGAAGGTCGGAGGTTAGGTGCTGCCCGTCTAGTCTCTACACCTTCCCCCAGAGGAGGCTTGGCTCGGGATCGCCATCTGACAGGGTTCCCCGAATTTGAGCAGTTCTACGTCCCGGATTTCCCCGGGCGCACTCAATCCTTGGCTTAAGTCCGTTGCGTCTACCAGTTCCGCCACGCCCGCCTAAACCGAGCCGAGCTATAGTCGGCTAGGTCTTGGCCGTCGAGGCCTTCGAGCGCGCGCGCGACAGGCCTTGGCGGGCCGCTGTGTTGGCCAAGCGGTCGGGCGAGGCGCTGGTCTTGCGGACATTGATCGCCGAGGCGTCGATCCGGTTCTTGCCGAGGCTGGGCGTTCGCGGCGCCCTTGCGGCTCGACGTTCGCCGGGCGCGTGATAGCGTCACCGTTCTCAAATGTCCGGGGACGGGGGATCGTGATCATGCAGCTTAGACTGGCCGCTCTGGCTTTCGCGGCGGCGGCCTGCGCCGCGCCCTTGGCTCACGCGGCGGACGTGGAGGTGGTGCGCGCCGCGCGGCTGCTCGACGTGGCCACGGGTAAGTATCTCGACAATCCTCAGGTGGTGGTCACCGACGGGCGGATCACGGCGGTGGGCAAGGCGGGCGACGCGGTTCCGGCTGGGGCCACGCTGGTCGACCTGCCGGGCGCGACCCTGCTGCCGGGCCTGATCGACATGCACGTTCACCTCGACAGCCTCGCCGAGATCGGCGGCTACAACAGCCTGCAATACAGCGACGCCTTCTGGAGCGTGGTGCAGACCCGCAACGCCAAGGTCACCCTGGAGGCGGGCTTCACCACCGTGCGCAATGTCGGCTCGGCCCAGTTCGACGACGTGGGCCTGCGCGAGGCGATCGACGAGGGTTACGTCCCCGGCCCCCGCATCGTCAGCGCCGCCTACGCCATCGGCGCGACGGGCGGCCACTGCGACTCGACCTTCTTCCCGCCGTCGATGGACGAGAAGAGCCCCTACACCGTCGACAGCCCCGACGAGGGCCGCAAGCGCGTGCGGGAGTTGAAGAAGTACGGCGCGCGGGTGATCAAGATCTGCGCCACCGGCGGGGTGTTCTCGCGCGGCAATGAGCCGGGCCAGCAACAGCTGTCCCTGGCCGAGATGCAGGCGATTGTCGACGAGGCCCACATGGCCGGCCTGAAGGTCGCCGCCCACGCGCACGGCGCTCCGGGCATCCGGGACGCGGTGCGGGCCGGGGTCGACACCATCGAGCACGCCAGCCTGGTCGACGACGAGGGCATCAAGCTGGCCGTCCAGAAGGGCGCCTACTTCTCGATGGACATCTACAACACCGACTACACCCAGGCCGAGGGCGCCAGGAACGGCGTGCTTGAGGACAATCTGCGCAAGGACCGCGACATCGGCGAGGTGCAGCGGGAGAACTTCCGCAAGGCTTTGAAGGCCGGGGTGAAGATGGTCTACGGCACCGACGCGGGGGTCTATCCGCACGGCCAGAACGCCAAGCAGTTCGCGGTCATGGTCCGCTATGGCGCGACGCCGCTGCAGGCGATCCAGTCCGCGACGATCACCGCCGCCGCCGCCCTGGGCCAGGAGAAGGACGTCGGCCAGGTCGCCGTCGGCCGCTATGGCGACATGATCGCCGTGGCCGGCGACCCGCTGGGCGACGTCACGACCCTGGAAAAACCGGTGTTCGTGATGAAGGGCGGGGCGGTGGTGAAGCGGCCGTAAGCGGCCCGCTCTCGCCAAATGCAGCGCCAGCGCCTAAATGCTGCCGCTCCATAACGTCCGAGCCCGCCCGTGATCACCTTTCAAGACGTCTCCAAGACCTATGCCGGCGCCGGTGGCCGCGCCGCCCTGACCGGCGTCAGCCTGTCGGTGGGCCCCGGCGAGGTGTTCGGGGTGATCGGGGCGTCGGGTGCGGGCAAGTCGACCCTGATCCGGCTGATCAACGGTCTGGAAAAGCCTTCGGGCGGGAAGGTCGTGATCGACGGCGACGACGTGGCGGCCCTGGGCGTGGAAGGGCTGCGGTCCCTGCGCCGCCGGGTCGGGATGATCTTCCAGCACTTCAACCTGCTGTCGTCCAAGACGGTGGCGGGCAATGTCGCCTTCCCGCTGAAGCTGGCCGGCAGGCCGGACGCCGAGGTCAAGGCGCGCACCGCCGAACTGCTGGCGCGGGTGGGATTGAGCGACTTCGCGAACAAATATCCGGCCCAGCTGTCGGGCGGCCAGAAGCAGCGGGTCGGCATCGCCCGCGCCCTGGCCACCGGTCCCAAGGTGCTGTTGTGCGACGAAGCCACCAGCGCCCTGGATCCGGAGACCACCGAGCAGATCCTGGACCTGGTCTCGGGCCTCAACCGCGAACTGGGCCTGACCATCGTTCTGATCACCCACGAGATGGACGTGGTGCGCCGCGTCTGCGACCGGGTGGCGGTGCTGGAGGGCGGCAAGGTGGTCGAGACCGGCGCGGTCGAGGAGGTGTTCCTGCACCCGGCCAGCGACACGGCCCGGCGGTTCGTGATGGAGGCCGACGGCGTTCCGGGCGAGGCCGGGGCGGCTGTCGACGGCCGCGTGGTGCGCCTGACCTTCCGCGGCGAGGCGACCTACAAGCCGATCCTGGGCGCGGTGGCCCGTGAAACCGGCGTCGACTATTCGATCCTGGGCGGCCGCATCCATCGCCTGCGCGAGACCCCCTACGGCCAACTGACCCTGTCGCTGACCGGCGGCGACGTCGAGGCGGCGATCGCGCGCTTCAAGGCCGACGGCGTTCGGGTGGACCTGATCTCGGAGGCGGGCCGATGAGCGCCTTCATGGAAAACATCGACTGGTCGGAGATCGGCCAGGCGACGCTGGACACCCTGTCCATGCTGGGCGGCTCGATGGTGCTGACCGTGGTGCTGGGTCTGCCGCTGGGCGTGATCCTGTTCCTGACCGGCAAGGGCCAGATGCTGCAGAACCGCGCGGCCAACGGCGTGCTGTCGCTGGTGATCAACATCCTGCGCTCGGTGCCTTTCGTGATCCTGCTGATCGTGATGATCCCATTGACCGTGACGCTGGTGGGCACCTCGCTGGGCGTGCCGGGGGCGATCCCGCCGCTGGTGGTCGGCGCGGCGCCGTTCTTCGCCCGCCTGGTCGAGACCGCGCTGCGCGAGGTGGACAAGGGCGTGATCGAGGCCAGCTTCGCCATGGGCGCCAAGCGCCGGCAGGTAGTGCTGGGCGCGCTGCTGCCGGAAGCCATGCCGGGCCTGATCGCCGCGGCGACGGTCACCGCCATTGCCCTGGTGTCCTATACCGCCATGGCCGGCGTGGTCGGCGCGGGCGGGCTGGGCGACCTGGCCATCCGCTTCGGCTACCAGCGCTTCCAGACCGACGTGATGGTGGTCACGGTGGTGCTGTTGCTGGTGCTGGTCCAGGCGCTGCAGATGGTCGGCGACGCGGTGGTGCGTCGCGTTTCGCACCGCTAGAACGATCCCATGACCGACGACATCCCCATCCTGTCCGCCCCGCCGCCCGAGCACTGGGACGAAAGCTTCGCCCAGGGCCTGGTCGGCAAGATCATGCTGGTGAACCTGACCTTCCTGACCGCCGACGGCGAACTAGAGGGGCGTGAAGCCTTCCACGGCGTGGTGATCACCGCCGATGCGGAGGAGGGGATCCTGCTCGACCTGCTGGGCCCCCAGGACGGCGACACCACGACCTTGCCGCCCCAGACCTCGAACATCACGGTCGCCGCGCCGGGCCTCTATCCGCTGACCGGCGGCGAGACGGTCGAGAACCCCGACTTCCTGTCGAGCTGGACCATCGCCGGGCCCGAAGAGCCGGCGAACGACGAGGAGTAGGCCTAGGCCTGATCGAACGGGAACGGCAGCCGCCCCGCCTTGAACAGGATCACCGGGTTCTCGTCGTAGTCGCCCATCTCGACGTCGGCCGAGGCGGCGAAGGCCACGACGCCTTCGCGCAGCGGGGCCAGGCGCTCGGCCTTGCGGCGGGCTTCCTCGGCGTCCTTGCAGCCGACCTGCTGCTCGGCCTTCAGGCCCTTGCCGCGGCCGGCCTTGTAGGCTTGGACGATGTAGACGGTTTCTCTGGCCATTCCCATCCAGGCGACCTGTTCGGCCTCAGGGTCAACATGCCAGGTCGAAATGATCCAAGACTCTGCCCGCCGGTTCAGGAAAACTGATTTCCGATCCAGCCGAAACCGGGCAATACCCTACCCGCTAATCGCCTTAACGGAGCCGTTCATGGTCGCCCGCCGCGCCCTTCTCGTCAGCCTCGCCGTCCTCAGCCTCGCGGCTTGCGGCAAGAAGCCCGCCGCCAGCGCCGGCGACACCCTGACGGTCGCCGCCACGGCCATCCCGCACGCCGAGGTGCTGGAGTTCATCAAGCCGAAGCTGGCGGCCGAAGGCCTGAAGATCGAGATCAAGGTCTTCAACGACTACGTCCAGCCTAATATCCAGGTCGCCGAGAAGCGCATGGACGTCAGCTATTTCGAGACCCTGCCGTACCTGGAGACGTTCAACGCCGACAAGGGCACAAACCTGGTGCCGGTGATCGGCGTGCACATCGAACCGATCGGGGCCTATTCCAGCCGCTACAAGTCCGTGGACGAGCTGCCGCAAGGCGCGACGGTGGCCATCCCCAACGACGCCAGCACCGAAGACCGCGCCCTGCGGCTCTTGGCGCGGGGCAACGTCATTGGGCTGGATACGAGCAAGAGCGGGCTGAGCCTCAAGGACATCGCCAGCAACCCCAAGGGCCTGAAGTTCAAGGAACTGGAGGGCGCGACCCTGCCGCGCACCCTGGGCCAGGTCGACCTGGCGGTGATCAACACCAACTACGCGCTGGACGCCAAGCTGGACCCGTCCAAGGACGCTCTGCTGATCGAGGACAAGAACAGCCCCTATGTGAACTATCTGGTCAGCCGTCCGGACAACAAGGACGACCCGCGGGTCCAGAAGCTGGCCAAGGCCCTGACCTCGCCCGAGGTGAAGGCGTTCATCGAGCAGAAGTACGCCGGCGCGGTGGTGCCGGCGTTCTAGGCCGCAGCGGCTTCCGGCGTCAGGGCGCCGCCCCGGTCCACGCGCAGCAGCAGGGGCTGGTCCTGACCGCTGGCGGGATCGATCAGCGAGATCATCACCGGCAGCGCCTTCATCACCGCGATGGAGGCGCCCGACGGCGTGAAGACCGCCTGCTCGGGATAACGCTCCTGGATCAGGGCGTTGAGGCGCCGCACGGCGTCGGCGTCGGTGACCTCGGTGACCGTGGCGGCCAACGACAGGCCGCGCGGGCCGGCCTCGTCAGACTCGTGATGACCGATGGCGATGGAGACGCGCGGATCGTGAGCCGTGTTGGCCAGCTTCTGGCTGGCGCGGTTGATCACGAAATACAGGACCAGTCCATCGTAGACATAGCCGACCATGGTCGTCTGCGGCCAACCGTCGGCGCGCAGGGTGGCCACGGCCATGATCCGGTTTTCGGCGAGGATGCTCTGAACTCTGCGTCCCAGCATTTCGGTGTTCGTTTCTATCCGGTCCATGACGGCTCCTAGACCGCCGACTGGGCTTCTGCGGCGACGACGGCGATCTGGTTGTGGATGATCGACACGATCGTGCCGGGGTGAGCACTGGCGACCTGCACGCGCGCCTTGAGTTGAGCGCCTAGCGCCTCGACGATGCTGGTGCCCAGGCCGGGTTCGACCTTGACGTCGGTCGGGATGCCGATCCCGTCATCGCTGATCGACAGCGTCCAGTTCGGACCATGGGCGCGGTAGCCGACCATGATCTTGCCGCCCTTCTGGTCGGGAAAGGCGTGCTTGAGGGCGTTGATCACCAGTTCGGTGACGATCAGGCCAAGGCTGACCGACACGTCCGCGTCGACGACGCTGTCATCGATGTCGACGTCGAGCGAGATCTCCTCCTGGTCATGGATCATCGAGGCGCCGATGCTCTGGCAAAGCTGGGTGAAGTAGTCGCGCAGCGCCACCGTTCCCTGGCGCGACGCCGCCAGTTGCCGTTGCAGGGCGGCGATCGACAGCACCCGGCTGTGGGCGTCGTGCAGATAGAGGCGGGTCTCGTCGGACTGCACCTTGCGGGCGCTTTGCAGGATGACGCTGGCGATGATCTGCAAGCTGTTGGCGACCCGGTGATGGACCTCCTGCAGCAGGACGGCCTTTTCGCGCAGCAGGTCATCCTTGAGCTTGGCGGCCAGGCGCGCGTCGGTGACGTCGGCCGCGGCCAGCAGCAGTCGGACAGGGGCGTCGATTCCATAGACCAGCTTCTGGGCGTTGATCACCAGCCGGCGCGGTTCGGCGCCGGGGACGGCCAGGTCCATCTCATAGGCCTCGACCACGACGCCGCCGGACAGGGTGGCGGTCAGCAGGGACCGCAGCCGCTTGGCGTTCCATTCCCCCTTGCCCAGTTGAAAGACTTCCACCCCTTCCGCCGCGTCCGGGTCGATGTGGAAGGATTGGCAGAACGAGTCGCTGGCTGCGACGACGGTCAGATCGCCGTCCAGCAGCAGCAACGGCGCGGTGGATGACGCCACAACGGCCAGGGCCAGGTTCAGGGAAGGATCGGAAGACGGACTTCGGGCAGCCATGGCTGTCCCTTCACGTGACCGGAGGCTCGCGAAGCGAAAGCCGTACCCGTCTTATCCAGGAAAATGAGAAACGCCCATTACTTGGACTTTGATTGGAAATCTTAGCACAACTAAGGCTCGGCCGGGTCAATAATCGGGTCTTCGAGATTTTGAGGCCGAACATGCGCCGCCAAGATTGTGCGACCCTGGGGCGATTGATCTGGCGCCGTCTAAAATTTCACAGTACATATCAGAACTACCCCTTTCGCGGAGCCCCGCCTTGCGACAGTTCCTGGCCCCTGACGACGCCTTGGCCACCGCCCAGACCTCTGGGGGACGCGATCGGATGCTGGTGCTGGACATCTGTTCGTCCTCGGGGCTGGAGGACTGGTCTCCCGATCTGCAGAAGGCCAAGGTCTACGAGCGCATCCTGCTGGACCTGATCCTGGGCCGTCTGGCCCCGGGCGCGCGCCTGGACGAGCAGTCGTTGGCCGCCCGCTACGACGCCGGCCTGGCCGGGGTGCGCGACGCCCTGGGGCGGCTGGCGCTTGAAGGATTGGTGATCCGCCGCGCCCGCTCGGGCACCACGGTCGCGCCGCTGGACCTGGTCGAGCTGCGCCAGGGCTATGACGCCCGCGCCCTGATCGAACCGCATTGTGCGGGTCTGGCCGCCAAGCACGCCAGCAAGGCCGAGGCCGCCGCCATCCGCGCGGCCTTCGACGGCGGCGAGCAGGCCGCCCGCGAGCGCAACCTGCCGGCCCTGGTGGCCATGGACCAACGCTTCCACGCCGCCGTGGCCCGCGCCGGCGGCAACCTGGCCCTGGCCCGCATCCTGATCCCCCTGCAGCACAAGGCCGCCCGCTACTGGGTGTTCTCGTTCGGCGCGGCCACCGAGGCCGAGCTGATCTCCGACGTCGAGCAGCACCGCGCCGTGGCCGACGTGATCGCCACCGGCGACGTCGAGGGCGCCAAGCTGGCCATGATGCGGGTGCTCAACGTCATGCCCGAGGCGACCCGGCCGATGATCGAGGGCTGAGCGGAGGCGGCGTAGCCCGCCTTCCGATTTCCTAATCCCACCCTCAATATAATTTCCTCTGAAATGTTACATAACGTTTTGACGAACGTTGCGTAACATCGCATTGGCTAGCGCCACCGCCGCTCCCTCGGCGGCTCTGGAGCTTTCGCGATGACGATCCGCGCCTTCCTGCTGGCCTCCGCCATGACCTTCAGCGTCTTCGCGTCGGGAGAGGCAGGCGCTCAGGACGCGACCCAGGCGGAGGCCGTCGATGAAGTGATTGTCCTGGCCCGCGACAAGGCCGGCCTGCTGGAGAAGCAGCCCAGCACCACGGTGTTCGGTCTGGAGAAGTCGCTGCTGGAGACCCCGCGCTCGGCCAGCTTCGTCAGCGACACCACGCTGGAGCGGTTCGGCATCGAGACCATCGACGGGCTGACGGCGGTGTCGCCGGGAACCTACACCGCCAGCTTCTACGGCGTGCCGGGCGCGCTCAATATCCGCGGCACCTTGGCCGAGAACTATTTCCGCGGCTTCAAGCGGGTCGAGAACCGCGGCACCTATTCCACCCCGATCGGCGGCGCGGCCCAGATCGAGATCGTGCGCGGTCCGCCCACGCCGATCTACGGCGCGGGCAAGGTCGGCGGCATGCTGAACTTCATCCCCAAGTCGGCGCGCGACGAGGGCCGGTTCCTGACCGACCCCAAGGACGAGATCTCCGCCACCTTCGGCGCTTACGACAAGAAGAACCTGACCGGCCAGGTCGCCCTGCCGGTCAGGCTGGGAACGGCCGACGGCGGGGTCTACGCCTATGGCGAGGTCGACGACTCCAAGAGCTTCTATCGGGGCTTGCAGCCCAAGCGCCAACTGGCGGAGGTGTCGGTCGATTTCGACCTGAACAACGGTTGGACCACGGCCTTCGGCGGCATGATCTATCACGCGACCGGCGACATCCAGACCCCGGGCTGGAACCGCCTGACCCAGGACCTGATCGACCACCAGACCTACATCACCGGCCGCGACACGACCCTGGTCGACGCCGACGGCAACGGCCGCCTGACCCCGGGCGAGGTGGGCTTCTACCCGTTCGGCAGCGCCCTCTACATCCCGTACTACGGCTTCCCCGCCACCGACGCTAACCACACGCTGGACACCGGCGTGGGAACCACGAAGCTGGATCCTCGCACCGTCTATGTCAGCACGGCCGATTTCTCGAAAACCTGGACCAACACGCTCTACGCCGACCTGGCCAAGCGGTTCGACGACGACAGCGTGCTGAAGCTGCAGCTGTTCTATGATGACCAGGAAAACAAGCGCTTCGTCTCGTACGGCTATCCGGCCTGGTTCGACAGTTCGGTCTGGGAGGCGCGGGCCAGCTACGCCTTCAAGCGCCAGTTCGGGGCGGTCGACGCTGAGACCATCCTCGGCGCCGGCTATCGAGCGTTCGACGGCCGTCGGCGCGAGAGCTTCAACAGCGGCATGATCGCCATCGATCGCCGCGACATCAGCCACGGCGCGACGGCCACCGACATCATCGACAGTCCGTTCAGCACCGAGCCGGCCGGCGTCCAGGGCCTGGAATGGGAGAACGACAACAAGAGCACATGGAGCCAGACCGGCCTGTTCTTCATCAGCGACGTCAAGTTCGGCCGGCGCCTGACCCTGACCCTGGGCGGCCGCTACGATTGGTATGACGTGGCCGCCGAGGACAGCGGCTTCCTGCCGTTCACCGTCGCCGGCCGCCAGACCGACGATCGGGGCAAGGGAACCTACAGCGCCAGCCTGACCTACCAGACCCCCGTGGGGCTGATGCCCTACATCAGCTACGCCAAGGCCTCGGCCCTGGAGGTCAGCCAGGCCGGCGACGTCGCCCCAAGCCTGGTCGCCGACGGCTCGTGGCTGTCGGACAGCGACCTGGCCGAGGCGGGCGTGAAGTTCCAGTTGCTGCGCGGGACGCTGGTCGGTTCGCTGGCCGGCTATCGCCAGAACCGCACCCAGCTGTCGGGCCTGACCCCGGTGGTGCAGGGCACGCGGGCCAGGGGCGTGGAGCTGGAGGTCCGCTGGCTGGCGTCGGAGCATCTGAGCTTCACGGCCACCGGCAACGCCCAGCACACCACGGTGAAGGGGCCGGACCAATCGTTCCAGTACATCCCGGCCTATACGGCGGGCGTGCCCGGCGCGCAGGGCTATGGCGGCAGCTACGTGGTCTGGACCTTCAACACCCTGCCCGGGCGCGCCGGCGACTATGACTACACCCTGATCCCCAAGTCGGTGGTCAGCCTCTACGGCGCCTACACCAGCGACGCGTACGATTGGGGTTCGGTCGGCGCGACGCTGGGGGTCACCCACGTGACCAAGACCTCGGGCACGGTGCAGAACGCGGTGACCTATCCTGCCTATGCCCTGGTCAACGCCTCGGCCTATCTGGCGCGAGGGCCGTACACCGCCGAACTCAACATCGATAACCTGTTCGACACGCTCTATTTCACCCCGGACGCCGACACCTATGCCAATCTGGGGGCCCTGCCCGGCAAGGGGCGGGAATGGCGCGTGACCTTGAAGCGGACGTTCTGATGACCGAGCTGTCGATTTCCAGCGCCTCCATCCCCTGGCGCCCGTGGCTCCTGGTCGGTGTCTTCAGCCTGCTGCTGTTCCTGATCACGGCGGCCACCTATTCGTCGCTCGGCGTGGTGATCCCGGCCATGGTCCCGGCGCTGGGCTGGAGCTGGGAGCACGCCTTCCTGGGCTTCACGATCCTGGGCGTGTGCACCGGCCTGTCGTCCTGGCTGCCGGCTATCCTGATCCGCAGGATCGGGGTGCGCGGGACGATCCTGGCGGGCGTGGCCGTGATGGCCGGCGGGCTGGCCTGCCTGTCGCGGGTCCACGCCCTGCCGATCTATTTCCTGGGCACGGCCCTGTGCGGGATCGGCTTCCAGATGGCGGCCCTGATCCCCGGCACCCACGTGCTGTCGGCGATCTTCAAGGAACGGGCCCTGCCGTTCGGGATCTATTTCACCTTCGGCGCCCTGGGCGGGGTGGCCGGGCCGTGGATGGTGGTCAGCGTCCTCACCGCGACCCACGACGACTGGCGGCTCTACTGGGCGCTGCAGGCGGCGGCCGTGGGCCTGGTGGGCC
>NZ_JBAPVS010000011.1:0-7486 GCF_049283275.1 Caulobacter sp. | reverse complement strand
TGGGGACACGCCGCAAGGGCATGTCCCCGGCTTCAAGCCGCCTGCGTCTCCAGCCAGTCCCTGAACGCCGCCAGAGCCGGCGTGACCGCCCGCGACTTCAGCCAGGTCAGCCAGTACATCCCCGATCCGACCTCCAGGGCGAACGGCCGCACCAGCCGGCCCTGCTCCAGATCGCGGGCGAACATCATCGACGGGGCCAGGGCCACGCCCGCGCCCTGCATGGCCGCCTCGACCATCACCCACGAGCTGTCGAACACCGGCCCCCGGATCGGAGGCGGAGTCAGGCCGGCGGCCGCGAACCAGTCGGGCCAGTCATCGGCGCGGTAGCTGCGCAGCAGAACCTCCGAACTCAGCGCCTCGGGCGTCTTCAGCCGCTCGGCCGTGGCCGGCGCGCACAGCGGCGTCATCGGCGCGGCGAACAGCGGCACGGCCTGGGTGCCGTGCCAGGCCCCGTCGCCGAACCGCACGGCGCAGTCCAGCCCCTCGCCGGCGATGTCGATGCGGTTGTTGTTGGTGAACAGGCGCAGGTCGACGAACGGATATGCCTCGCGGAAGGTCGGCAGGCGCGGCAGCAGCCAGCCCACCGCGAAGGTGCCCACCACTCCCACGCTGAGCACCTCCATCAGCCGGCCCGCCGAGAACCGCTCCAGCACCTCGCCCATGCGCTCGAAGCTGTCACGCAGCACCGGCAGCAGAGCCAACCCCTCGTCGGTCAGGGCCAGGCCTCGCGGCAGGCGTCGGAACAGGGCCGCGCCCAGCCGCTGCTCCAGGCCCTTGACCTGGTGGCTGACGGCCGCCTGGGTCACGCACAGCTCGATGGCGGCCCGCGTGAAGCTCAGATGCCGGGCCGAGGCCTCGAAGGCGCGCAGGGCGTTCAGGGGCAGTTGCGCGCGGCTCATCTCGACCCCCAATTTTTCTAAGGTTTCGGCCGAAGTATCATCGTTTGATCCAGGGGTCACTCGTCGGCCATCTTGCGGGCCATGGAGGACCTGATGATCGACAGACGCCAAGTGTTAACGGCCATTTCCGCCTTACCCGCCCTTTCGGTCTCTGCCCCAGCCGTCTCGGCCACGACCGCGCGACTGACCAGCGGCATTAGCCGGGGTATCGCCGCCCTGGAGGTTCGCAGCGGCGGTCGGCTGGGCGTGGCCGTGCTCGACACCGCCACCGGCAAGACCTTCGCCCATCGCGCCGACGAGCGTTTCGCCATGTGCAGCACCTTCAAGGCCCTGGTCGCGGGCCTGGTGCTCAAGCGCGTCGACCAGGGGCAGGAGCGGCTGGACCGTCGGATCCCCTATGGCAGAGATGTGCTGATCACCCACTCGCCGGCCACCGAGAAGCACGTCGGCGAGGGCATGACGGTGGGAGCGCTATGCGAGGCCACGATCACCCTCAGCGACAACGCCGCCGCCAACCTGCTGCTCGACACCTTCGGCGGACCAAAGGCCCTGACCGCGTTCCTGCGGGGCCTGGGCGATCAGGTCACCCGTTGCGACGGCTACGAGCCGGGGCTGAACATCGTCAAGCCGGGTGAAATCCACGACACCACCTCGCCCAACGCCATGCTGGCCACCTTGCGGACCCTGACCTTGGGCGGGGCCCTGTCGCCGGCTTCGCGCCAGCAACTGATCGCCTGGCTGGTCGCCAACCAGACCGGCGACAAGCGCTTGCGGGCCGGCCTGCCCGCCGGCTGGAAGGTCGGCGACAAGACCGGCAGCTGGGGTGACGACAAGGTCGGGACCACCAACGACATCGCCGTGGTCTGGCCCACACCCGGACGCCCGCCGCTGCTGATCACCACCTATCTGAGCCGCTCCGCGCTCGACAACGACGGCCGCAACGCCGTGATCGCCGAAGTCGCGCGCCTGGTCGCGGCCGCGGGCTTTGGGTCGTAGCAGGTCACGGGCAATCTCAAGGTCGCGGCGATGAACCGCGCAGCAAGCCACTGTTCTTTAAGCCCTTCGCCCTACTCCTACGACGTGGATCAGCTTAGCTTGAGCGGAAGCTGAGCGACCCGCGAAAGCAGGGTGATGATAGAGACGACCTCTTCGGCTGCCGCTTCGCCACCCTCGACCTGGTCGGGCGGCGATCTTGTCAAAACCGCGGGCCTCGCGGTGATGGCGGCGATCGGCTATGCCCTGCTGGCCTATCTCTGCGTCGAATTCCCCAGCAATCGTGGCCAGGCCGCGCCGATCTGGCTGTCCAACGGCTTCGGCGTGGCTTGCCTGTTGTCGTGCCGCAATCGCCACTGGCCGGCCGTTCTGCTGGGATGCTTGGTCGGCGGCCTGACCGCCGGAGCCCACGTCGGCGACCTCCAGACCGTCAACCTGGCGCTCGTCAGCTGCAACATCTTCCAGATCCTGGCCTGCGCCTGGGGAATGCGTCGCGTCTGCGGCCAGGAGGTCGATCTGGGCCGGGCCCGAGACATGATCGCCTTCGCCCTGATCTGCGGCCTGGCGGCTCCGATCGCCACTGGCCTGATCGCCGCCTCGATCCATACCGCCATGCGCGGCGGCGTGCTGCTGATCAATATCGGCGTCTGGACGCTGGGCGACATCCTGGGCCTGATGACCATCACCCCTTGCCTGTTGGCCTTGGTGCGCATCCGCCACTATTTGAAGGAGCGGCCGCTGTCGGTCTCCGGGGTCGGCTGCTTGCTGCTGTTGCTGGTGGTGACCATCTCGGTCTTCATCCAGTCCCGACCCCTGCTGTTCATCATTCCGCCCGTGATGTTGCTGGTCGCCTGGCGTCTGGAGGTGCTGGGCGCGGCGCTGAGCGCGACGCTGGTGGCCGTCGTGGCCGTGATCTTCACCATGGCCGACCTTGGCCCGATCACCCAACTTCCGGACGGTTCGCCCGACCAGGCCATCGTGTTGCAGCTGTTCCTGGCCACGGCGATCTTCATCAGCCTGCCCGTGGCCTCGATCCAGCGCCACCGGCGCGAGATGCTGCTGAGCATGACCGAAGCCAACGCCGCGGTGGTCCGCAGCGAGGCGCGCTTCCGCCAATTGGCGGAAAACGCCCAGGACATGATCGTCCACAGCAACCTGCAGGGCGTCATCCAGTACGTCTCGCCCGCCTGCGTCCCCATGCTGGGCTATGCGCCCGAGGAGCTGATCGGCCGCCTGGGCATGGCCACGGTGGTGCACGGGAACGACCGCGATGCTGTGCGCGACATCGTCGTCGAACAGATCAACCACATGGTCCATCACGACAGCAGTCCTAGCCGCGTCGAGTACCGCGCGATCCGCAAGGACGGCCAGGTGATCTGGCTGGAGTCCCGCCCCGGTCTGCAGCACGATCCGCTGACCGGCGCCGTCACCGGCATCACCGACATCGTCCGCGACGTCACCGAGCAGAAGGCCATGGAGCGCAAGCTGCGCGAGGCCCGCAACGACGCCGAGGCCGCCGCCGCTGTGAAGAGCGAATTCCTGGCCAATATGAGCCACGAGCTGCGCACGCCCCTGACCTCGGTGCTGGGCTTCGCCCGCCTGGTCGACGAGGACCCCGACCTGACGCCCGACGCGCGTCGCTTCATCGGCCGGGTGCTGAGCGGCGGCAAGGCGCTGCTGACCACCATCAACGACATCCTCGACTTCTCGAAACTGGAGGCCGGCCAGCTGGAGCTGAAGCTCGAAGTCGCGGCGCCGGACGAGATCATCGACGAGGTGCTGGACCTGTTTTCGCTGGAAGCCGGGGCCAAGGGCGTGGCCCTGCGCGCCGAAGGCCTGGCCCGCCTGCCGTCCGACCTGATGATCGACAGCGGCCGCCTGCGCCAAGTGCTGCTGAACCTGGTCGGCAACGCGGTGAAGTTCACCGAGCGCGGCGCGATCACCGTCAGCGCCGCCTATGACGACGCCGGCCATCGCCTTCACCTGTCGGTGGCCGACACCGGTCCGGGCATCGCGCCCGAGGACGTGGACCTGCTGTTCCGCCGCTTTTCGCAGGTCGATGCGGGCCTGACCCGCAAGCACGGCGGCACGGGCCTGGGCCTGGCGATCTGCAAGGGCCTGGTCGAGGCCATGGATGGCCAGATCGGCGTGATCAGCGTGCCCCGCCAGGGCGCTTGCTTCAGCTTTGACATCGCCGCCCCTCCCGCCGTCGGCCTGGAGATCCAAGCCGCGCAGGACGCCGCCGTCTCCCTGCTGCCGCCCGCCAGCCGGGTGCTGGTCGTCGATGACAATCCGGCCAATCGCGAGCTGGTCCACGCCATCCTGACCGCCATGGGAGCCGAGGTGATCCAGGCCGCGGACGGCGAGGAAGGCGTGGCCGCCGCCGCCGCCCGTCCGTTCGACGCCATCCTGATGGACCTGCGCATGCCGCGCCTGGACGGCGCCCAGGCCGCCCAGCGCATCCGCGACGAAGACGGACCGAACGTCCGAACGCCGATCATCGCCTTCTCGGCCGACGCCCGGCCCGGCGACCCCGACGGGGTCTTCGACGGCGCGGTGTCCAAGCCGATGACCGCCGCCGGCTTGATCGAGGCGCTCAGCGCCGCCATGGCCGCGTCGACGGCGCGAAGGTTCCAAGCCTCGGCCTGAGCCGCAAGCTCGAAGATCATCGATCGCCGAGATTGCGCGGCCAGCCGCGCACGCTAGGATCGCGCCTCCCCCAGGAGGCCTCCCCCATGAGCGATGAACTCGTCTTCTACACCAACCCGATGTCGCGCGGCCGGATCGTCCGCTGGATGCTGGAGGAGGTCGGCGTCCCCTACCGCACGGTGGTTCTGGACTACGCCTCGTCGATGAAGGCGCCCGAGTATCTGGCGGTCAATCCGATGGGCAAGGTGCCGGCGATCACCCATCGCGGCGTGGTGGTCACCGAGGGCGCGGCGATCTGCGCCTATCTGGCCGACGCCTTTCCCGAGGCCGGTCTGGCCCCGCCGGTCAGCTCGCCCGAGCGCGGCACCTATTACCGCTGGCTGATGTTCGCCTGCGGACCGGTGGAGGCGGCGGTCACCAACAAGTCCATGGGGTTCGTGGTTCCGGACGATCGCAAGGCCACGGCCGGCTACGGTTGCCTGGAGGACACCCTGAACGCCCTGGAGACGGCGGTGAGCGGCAAGCCCTACATC
This sequence comes from Caulobacter sp., assembly GCF_049283275.1. Lineage (GTDB taxonomy): Bacteria > Pseudomonadota > Alphaproteobacteria > Caulobacterales > Caulobacteraceae > Caulobacter. The sequence continues at coordinate 2,412 of NZ_JBAPVS010000011.1, read as the reverse complement.
GTCGGCGACAAGTTCTCGGCGGCCGACGTCTATGTGGGCGCGCAGATCGGCTGGGGCATGATGTTCGGCTCGATCGAGAAACGTCCGGCGTTCGAGACCTACTGGGCGGGCCTCAGCCAGCGTCCGGCGGCCAAGCGCGCGTCCGAGATCGACGACGCGCTGATCGCGGCGGCGAAGGCGGCTCAACCGGCTTAGCGGCAGAGGAGACCCCTCAGTCGCTCCGCGACAGCTCCCCCAGAGGGGGAGCATCTGCAGGCCTGGATCCTCCCCCTTTGGGGGAGGTGGCCCGGAGGGTCGGAGGCGGCTCGCTCGCGCCGCCCCCTCACCTGCTCTACGCCAGGACCTGGATCACCACCCGGCGGTTCTGAGCTCGGCCGTCGGGGGTGTCGTTCGGCGCCACCGGATCATCCTCGCCATATGAGATGGTCGCCATGCGGTTCAGCGGCACGCCCTGCTTGCTGAGGAACTTGCGCACGGTCTCAGCCCGTTCCGCGGCCAGGCTCTCGTTGTACTTTTGATCGCCCGTGGCGTCGGTGAAGCCCTGGATTTCCAGATAGACGTTCTTGTTGTCGCCCTTCAGCTTCGAGGCGAAGTCGGCCAGGCGCTGTTCGGCTTCCGACGACAGTTCATGCCGGTTCAGCGGGAACTTCACCGAGTCGTCGCTCAGCACCACCGAGTACAGGAACTTGCCCTCGGCCAGCTTGCCGGCGTCGGTCGCGCGCTTCAGCGCCTCCTGGCTGGTGCGGTCGACTTCGCCGAGCTTGGTCTCCGTGCCGTCGAGCCGGGTGTTCACCACCCCGACCTGTTTGTTGACGAAGCCCTTGGTCGCGCAGCCGCTGACGGACAGGCCGCCCGCCACCAAAGCGCTCACCATCATCATCTTGTAATTTACGCTAATCATCGGGACACCCTTCCACCTTGTTTCAACACCGAGCGCCAAGCTGAACCGTTCGACAGTCAGCAGCGGCGCTTCGTCAGTCGAAAACCGACATTTGAAAGAGGCGAATTCTGGGCCTGTTCTAGACAGACTTAGCCATTATCAGGAACGTCTCGACGCCGCTCCTAAATAGCGCGCGCGTACGTACAAGTCGGCCAAAAGTTCCCGAGAAATATTTGCAATATTTGAGGGCGGAACGGTCATCCTGGACCCGTTTTTCCATCTCCGCCAGACAGAAAAACGGGCGCGTCCATCGGACGCGCCCACATGAGATTCGACCAAGGTCAGGCTATTGCAGCGTCGCCTTGCCGATCGTCAGACCTTCGGACCCGGCGCCGACCGAGATCACCCCGCCGTCCTCCAGCTCGCCGGCCAGCAGCTTCTTGGCGATCGGGTCGATCAGGTCCTTCTGGATCACGCGCTTGAGCGGGCGCGCGCCATAGACCGGGTCGTAGCCCTTGTCGGCCAGCCACTGCAGGGCCTCGGCGTCCAGGGCCAGGGTCATGCGGCGCTCGGCCAGCATCTTGTCCACCCGCTGCAGCTGGATGCGGACGATGTCGCCCATGTTGCCGCGCGACAGGCGCTTGAACAGGATGATCTCGTCGATCCGGTTGAGGAACTCGGGGCGGAAGTGGCCGCGCACCGTGTTCATCACCATCGGCCGCACCGCCTCCACGTCCTCGCCGTCCTCCTGGCTGGCCAGATATTCGGCGCCGAGGTTGGAGGTCATGATGATCAGGGTGTTGCGGAAGTCGACCGTCCGGCCCTGGCCGTCGGTCAGGCGACCGTCGTCCAGCACCTGGAGCAGCACGTTGAAGACGTCCGGGTGAGCCTTCTCGATCTCGTCGAACAGCAGCACCTGGTACGGGCGCCGGCGCACCGCTTCCGTCAGCGCCCCGCCCTCGTCGTAGCCGACATAGCCGGGAGGCGCGCCGATCATACGGCTGACCGAGTGCTTCTCCATGTATTCGGACATGTCCATCCGGGTGATGGCGGCCTCGTCGGCGAACATGAACTCGGCCAGGGCCTTGGTCAGCTCGGTCTTGCCCACGCCCGTCGGGCCCAGGAACAGGAAGCTGCCGATCGGCTTGGACGGATCGTGCAGGCCGGCCCGAGCCCGCCGGACGGCGTCTGACACCGCCTCCAGCGCCTCATCCTGGCCGACGACGCGGCCGCGCAAGGCGTCCTCCATCTTCAGCAGCTTTTCGCGCTCGCCTTCCAGCATCTTCTCGACCGGCACCCCGGTCCAGCGGCTGACCACGGCGGCGATCTGCTCGGCGTCGACGACTTCCGGCGTCAGGGCCTTCTCGCCGCCGATCTCGCCGGCCTCGGCGTCGGACAGACGCTTTTCCAGAGCGGGGATCTCGCCGTACTGCAGCTGGCCGGCCCGGGCGAAGTCGCCGGCCCGCTGGGCGGCGGCCAGGTCGGCGCGCAGGCGGTCCAGGGCCTCGCGGGCCTGGGCGGCCCCGCCGACC
>NZ_JBAPVS010000010.1:0-1718 GCF_049283275.1 Caulobacter sp. | reverse complement strand
GCGGAATCCTTTTTCGGCCGCTCCGACCAGTCCTTCAGCGTGATGAAGGCCTGCGCGGTGTTCATGCCCTGGCCGAGGAAGCTGAAGCCGGTGAGGAACACGACGCTCTCGATGCCGGAGCGTTTCTTGAGATAGGCCTCGACCTTCTCGATGGCGCCCTCGGTGCGGGCGAACGACGAGTCGGACGGCGTCTGCACGTCGGTGGTGATAAAGCCCTGGTCGTCGATCGGCAGGAAACCGCCGGGCATGCGCATGAAGCCCCAGGTCAGGCAGGCCAGCAGCGCGACGTAGATGATCAGCAGGCGCCCGGTGCGCTGGATCGACCAGCCGACGGTCCTGGAATAGCCGTCGCGGGTGGAATCGAGCTTGCGGTTGAACCAGCCGAACACGCCCTTTTTGGCGTGGCCGTGACCTTCCTTGATCGGCTTCAGGAACGTCGCACACAAAGCCGGCGTCAGGGACAGCGCCAGCAGCGCCGAGAAGCCGATCGAGGCGACCATGGTGACGGAAAACTGCCGGTAGATGATGCCGACCGAGCCGGGGAAGAACGCCATCGGCACGAACACGCCGATCATCACCAGCGTGACGCCGATGATGGCGCCGGAGATCTGGCTCATGGCCTTCCTGGTGGCCTCCTTCGGCGGCAGCCCCTCCTCGCTCATGATGCGCTCGACGTTCTCGACCACGACAATGGCGTCGTCGACCAGGATACCCACCGCCAGCACCATGCCGAACATGGTCAGCATGTTGATGGAATAGCCGGCCAGGAGCAGCATGGTGCAGGTGCCGAGCAGCGCGATCGGCACCACAATGGTGGGGATCAGCGTGTAGCGGAAATTCTGCAGGAAGATGAACATCACGATGAAGACGAGGACGACCGCCTCGATCAGCGTCATCACCACCTTCATGATCGAGGCCTCGACCACCGGCGTGACGTTGTAGGGGATGTCGTAGGCGATGTTGGCCGGGAAGAAGTTTGACAGCTCCTTCATCTTGGCTTCGATGGCCGCAGCCGTCGCCAGCGCATTGCCCTTCGGCGACATCAGCACCGACAGGCCCGCGGTGGGCTTGCCGTCGAGGTGGGTGGTGAACTGGTAGCTGAGACCGCCGATCTCGATGCGGGCGACGTCGCGCAACCGCACCGTGGAGCCGTCGGCATTGGCACGCAGCACGATGGCGCCGAACTCCTCCGGTGTGGACAACTGGCCCTTCACCAGCACCAGCGATGAAGTCCTGGTGCTGGTGGTCGCCGGCTCGGCGCCGACGCTGCCGGATGCCACCTGGGCATTCTGCGCTGATATCGCCTTGTTGACGTCGTCGGAGGTCAGGCTGTAGCCGACCAGCCTGGCGGGATCGACCCAGACGCGCAGCGAGCGCTCGGTGGAATACAACGAGGCGCGGCCGACGCCCGGAATGCGGCGGATTTCACCAAGAACGTTGCGGATCATGAAGTCGCCGAGGCCGACTTCATCGAGACTGCCGTCGGTCGAGCGCAGCGTGATGATGTTGAGCACCGCGGCGGAGGCTTCTTCCACCAGGATGCCCTGCTGGATCACCGCGCGCGGCAACCGCGCCTCGACGCGCTTGAGGCGGTTCTGCACTTCGACCGAGGCCGCGCCGGTTTCGGTGCCCGGCACGAAGTTGGCGATGATCTCGACCTGACCCAGCGAGTCGCTGGTGGATTCGAAATTGAGGATGCCGGAGGCGCCGTTGAGCTC
>NZ_JBAPVS010000009.1:0-2038 GCF_049283275.1 Caulobacter sp. | reverse complement strand
CGTCCGGGCGTCCCGGCCTCGGCTCCGGCCACCCCCGAAATCCAGCGCGCCACCCGCTCGGCGCCGCGTCCCGGCGGCGACGTCGGCCGCAAGCCGGACGACGAGGATGATCGCCGCAAGGCCGCGGCCCCCGGCAAGGCTGTCAGCCGCGCCAAGGGCGCCCCGGTTCGCCGGGAAGGCCGCCTGACCATCCAGACCGTGGCCGGCGACGGAGACTCCGCCGACCGCATGCGCAGCCTGGCCTCGGTTCGCCGAGCCCGTGAACGCGAGAAGGAAAAGCGCCGCGGCGGTCCCGCCGACGTGGTCAAGGTCAGCCGCGAAGTCGTCATTCCCGACGTCATCACCGTGCAGGAGCTGTCCAACCGGATGGCCGTGCGCGGCGTCGAGATCATCAAGTTCCTGATGCGTCAGGGCGTGATGCTGAAGATCAACGACGTCATCGACAACGACACCGCCGAGCTGGTGGCCACCGAGTTTGGCCACACCGTCCGCCGCGTGTCGGAAGCCGACGTCGAAGAAGGCTTCATCGGCGCCGAGGACATCGACGATCACCTGGAGCCCCGGCCCCCGGTCGTCACCGTCATGGGTCACGTCGACCACGGCAAGACCAGCCTGCTGGACGCGCTGCGCAAGGCCGACGTGGCCAGCGGCGAGCACGGCGGCATCACCCAGCACATCGGCGCCTACCAGGTGCGTCTGGAAAATGGCCAGAAGGTCACCTTCCTCGACACCCCGGGCCACGCGGCCTTCTCGCAAATGCGGGCTCGCGGCGCCAATATCACCGACCTGGTGATCCTGGTGGTGGCCGGCGACGACGGCGTCATGCCCCAGACGATCGAGGCGATCAAACACGCCAAGGCCGCCGAGGTGCCGATCATCGTGGCCGTCAACAAGATGGACAAGCCCGGCGCCGACCCGACCCGGGTCGTCAACGAGCTGCTGCAACACGAGATCGTGGTCGAAAGCCTGGGTGGCGACACCCAGATCGTCGAAGTCTCGGCCAAGACCGGCCAGGGCCTGGACGAGCTGATCGAGCGCATCCTGCTGCAGGCTGAAGTCCTCGACCTGAAGGCCAACCCCGACCGCATCGCCGACGGCGTGGTGATCGAGGCCAAGCTGGACAAGGGTCGCGGCGCGGTTTCGACCGTTCTGGTCAAGCGCGGCACGCTGAAGCGCGGCGACATCGTCGTGGCCGGCAGCCAGTTCGGCCGGGTTCGCGCCCTGCTGAACGAGCGCAATGAGCAACTGACCGAAGCCGGTCCCGCCACCCCGGTCGAGATCCTCGGCCTGGACGGCGTGCCCTCGCCGGGCGACCCCTTCGCGGTCGTCGAGAACGAAGCCCGGGCGCGCGAACTGACCGAGTACCGCATCCGTCTCAAGCGCGAGAAGTCGATGCATCCGGTCGGCGCGGGCGCCACCAGCATGGCCGACATGATGGCCAAGCTGCAGGACAAGAAGTACCGCGAACTGCCGCTGGTCATCAAAGCCGACGTGCAGGGTTCGGCCGAAGCGATCATCGGGTCGCTGGACGCCATGTCGACCGACGAGGTCCGCGCGCGGATCATCCTGTCGGGCGCCGGGGCGATCAGCGAAAGCGACGTGATGCTGGCCAAGGGCGCCGGCGCGCCGCTGATCGGCTTCAACGTCCGGGCCTCGGCCCAGGCGCGGGCGCTGGCCGAACGCGAAGGCGTCGAGATCCGCTACTACGCGATCATCTACGACCTGCTGGACGACATCAAAGGCGTGCTCTCGGGCATGCTGGCCCCGATCCAGCGCGAAACCTTCCTCGGCAACGCCGAAGTGCTGCAAGCCTTCGACATCTCCAAGGTCGGCAAGATCGCCGGCTGTAAGGTCACCGAGGGCGTGGTCCGCAAGGGCGCCAAGGTCCGGATCATCCGCAACGACATCGTCGTTCTGGAACTGGGCACCCTGGCGACGCTCAAGCGCTTCAAGGACGAGGTCAACGAGGTTCCGTCCGGCCAGGAGTGCGGCATGATGTTCGCCGGCTTCCAGGACATCAAGGTCGGCGACACCATCG
>NZ_JBAPVS010000008.1:0-2754 GCF_049283275.1 Caulobacter sp. | reverse complement strand
GACGTCTTCCTGCGGTTCACGTTCTGGGGCGGTTTCGGCGGGGGACGGCGGTCATCGAACGACCGGGAGGGCGGCGGAGGTCTCCAGGCGATCATCTTCGTGGTCGCGATCCTGCTGGCGATCCTGGCGCCCTTCTTCGCGCGGCTTGTTCAGCTCGCGGTGAGCCGCCAGCGCGAGTACATGGCGGACGCGTCGTCGGTCGAGCTGACCCGCAACCCGCAGGGCCTGGAGCGGGCCCTCGCCGCGATCTCCGAGGATACCGAGGTGCTCGAGGTCGCCAACCGCGCCACCCAGCACCTCTACTTCACCAACCCGATCAAGAAGTTCGAGCAGCGCTCGAAGGGGCTCTTCTCGACCCACCCGCCGATCGTCGACCGGATCAACCGGCTCCGGGCGCTGAGCGGGGAGCGGCCGCTGGACCCGTCCGCGACGGCCGAGCTCACCGGGCTCGACTGAGGCCGGCAACGGTGGCGGCCGGGCCGCGTGCACCGGGAGCCGGCAGCGCAGTGCACCGGCAGGCAGGGAGTCGGCAGTGCACCGGCAGGCAGGGAGCCGGCAGTGCACCGGGAGCCGGCAGGCAGGGAGCCGGCAGTGCACCGGGTGACCGCACCGACCGCCGGCGGGCCTCCTGGGTGCGATCCTGCGTCACGGGTTGTGCCGGATAGAGACCTGTTGGTCAGGCCGGTCGCGGGGTGCACGGAGGGAGCAAGGTTGGCCGCCCCGGCGGTCGCAGTGGTCATGGGGAGCACAGGCCACGTTCCGGCCATCGCGACAGGGCCCAGCCCAGTGCTGCGTGCGGCGCAACGACGACGCCCGGCTTCGCGCCGCGCCCGCCTTGCCGCCCGCGTCGACCGAGTTTGCCGACGGAGGGCCCCCCGTGGTACCTTCTCGAACGCCGACGGGCGGGGACGTCCGGCGGGGCCTGCGGGCCGAGATAGCTCAGCTGGTAGAGCACGCGACTGAAACTCGCGGTGTCGGCAGTTCAAGTCTGCCTCTCGGCACCATCACCCCGGACGCGGTCATCGAGCGGAAGTGGCTCAGTTGGTAGAGCATCACCTTGCCAAGGTGAGGGTCGCGGGTTCGAGTCCCGTCTTCCGCTCCAATCACCTCCGCACGTGCGCGGCCCCGGTTCCGCTGGCCCTTCGTCTAGCGGTAGGACAGCGGACTTTGGATCCGTGAACCGAGGTTCGAATCCTCGAGGGCCAGCCAGCACCGCCGGTCCCCCTGCCGGCACTCCCGGGGCGACGTACCCAAGTGGTTAAGGGGGAGGTCTGCAAAACCTCTATGCGTGGGTCCGAATCCCACCGTCGCCTCCAGACACACAGTGCGTAACGCCCGCCCGCTCGGCGGGCGTTACGATTCCTCCCGCTGCGCCGAGGTGGCGGAACCGGCAGACGCGGCCGACTTAAAATCGGCTGCCCGCAAGGGCATGTGAGTTCAAATCTCACCCTCGGCACCAGCCAGTCGGCACCGTGGCGGCAGTCCCGCGCACGGTCGTGAGCGCCGCGCCAGGGCACCTCGAGATCGTGATCAGCGGGCGCGCCCTGGGTGTTCCGCTCGTGAGCCGTTTCGATGGCTCCAGCCGGCCCAGGCCTCAGACGAGCCCGACCGCCCCCGTGAGATCGGCGTCCGTCAGGTCGGCGCCCGTGAGGTCGGCGCCCGTGAGATCGGCGTCCCTGAGGCGGGCCAGCTGCAGGTTCGCGCCGACGAGGGTCGCGCGCACCAGCCGCGCCCCGGTCAGGTCGGCTCCCCTGAGGTTCGCTCCCGCAAGGTTCGCTCCCGCAAGGTCGGCCCATCCGAGGTCGGCCTTCGTGAGGCCTGCGCCCTCGAGGCACGCGCCCGTGAGTTGGGCGCCCGTGAGATCGGCGTCCGTCAGGTCGGCGCCCGCGAGGTTGGCGCCCTGCAGATCGACACCCGTGCAATCGGCCCCCGCGAGGCGCGCGCCCGTGAGGTCGCCCTCGCCCAGGCTCGCGAAGCTGAGATCCGCACGGGCGAGGTCGGCCTGCGAGACGCTCGCCTTGGCCAGGGTGGCATTCGTCAGCCTGGCCCGCGTCAGGGTTGCGCCGGTCAGCTTCGCCTCGTCGAGGCTGGCCATGCGGAGATCGGCATGGGACAGATCGGCGTGGGACAGGTCGGCCCGGGCAAGACGGGCTCCGGCGAGGCAGGACAGCCGCAGGTGGGTTCGCGACAGCTCGGCACCCGACAGGTCGGCGTCCGCGCCCACCGCCTCGCGGAGCGCACCGGCCAGAACGGTCGCGGTGGATGAGACGAAGAGGTCGACGCCGGCGACGGACCTGATGACGAGCACGGCGGACACGCTAGCCGGCAACGCCGGCGCGTCATTACGTCTCGTCATCTCGCCGGGCATCGGCCGCTCCTGCATGGACGGCGCCGCCGTTCGATCGCCGCCGTCGGGCTCCCGGCCCCAGGTCGCGCCTCGCCGCCATCGGCGCCGATCGGAGGTCGAGCGGGGGCAATGCCCCGTCCGAGTGGGCCGTGAAGTCGGCCCGATGGGGCACCGGGCGGCGTGCCAGACTTCGCTCGGGCGTGGATCCGGGATCTCCGGCCGCGCCCAGGCAGTCCCCGCACGTGAGAGCAGGACGATGCCCCCCTTGGTGGTCAACGCTGCGACGCTGTCGTGCACTATGGGCCTTGGCCCGCCGGTGCCGCTGACGGTCATCCCGAAAGGCACCCCGGTGACCGCGGGCGGACAGCTGGTGGCGACGATCGCCGACACGCTCCCCATGGCCAACA
>NZ_JBAPVS010000007.1:0-4077 GCF_049283275.1 Caulobacter sp. | reverse complement strand
ACGCTGCGAGCCCCGCGCCTGGTCGCGCACCCGTCCGGCCAGGCCGCCGGTCGCCAGGGCCACGGCCCAGAAGACGATCAGGGTCAGGAAGTCGGTCGGGGACCCGATCTCCAGGCTGTAGCGGGGGGCCAGGAACAGGTAGTTGTAAACGAGGAAGGCCGCCGTGGCGGCCGCCAGGGCCGGTCGCAGGCCGTACATCACGCCGGCGGCCAGAACCGCGGCCAGATAGATCATGCCCAGGTCGACGCGATCGAAGGCGGTGTCCAAGCCCCACGCGACCAGGGTGGCCAGGCCCACGAAGGCCGCGCCGGTGATATAGGCGGGCCAACCGGGGCCTCGCCTGGGCGCGCGCTCGACGGCGGCCTCGCCGTGCATGTGGGCCGCCTCGGTGACCACGTGGATGGCTTCGCCCTTGGCTTCGCGTAGCAGGGCCGCGGCCAGGGAACGACCCAGCAGTTGATCCCACCGGCTGTCGGCCGACTTGCCGATGACGATCTGTGTGACGTTATTGCGCCGGGCATAGGCCATCACCGTGGCGACGATGTCCGCGCCGGTCATGACGACGGTCGAGCCGCCCAGTTGTTCGGCCAGCTTCAAGGCGTCGCGCAATCGGGTGGCCGCCAGGGGCGATGGACCGGAGCGATCACTTCGCTCGATGTGAGTGACGGTCCAGGGCGCGTCCATCATCATGTCGGACAATCGACGGCCCGCGCGGACCAGGGAGCTGGACATGGCGTCGCCGCCGACCAGGACCAGGATCCGCTCGCCCGCCGCCCAAGGTCCCTCGACGCCCTTTTCGCGCATGGCCGCGACCAGTTGGTCGTCCACCGTCTGGGCCGCGCGCCGGAGCGCCATCTCCCGCAGGGCGGTGAGGTTTTCGACCTTGAAGAAGTTCTCCGAGGCCAGGCGGGCGGTTTCGGGGACGTAGACCTTGCCCTGCGCCATGCGCTCGCGCAGTTCGTCGGGCGTGATGTCGACGAGCTCGATGTCGTCGGCCCGCGACAGGGCGCTGTCGGGCACGGTCTCGCGCTGGCGCACCCCGGTGATGCGCTGGACGACATCGACCAGACTTTCCAGGTGCTGGACGTTCAGCGTCGTCCAGACGTCGATCCCGGCCGCCAGCAGCTCCTCGACATCCTGCCAGCGCTTGGGATGGCGCGAGCCCGGGGCGTTGGAGTGGGCGTATTCGTCGACCAGCAGCAGCTTGGGCCGGCGGGCCAGGGCCGTGTCCAGGTCGAACTCCAGATGCGTCCGGCCCTTGTGCTCCAAGGGACGCCTGGGCATCACCTCCATGCCGCGCAGCAGGCTCTCGGTCTCACGGCGACCGTGGGTCTCGACCAGGCCGATCAGCACATCCTGGCCTTCGGCCTTGCGCTTGCGGGCGGCGCGCAACATCTCGTAGGTCTTGCCCACGCCCGGCGCCATGCCCAGGAACACCTTCAGGCGCCCCCGGCTCGCCTTGTTGGCGGCGGCCAGGAGCGCCTCGGGATCGGGGCGTTTGGGTTCAGCCGGCAAGGGCTAGCCGCCCTTTTTGCCGCCGGTGGGGAAGCGTGCGTCGAGCGCCCGGTTGACCGCCAGGACGTTGACGCGCGGCTGGCCGATGAAGCCGAGCAGCGGCCCCTGGGTCTGGCCGTCGATCACCGCCTGCACTTGCGCCACGGCCAGGCCGCGCGCCTTGGCGACGCGCGGGGCCTGGAAGCGGGCGTTGGCCGGACTGATCTCGGGATCCAGGCCCGAGCCCGAGGTGGTCACCGCGTCGGCCGGGATCGTCACGCCGGGGTTCTCGGCGCGCAGGGCGTCGGCGTCGGTCTTCTCGCGCGCGATCAGCGTCTCGTTCAGCGGGCCCATGTTGGAGCCGCTGGAGGCCGAGGCGTCGTAGCCGCTCCCGGCCGCCGAGGGACGCGGGTGCAGATATTCAGGCTTGGAGAAGCCCTGGGCGATCAGGATGGAGCCGACCACGGTCCCCTTGGCGTCCTTGACCAGGCTGCCGTTGGCCTGGGCCGGGAACGCGGCCTGGGCGACGCCGGTGACGGCCAGCGGATAGGCCAGGCCCAGCAGGACCGTGAACAGGCCCATGGAGACGATGGCCGGACGAAGATGCGAAAGCATGGCGGTCTTCCTTCCTAGAAGGCGGCTTTGAGGGTGGCGACGGCGCGGCTGTCGTACAGCTTGCCGAAGTCGTGCTGGTCGGTGTCGATGTAGCGCAGGTCCAGGGCCAGGTTGCCGTTGATGGCGTAGGCCGCACCCAGGTTCCAAGTCGTGTAGTCGCCCGAGCCCTTGTAGGTCTGGCGGCCCAGCGCGCCCGAGACGCTCCACTTTTCGGCAACGGGATAGCTGCCGTTGACCTCGTAGTAGGTCGCCTCGTCGGCGGCCCCGAAGCTGTCGGGGCTGTAGAAGACCGCCCCGCCCAGCGAACCCTTGCCCGCCGGAATCGAGGCGGCGACCTTGAACTCGGTGTTGGCGTAGTCGGCGCCGTCGGGCTCGTTGACGTAGCCGTAGTAGATCACGCCCAGGTCCAGGGTCGCGGCGCCCAATGTCGGCTTGAAGCCCGCATAGAGGTCGATCTCGGCGTCGGTCGAATCGTTGAAGTCGACGTTCGAGGCCCAGGTCCCGGCGTAGAATTTGCCGGCGGTCAGGTCGACACCGCCGAACACTTGCGGGTTCTCGTCGGTCTGGCTGACGCCGCGGAACGCGTAGTCGGAGGCGACGCCGACATTGTAGCTGAGCGTGAAGGGCTTCTGAGCCGTGTCTTGAGCCGAGGCGGCGCCGGCGGAAAGGGCCAGGGCGCTGGCGGCGGCGATCAGGGCGGGGAAAGCGAACTTCGTCATGGCAGTCGTTCTTTCAGAACAGGAAACAGTGTGTCGGATCAGAGGTGATGGGCGGCGTGCGCCACCAGGAAGATCAGCCCGATCGCCACGGCGCTGAAGATCAGGTCCTTGGCGATCGGGCCGAGCATCAAGCCCAACCCAGGCTTGAGACGATCATGTCGATCAGCTTGATGCCGACGAACGGGGCCACCAGGCCGCCCAGGCCGTAGACCAGCAGGTTGCGCGACAGGAGCTTGCCGGCGCCGATCGCCCGATACTTGACCCCTTTCAGGGCCAGGGGGATCAGGGCGACGATCACCAGGGCGTTGAAGATCACCGCCGACAGGATGGCGCTCTGCGGGCTGTGCAGATGCATCACGTTCAGCGCGCCCAGGGCCGGCAGGGCGACCACGAACATGGCCGGGATGATGGCGAAGTACTTGGCCACGTCGTTGGCGATCGAGAAGGTCGTCAGGGCGCCGCGGGTGATCAGCATCTGCTTGCCGACCTCGACGATCTCGATGACCTTGGTCGGGTCGCTGTCCAGATCGACCATGTTGCCGGCCTCGCGGGCGGCCTGGGCGCCGGTCTGCATGGCCACGCCGACGTCGGCCTGGGCCAGGGCGGGGGCGTCATTGGCCCCGTCGCCGCACATGGCCACCAGCCGACCCCTGCCCTGCTCCTCGCGGATCAGCCGCAGCTTGTCCTCCGGCGTGGCCTCGGCCAGGAAGTCGTCGACCCCGGCTTCCGAGGCGATGGCGGCGGCGGTCACCGGGTTGTCGCCGGTGATCATCACCGTGCGCAGACCCATGCGGCGCAGGTCGGCGAACCGCTCCTTGACGTTCGGCTTGACCACGTCCTTGAGGTGGATGACCCCGACCAGGACGCCGTTTTCGCTGACCGCCAGCGGCGTGCCGCCCGAGCGGGCGATACGGTCGACGGCGGCGCTGACCTCGGCCGGAACCCTCTTCGGATCCAAGGCCAGCGAGCGATAGACCGCATCGACCGCGCCCTTGCGCCACGACATGCTTCCAGCGTCCAAGCCCGACTGGCGGGTGGTGGCGGAAAACGCGATCGAGGTCGCGCCTTGCGGCGCCTCGATGACGATCCCCTGGTTGCGGCCCAGCTCGATGATCGAACGACCTTCCGGGGTCTCGTCGGCCAGCGAGGCGCTGATCGCGGCGCGCAGGGCGGCCTCCGGGCGCACGCCTGGGGCGGCGATCACTTCGGTGGCCATGCGGTTGCCGAAGGTGATGGTGCCGGTCTTGTC
>NZ_JBAPVS010000006.1:0-58442 GCF_049283275.1 Caulobacter sp. | reverse complement strand
CCTTCGAACCCCGCGTCGCAGGTCGCGGCGGCTCGTCCGCCATGTCCCACAAGCGCAATCCCACCAGTTGTCAGGTCGCCCTGTCGGCCGCCCTGCGCGCGCCGCACCTGGCCGCCACGCTCCTGTCGGCCCTGCCCCAGGAACACGAGCGCGGCCTGGGCGGCTGGCAGGTTGAGGGGCCGGCGCTGGCCGACCTGTTCCAACTGACCCACGGCGCCCTGGCGGCCATGGCTCCGGTCATCGAAGGGCTGGAGGTCGACGCCGACCGCATGGCCGCCAATCTCGCCGCCGCCGACGTCGGAACCGACGTCGGCGAGTCCGAGGCGCTGGTCGCCCGCGCCCTCGCAGCCTGCCGAAAGGATCGCTGATGCCCTTCGCCCTCTCCCAAGGCGCTCGCATCTACTGGCGGCTGGATGGCGCGGCCGACAAACCCGCCCTGGTCTTGCTGACCTCGATCGGCACGGACCTTTCCCTCTACGATCCCGTCATCCCGCTGCTGACGCCCGACTTCCGGGTCCTGCGGATCGACACGCGGGGCCACGGGGCCTCGGATGCGCCGGCCGGGGACTACAGCCTCGACCTCCTGGCCGACGATGTGCTGGCGGTGATGGACGCGGCGGGGATCGCCAAGGCGACGATCTGCGGCACCTCGCTGGGCGGCATGATCGCCATGGCCCTGGCCCCAAAGGCGCCCGAGCGCGTCGAAGCCCTGGTTCTGGCCTGCACCTCCCCGGCCCTGGATCCGACGGTCTGGGACCAGCGCCTGGCCCTGATCCGCGCCGAGGGGCTCGGCGCGATCGTCGAGATGGTGTTGGGTCGCTTCTTCTCCAACGCCTTCCGCGCCCAACACCCCGAGGCGGTCGAGACCGTGCGCGCCGGCATGGTCGCCCAGAATCCCGACGGCTATTGCGGCTGCGGGGCGGCGATCCGCGACATGGCCTTGCTGGAGCGCCTGCCGGCCATCACCGCGCCGACCCTGGTGATCACCGGCGCCAAGGATGTCGCCTCACCCTTCGAGGGTCACGCCGAGCGGATCGTCGCCGCCATTCCCGGCGCCCGGCATGTCGAGATCGACGGTGCGCATCTGCCCAGCCTGGAAGCTCCGACGGCCTTCGCCGGCGCGGTGCGGGGCTTCGTCCGCGAGGCGTTGGGCGGGACCGCGGCCCGCGACGCCGAGGACACCCTGTTCGAGGCCGGCCTGAAAACCCGGCGCAAGGTGCTGGGCGACGCCTGGGTCGACAAGTCCCTGGCCAAGCGCACCGACTTCACGGCCGACTACCAGGCGATGATCACCCGTTACGCCTGGAACGAGATCTGGGGCCGACCGGGCCTGGACCATCGCACCCGCCGCCTGCTGGTGCTGGCCATCTGCGCCAGCCTGGCGCGCTGGGAGGAGTTTCGCCTGCACGTCCGCGCCGGCCTGGAACAGGGCGGCTTCACGCGTGATGAGCTGAAGGAGGTGCTGATGCAGACGGCGATCTATGCCGGCGTCCCCGCCGCCAACACCGCCTTCACCGAAGCCTCGGAAATCCTGGCCGAACTGGGCGAGGCGGGCTGACGACCGACGCCGCGCCCGCATTCGCCCTAGTTCACGCCCTTGCGCTCGACGTGCCAGGCCGGCTTGCCGCAGAGCCCGCAGTCCGCGCCCACTCGGCCCGTAGCCGGGCCTGCAGGGTCCGATCACGCGTGAGGTGGACGGCGAGCGGGTGACCTTCGCCGCCGCCGACAACAGTCATTGACCCCGGCGGATCGAACGGACAAGGAAGTCTCGCGCAATGGGCGAGCCTCTCGTAAGATCATGACTTCGAACGTCAAAACCCCGCCTTCGGACATCCAGGACGAGCCTAAGGGCGAAATCAATCTCGGCATCTTGGACGAGATCATCGGGTTCCGTATCCGGCGCATCCAGAACCATCTGTCCCGATCCTTCACCGCCCTTCTCAATCAGGACGACTTGCGTCCGGGCGTGTTTTCGAGCCTGGCCCTGGTCGCCGCCAATCCAGGCCTGTCGCAAAAGACCCTGGCGCGCGAAGTCGGCTTCGACAAGGCCACCATCGTGGCCGTGCTCGACAACATGGAAGCCAAGGGCTGGACCCGCCGCCAGCGCTCGACGACGGACCGGCGTCGCCATCTGTTGTTCGTCACGCCCAAGGGCCAGGAAGCCCTCGATCAGATGGCGATCCTGGTTCGCCGAAATGAAGCCAAGGCTCACGCCAGCCTGTCGGCCGAGGAACAGGACGTTCTCCTGCGGCTGCTCGACAAGGTCTACAAGAGCTGCTTCGTGGACGTCTCGGAATAGGGTCGCCGGGAACCGCTGCCCGCCACCGTGTCGCTGATCCCACCGGCCAGCAGGGACCCGGTCATGCTGCCCACCACCGTCGCGCCGAAGCCGACATCGCCATGGCTCGGCCGGCGGCGACTTGGGTCGATCCGCCGGGAAGCCTAGACCGCCGTGTGCTCTAGCAGGAGGTCGCGGAGCACGCCCTTCTGGACCTTTCCCGAGCCGGTGCGCGGCAAGGCGTCCATCACCGTGGTGAGCTTGGGCAATTTGTAGCGCGCCAGGCGGGGCTCCAGGTGAGCCAGGACCTCGGCGTGGCTTAGGACGCGGCCGGCCCTCAGCACCACCACCAGGTGTCCGATCTCGCCCCAGCGGTTGTCGGGCAGGCCGACGACCGCGCACTCGGCGATGTCGGGATGACCGGCCAGGGCCGCCTCGATCTCGGCCGGATAGACGTTCTCGCCGCCCGAGATGAACATGTCCTTCTTGCGGTCGACCAGCCAATGGAACCCTTCGGCGTCGGCCAGGGCGATGTCGCCGGTGCGGAACCAGCCGTCGGCGGTGAACGCCTTGGCGGTCTCGTCCGGCCGCCGCCAATAGGCGCGAAACACGTTCTCGCCCTTCAGCAGAAGCTCGCCGGCCGCGCCGGGCGGGCAGTCCTGTCCCTCGGCGTCGACGATGCGGCTGGCGACGCCGGGCATGGCCACGCCCGCCGCCCCGGCCCGGGCGTCGATCTGGGCGATGTCGACCGGCATGCCGAACACCGTCCCGGCCTCGCTCATGCCGAAGCCGTCGACCACTGGGATCCCGTCGGCCAGCCAGGCGCGGATGTCGGCGGCCGGGTGCGGCGCGCCGCCGGTGAAGATCGCCGTCAGCCCGCGCAGGCGCTCGGGCTCATAGGTCGGATGGTTGCGCAGGGCCTGGGCCATCTGCGGCACGCCGAAATAGTGGGTCGCCTTCAGGTCCGGATCGCCCAGCCGGGCCAGCGTCCGCCCCGGCTCGAAGCCGTCGGAGACCAGAATGGTCCCACCATGCAGCAGCGGCGGCCGCACGCAGGTCACCAGGCCGATGACGTGGAACATCGGCGCGTCGTTGAGGAAGACGCTGTCGTGGGTCACCCGCCCCAATCGGCCGAAATTGATCGCGGTCTGGTCGAGATTGCGCTCGCTCAGCAAGACGCCCTTGGGCTTTCCCGAGGTGCCGGAGGTGTAGAGGATCAGCGAGGGCCGGTCGCGGTCGATCGGCCCCAGGTCCAGCGGGTCGGCCACCTCGATCTCGCCCGCCAGCAGGTCGATCGACAGGCCGTCCAGCCCGACGCGCCCCAGCTCCTGGTCGCCGACCACCAGCCTGGGCTTGGCGTCCTCGACCAGGGTCAGGATCTCGGCCGAGCTCAGGCGCCAGTTCAGCGGCACGTAGATCGCGCCGGTCCGGGCGCAGGCCAGATGCAGGATCGCCAGCTCGACGCGGTTATGGGCCAGGCTGACGACGCGCTCGCCAACGCCCACACCGCGCTCGACCAGCACCCGGACACAGCGCGCCACGGCCGCGTCCAGTTCGGCGTAGGTCCAGCGCCAACCGCTGGCCAGATCGACGGCGGCCAGGCGTTGGGGCTGGAGTCGCGCCTGCAGGCCGACGTGATCGATCGCACCGCTCATGGGCCCCTTCCCTTCGCTGTTTCCTCCCTCGCCTCGTCTCAGCTCTGTTTGGCCAGATCGTAGGCGCCCAGGCCGGGCTTGTAAGTCTTGTCGTCGATGAACTGTTTGATGCCTTCCTTGCGACCATGGTCGTCGTAGGAATTGGCCGCCTCCTGCAGGCGGACCAGATAGTCCTCCGCATTGTCGTAGGTCATGTCGCCCACCCGGCGGACGGCGTCCTTGGTGGCCTTGAGCGCCACCGGGTTCTTCTTGAGCAGGACGTTGGCCACCTCGGTCACCCGTTCCTTCAAGCGCTCCAGCGGCACGGCCTCGTTGACCAGCTTCCACTCGGCGGCCTTCTTGCCGTCGATGTTCTCGCCCATCATCGCGTGGTACATCGCGTCGCGCATCGACAGCAGCTCGACGACCACCTTGGTCGCTCCGCCGCCCGGCAGGATGCCCCAGTTGATCTCCGACAGGCCGAACTGCGCCTCCTCGGCCGCGAAGGCCAGATCGCAGCCGAACAGCGGGCCGTAGCCGCCGCCGAAGCACCAGCCGTTGACCATGGCGATGGTCGGCTTCTGGTACCAGCGCAGGCGCCGCCACCAACCGTAGGACTCACGTTGAGCCTGGCGCACCGCGCCCAGACCCTTGGCCTCGGTCTCGCGGAAGTACTCCTTCAGGTCCATGCCCGCCGACCAGGCCGTGCCCTCGCCGGTCAGCACCAGCACGCCGACGTCGTCGCGATATTCCAGCTCATCGAGAATCTCGCCCATGCGCTGATTGAGCTTGGGGCTCATGCAGTTGCGCTTTTCGGGACGGTTGAATTTCACCCAGGCGATGCGGTTCTCGACCGTGAAGGTGGCGGTGTCGTTGATCTCGGTCATGACCGGTCCTTGAACAAACAGGGGGAGGAAGACGCGGCGAAGCGTCAGATGGGGAAGTGGCCGGGCTGGGTCTCGATGGTGATCCAGCGCAGATCGGTGAAGGCCTCGATGCCCGCCTTGCCGCCGAAGCGGCCGTAGCCGGAGGCCTTGACCCCGCCGAACGGCATCTGGGCCTCGTCATGCACGGTGGGACCGTTGACGTGGCAGATGCCCGACTTGATCTGGCGCGCCACGCGCAGGCCGCGGGCGGTGTCACGGGTGAAGACCGCCGCCGACAGGCCGTATTCTGTGTCGTTGGCCAGTTCGATCGCGTGGGCTTCATCGCGGGCTCGGATCACGCCGACCACGGGACCAAAGCTCTCCTCGCGGAACAGCTTCATCTGGGGCGTGACCTTGTCGACAACGGTGGCCGGCATCAGCACGCCGTTGGCGGCGCCGCCGTTGACCGCCACGGCGCCGGCCGCGATCGCGTCCGCGATCAGGCTCTCCACGTGGGCGACGGTCTTCAGATCGACCACCGCGCCCAGCGGCGTCTTGCCCTCGCGCGGATCGCCGACGGCCAGGGTCCCGACCTTGGCCTTGAACTTCTCGACGAAGGCGTCGGCCACGGCGTCGACCACGATGATCCGCTCGGTCGACATGCAGATCTGGCCCTGGTTCATGAACGCGCCGAAGGCGGCGGCCTTGACGGCCTCATCCAGGTCGGCGTCGTCGAGCACGATCAGCGGCGCCTTGCCGCCTAACTCCAGCAGCACCGGCTTGAGGTGCTCGGCGCAGCGCTTGGCGATGATCTTGCCGACGGGGGTCGAGCCGGTGAAGTTCACGCGGCGCACGGCCGGGTGGTCGATCAAGGCGCCGACGATGGCCGGAGCGTCGGCGGGCGTGTTGGTCACCACATTGACCACGCCCGGCGGCAGACCCGCCTCGGCGAAGGCCTCGATGATCAGGCCGTGGGTGCGGGGGCAGGTCTCGGAGGCCTTCAGCACCACGGTGTTGCCGCAGGCCAGGGGCGTGGCGATGGCGCGGACCCCCAGGATGATCGGCGCGTTCCAGGGCGCGATGCCCAGCACCACCCCGGCCGGCTCGCGCACGGCCATGGCGATGCAGCCGGGTTTGTCGGAGGGGATCACCTCGCCGGAGATCTGGGTGGTCAGGGCGGCGGCCTCGCGGACGATGCCGACGGCCAGCATCAGGTTGAAGCGGGCCCAGCCCTCGGTGGCGCCGATTTCGCCCATCATCGCGTCGACGAAGACCGCGGCCTTGGACTCCAGGGCGTCGGCGGCCTTGGTCAGGAAGGCGCGGCGGGCGTTGGGGCCCAAGGCGCTCCAGCCGGCGAAGGCGGCCTGGGCGGCGTCGGCCGCGGCCTCAGCCTGGGCGACGGTCATGGCCGCCGAGGTGGTGGCGACGGCGCCGGTGACCGGGTTCAATCGCTCGAAGGTGGCGGGCTTGGTCAGGATGTCAGCAGTGCTCATGATCAGTCCTTTCGAGGCGCGGCGGGCACCTTGGGCCCGCTCGTCATGATGGGGGCGGCGGCGCCGGTCGGGGATCCGGTCACCGCCTTGTGTCGCAGCTTGGTCAGCAGGCGGCGCAGCTCGGCCCGTTCATCGGCCGAGAGCGGGGCGAAGGCGGCCTGATCATGTTCCAGGGTCACCTTCTCGATCGCGCCGCGCAGGTCGCGGCCGGCCGAGGTCAGGTGCAGGGCGTTCGTGCGGCGGTCACGGCCTGGACGGCGCTCGATGGCGCCCAGGGCCTCCAGCTCGTCGACCGCCTTCATCGTGCTGGCGCGATTGACGCCCAGGGCGCGGCCCAAGGTGATCTGGTCGCAGCCTTCGTTCAGACCGATATAGACGATGGCGGTGGCCCGGGCGGGGGTGACGCCCAACGGCGAGAGGCGCTCGGACAGACCCGCCATGGCCCGCACGTCGGCATGGTGCAGTTGCAGACCCAGCCGCTCGCCGAGCACGCCGAAGGCGGTGATCTCCTCCATGCCGGCCGCCGCCTCCCATCTTATTTGTTATGAAATTAGTATGCCTATGAAACAGTCTCGTCAATTACAATTTTCGGGCCAACAAAGCCGACGCGTCGATCGGAGCGACGTCGGAACGATCGTGAAGTCGACAGGGCGGAGAAGGAGGCGGGCCTCTTTGGATCTGACGTCCTCATGACCTTCGCTCCACGGCAAGAGCGTCCCCCTGGATCTCCGTCGCTTCGCGGCGGCCGGCGGCCACGGGTTCGCAATGGTTTGAATTCTAACTGTATGCTTGTCGGGCCATATCCTCCCCACAAGCCTTGAACGCCAACTCACAAGACCATTGGCTTAAAGGGAAACCTTGGCCGATTGACGGAAGGAACGCTGCGCTGGAGGCCAACCGTCGTATACCGCGATGCGGACGCGCATCGCGCGCGGTCGTCGATTGCGTCAGGTGCGCGATGGATTAGGTAGCTTCTAAAGCGGCTAGGACGGGGGACGTATTGGCAAGGAATGCTGGGGGCGGTCGCCCAACCATTCTCGACGTCGCGGCTGAGGCGGGCGTGTCGCCGATGACCGTTTCGCGCGTGATCAACGCACGTCCGGGTGTTGGACCCGAGGCTCGCGCGATGGTGGAAGCGGCCATTCAGGCTCTGGGGTATACGCCCAATGTCGCCGCGCGCAGCCTGGTGACCTCCGCCGAACTCAGGATCGGCGTGATTTACTCCAACCCCAGCGCCGCTTTCATGAGCGATTTCCTGACGGGCGTGTACGAGGAGGCCTCGACACGCGGAGCCCACCTGGTCCTGCTCAAAGGGGGGCAAGGCGGACGCCCTCCCGAGGCCGCGGCGCTGAAACGCCTGATCGCGTCCGGCGTTTCCGGCGTGATCCTGGCGCCGCCGCTGGGCGAGTCCCCCGCCGTGATCGAGGCGCTCGGCAAGGCGGGGCTGCCCATGGCGGCCGTCGGCGCCTACGCCGTCGAGGGCGCGATCTGCGTGCGTATCGACGACCGCCGGGCCGCCTACGAAATGACGCGCGAACTGATCGCCCTGGGCCATCGCCGCCTCGGATTCATCCTGGGCAATCCGGACCAGGCGGCGAGCGCCGAACGTCTGGCCGGCTTCTATTCGGCGGTGCGCGAAGCCGACGGCGTGATGACGGCGATCGCCCAGGGCGATTTCAGCTTCACCTCCGGGCTGGCCGCCGCCGAGCAGTTGCTCGATGCGGCGCCGCCGCCGACGGCGATCTTCGCCAGCAACGATGACATGGCCGCCGCCGCGGTGTCCGTCGCCCATCGCCGCCACCTCGACGTGCCGGGAGAACTGACCGTCGTCGGATTTGACGACACCCCGGCCGCGGTCACCCTCTGGCCGCCCCTGACCACGGTCCATCAGCCCGTCCGCAAGCTCGCGGCCGAGGCGCTTGGCCTGCTGGCCGCTCAGATCGCCGGTGGCGAACCCGTGAGCGCCGGACGCGACCGCGTCCTCGATCACGAGATCATCACCCGCCTGTCGACCTCCCAGCCTCGCTAGTCGGACAGACCGACGCCGCGTCGCCCACCTGACACGCCGATAACGTTACCACCCAAGCGTTACGCCATGGGCCGCCCATCACGGGTGGTTCGGGCTCGGTCCGAGCGGGAAAAGTGACGTTTTGACCGTTAGCCACCGAAGGCCGCGTCAGCCGCAACGTTATTATGTCGGAGTATTGACTTCCTGGAGCAGCAGACCTACCCAATTTTAGGATAACGCTACCATCGCAACGGGTGAACGCCCGCGGAAGCGTCAATCGCGCCGGCCAACGGCGCTTGGGAGGGAATGGACATGTTTTCACAGGTCATCGAGCCTTCGAGCCCGCACGCCGGGAACGTTGACGGTTCGCATCAGGAAAAGGCGGCGGCCTCGACCGTCAGGAGCCCTTTGCTCCGTCAAATAAGGCGCGACGCTTTCCGCTCGGCCGGCGCGGCCGCCCTGCTCGCCAGCTTTATCGCTGGGCCGGCGCTGGCCCAGGCCGTGGATCCCGCGGCCGCGGCCAAGCCTGAGACAGCCACAGTCAGCGAGATCATCGTCACGGGAACGCGCATCCAGAGCACCGGCTTCACCGCCCCGACGCCGACCTCGGTGATCGGCGAGGATGAGATCCAGAACAACGCCCAACCCAACATCTTCGCCACCATCGTTCAGTTGCCGTCGCTGCAGGGCTCGAGCGGTTCGGCGACGAACACCTTCAGCACCTCAAGCGGCCAACAGGGCCTCAGTTCGTTCTCGCTTCGCGGCCTGGGCACCATCCGCACCCTGACCCTGCTCGACGGACAGCGCGTGGTCGGGGCCTACTACACCGGCGTCACCGACGTCAGCCTGTTCCCGCAGCTTCTGGTCCAGCGCGTCGACGTCGTGAACGGCGGGGCCTCGGCCTCCTACGGGTCGGACGCCGTCGGCGGCGTCGTCAACTTCATCACCGACACCCGTTTCACCGGGTTGAAGGGCAACGTCCAGGCGGGCATCTCGACCTACGGCGACAATGAGCAGGGCCTGGTGCAGTTGGCCGGCGGCCGCAGCTTCGCCGGCGACCGCGTACACGTGGTCGGCAGCGTGGAGTGGGCCAAGGAGAACGGCGTCGGCGCCGGCAACTTTGGCCTGGACCTTGCCGGCGATCGCGACTGGTTCACCCAGACGACGATGATCAATCGCAACGTCACCAATGACGGCTCGCCGCAATATGTGATGCGCGACTACGCCCAGCCCTACGCCTACACCAAGTACGGCCTGATCACCGCCGGGCCGCTGCAGGGCATCGCCTTCGACCAGAGCGGCCAGCCGTTCCAGTTCCAGTACGGCTCCAACGGCGTGCCCTCCAAGACCGCCGGCGGCGCCGTCACCGGCTGCTTCCCCGGCTTCTGCATCGGCGGCGACCTGTCGGGCAACGTCGACAGCGGCCGCACGCTGCAGTCGGAGATCGAGCGCAAGGTGGGCTATGGCCGCCTCGGTTACGACTTCGCCGAGAACAACGAGGCCTACATCTCGTTCAACATCGGCCAGGTCGAGACCAGCAATCAGCCCGTCAACGGCATGAACAAGACGGGCCTGACGATGCAGTGCGCCAACCCGTACGTGCCGGCTTCGGTCCAGGCCGCTTGCGCGACCGCCGGCGTGACCAGCTTCCAGTACGGCGTCAGCAATGCGGTTCTGCCCAACACCAAGGTTCACACGGACCGTCGCCTGTACCGGGTGGTCGGCGGCCTGAAGGGCAAGTTCGGGATGTTCAGCAAGGACTGGAGCTACGACGCCTATTACGAGCACGGCGTGAACAAGACGGCCATCGACGTCGACCACATCCTGCTGACGCCGCGCTTCAACCAGGCGATCCAGGCCACCACGCTGAACGGCGCCATCGTCTGCGCCGATCCGGTGGCGCGGGCCAGCGGCTGTCAGCCGCTGAACATCTTCGGCGGCAAGCCGCCCTCGGCCTCGACCCTGGAATATGTCCAACCTGCCGCCGGCCCGTTCCAGCGCCTGCGCATGACCCAGGACGTCGTCAGCGCCAACTTCTCGGGCGCCCCGGTCGATCTCTGGGCCGGCCCGCTGTCGATCGCCTTCGGCGCTGAATATCGCCGCGAGTTCTACACCGTCAGCGCCGACCCCTACGGCGCCGGCGTCTCCGATCGCAGCCCCAACAGCAGCGAGTATCCGGCCGACCCGCTCCTGGCCGCCGTCGGCAACAACTGGCATGCCGGCAACTACAAGAACGGCAACGGCGCCTACCACGTCAAGGAAGCCTACCTCGAGACCGATGTGCCGCTGTTCGACAACGACAGCCTGGGACGCGCCAACTTCAACGCCGCGGCGCGGGTGACCGACTATAGCACGTCGGGCACCGTCTGGACTTGGAAGGCCGGCGGCACCTGGGACACGCCGCTCGAGGGCGTGCGCCTGCGGGGCGTGGTCTCGCGGGACGTCCGCGCGCCGAACCTGTCGGAACTGTTCGCCGCGCCCGTCACCACCACCCTGCCCAACTTCTTCGATCCCGCGAACAACAGGAACGTGGTGGCCATCCAGAACGCCGTCGGAAACCCCAACCTGACGCCCGAAATCGCGCGCAACAAGCAGATCGGCGTCGTCCTGGCCAACCCGCCCTGGCTGCCCGGCTTCAGCGCGTCCTTCGACTATTACACGATCAAGCTGGATGACGTCATTTCCAGCCTGGGCGCGGCTCAGATTGTCGACTACTGCTATCGCGGCGTCCTCCCGCAGACCTGCGGGACCTATAATCTCAACAACACCAGCGGCCCCAACTACATCAACGTCCAGTCCTTCAACCTGGCGTCGATCAAGACCAGCGGCTTCGACATCGAGGCCAGCTATCGTTGGCAGCAGCCCCTGGGTCTGTCGGGTAACTTCACCCTGCGCGCCCTGGCCACCCATATCCGCGAGTTCCTCACCGACACGGGCCTGCCCAACACGATCCCGGTCGACTCCGCCGGCGTGAACCAGGGCAACACCCCCGACTGGAAGTGGCTGGCGATCCAGACCTACGAAACCGACCGGTTCAGCCTGACCCTGCAGGAGCGTTGGTTCACCGACGGCACCTACGGGGAGCAGTACGTCGTCTGCGCCGCCGGCTCGTGCCCGATCTCCACGGCCAACGCCCCGACGATCGACGACAACTTCATGCCGGGCGCCTTCTACGTGGACGTCGGCGGAACCTATAACATCCGTGAGGACGTGACCGCCTACTTCAAGATCGACAACCTGTTCGACGAGGATCCGGCCAAGTCGCCGAACTACGCCAACCCGGCCCTCTATGACGTGGTCGGCCGCATGTATCGCGCGGGGGTGCGCTTCAAGTTCTAGGGAAGATCGAAGCCGACGGAGTCGCCATTGGGAAATGGCGACTCCGTCGACAGATCGCGCCATTCACTTTGAGATGGCCGTGGAGCGACCTTACGATGCGCGGCTGGACCCGCCCCGCGCATGTCCAGCCAGGGTCAGGACGCCGCCCCGGAGGATCAAGCGCGCCGTTTCCCCAGCCTTTAGAGTCACGTCGAGCGTCGAGCCGGCGTGGACCACGGTGTGGCGGCCGTCGGCCTTGGCCGTCAGCACCGCCTCCGACAGCCTGCCCCCCGCCCAGCGGATGTCGACGTCGACCGCGCCCCGCGCCCGCAGGCCCGTCATGCGCCCCGTGGGCCAGGCTGACGGCAGGGCCGGCAACAGATAGAGGCGATCGTTGCGGCTTTGCAGGACCATCTCGGTCATGCCCGAGGTCCCGCCGAAATTGCCGTCGATCTGGAACGGCGGGTGAGCGTCGAACATGTTCGGGTAGGTTCGCTCGGGTCCGAGCAGCAGTTTGAGGATCCCATGAGCATGGTCGCCGTCGCCGAGGCGCGACCACAGGTTCAGACGCCAAGCGATGGCCCACCCGGTGGACAGGTCGCCGCGCGTCACCAGCGTGGTCTTCGCGGCCGCCGCTAATTTCGGCGTCGTGTCGATCGAGATCTGGTCCGAGGGGAACAGGCCGTACAGGTGCGAGACGTGGCGGTGGTGGATATCCGTCGCCTTGCTGTCCCAGTCCTCCTGCCATTCCTGGAGCTGGCCGTCCTTGCCGATCTTGTAGGGCGCCAGCTTGTCGCGCGCCGTCTTCAGTTCGGCGACGAAGGCCGCGTCGGCCCCGAGGATCGCCTCGGCCTTCAAACAGTTGTCGAACAGGTCTCGGATGATCGCCTGGTCCATGGTAGGACCGGCCGCCAGGGACGAGCCGTGACCGTGATCGTTCTCTGGCGAAAGCGACGGACTGGTGACCAGCACGCCGAACTTCGGGTCGACCACCAGGGTGTCGAGGAAGAACCGGGCCGAGCCCTTCATCAGGGGATAGACTCGCGCCAGATAGGCCGCGTCGCGACTGTAGTCGTAGTGGTCGAAGACGTGCTTGCAGAGCCAGGCGCCGCCGGTCGGCCAGACGCCGTAGATCGCCCCATCGATGGGCGCGGTGGCGCGCCAGAGGTCGGTATTGTGGTGGGCGACCCAGCCGCGCGCGCCATACATGGTTCTGGCGGTCTTCGCCCCGGTCTGGGCGAGGTCCGCCACCAGCGCGATCAGCGGCTCGACCAGTTCCGGCAGATTGGTCGGCTCGGCCGGCCAGTAGTTCATCTCGGTGTTGATGTTGATCGTGTACTTGCTTTCCCAGGGGGCGGACGTCTTGTCGTTCCAGACGCCCTGCAGATTGGCCGGTTGTCCGCCCGGGCGCGAACAGGCGATCAGCAAGTACCGGCCGTACTGGAAATAGAGCGCCGCCAGGGACGGATCGTCGGTGGTCGCAGACGACTTGATCCGTTCATCGGTCGGTAGGAGATCGGCCCGCGTGCGGCCGAAGTCGATGTCCACGCGACGGAACAGGGACCGGTGATCGGCTTGGTGGTCGACCAGCAGCTCGGCCCAGGACTTGTCGGCCAGCCGAGCGAGGGCCGCCCTGTTGAGCGCCGTCGGATCACCGGACACGTCGTCGTAGCGGCGGTAACTGGTGGCGGCCGCGACGAGCAGCAGCACCTCGTCAGCGCCGGTCACCGAGAGCCTGCCGCCCTCCCCGCTGACCCGGCCGCCCTTGGCGCGGACTTCGACACGACACTCGAACTTCAGCCGGGCCGGGACCCTTTGCTGGCTGTCGTTGACGCCTGCCAGCACCAGGGCCTGACCTTCAACCGAAGCGACGGGATTGGACTTCAGCGGACTGGCGAAGCCGAGGTTCAAGGTGATCGCACCCTTGCGGCTGGCGGTCAGGCGCACCGCAATCACCCTGTCGGGGGCGCTGGCGATCACCTCGCGAACATGGCGGACGCCGCCGGCGCTGAAGGTCGTCGTGGCGATCGCCCCGTCGAGGTCCAGGTCCCGGACATAGTCGCTCGCTTCCGCCAGACCGGGGAAGTCGAGCTTGAGATCACCGAT
This sequence comes from Caulobacter sp., assembly GCF_049283275.1. Classification (GTDB taxonomy): domain Bacteria; phylum Pseudomonadota; class Alphaproteobacteria; order Caulobacterales; family Caulobacteraceae; genus Caulobacter. Next base: position 44,739 of record NZ_JBAPVS010000006.1, on the reverse strand, counting down.
CGTCTGGTAGGACATTTGGCGCTTGGGCGTACCCATGAACTTGGCGTCAGCCAACTCGGTGGCCTTGGCGTATTCGCCAGCGTCAATCAGCCGGCGGATTTCCGGGAGCGCCGCCAGGGCCTCGGGATTGGCCGGATCATAGGGGCCGCCGGCCCACAGCGTGTTTTCGTTCAACTGCAGCCGTTCGGTGGCCACGCCGCCGAACACCATGGCGCCCAGCTTGCCTGAACCGAGCGGCAGCGCTTCGACCCATTCCTTTGCAGGTTGGCGGTACCAGAGGCGCAACGGCGAGGTCTTGGGAGTCTCGGCGCGGGCAACGGCGCCGCCCAAGGCTGTTGAGGCGCCAAGAGCGACAAGCGTGGACCGGCGTGTCAGGGTCATGTGGCTCTCGAAGCGTGATCAGAAACAGTCGGACGATCCAAGCGGATCTGAGCGGCTCACGCCGATCCACTTCATCACATTACTCTGACAAACTAAGGAAACACCGAGCCGGCGCAAGCCAATGCGGACTGCCAGAGTCAAAGGCGCCTTTTTCTTAGGTTAGCGCTACCATTTGCGATTTTTGCTGGCTAGGATGCCTCTATCTGGCTTGAGACGGGCCTCGGTCGCGCGATTTGCCAGACATAAAACAGCCGCGGCTCAAGCGCGCGTCGGAGGGGACTACGCTAGATGATCCGCCAAAGCCTCGTTGCCCTTTTCCTTCTGGCCGCCGGCGCGGCCCAAGCGCGCGCGCCGCTGCCCGAGGGCCGACCGGCCGGCCCGGAGGCGGCGTTCGAATGGTTTGAGTATACGGGCGCTGATCCTTCGGACGCCGCGTTCAAGCCGACCGCGACACAGTACGCCAACCCGATCCTCAAGGGGACCTATCCCGACCCGGCGGTCATGCGGGTCGGCAAGGATTTCTATTTCGTCAGCTCGACCTTCGCCTGGTTCCCGGGACTTCCGGTCTTCCACTCCACCGATCTGGTGCATTGGAACCAGATCGGCAACGCCATCGATCGCCCCGGCATGCTCGACTTCAAGCGCCTGGGCCTGTCGCGCGCGGTCTTCGCGCCGACGCTGAGTCATCATGACGGGGTCTTCTATATTCTGAACACCTGCGTCGATTGCGACGGCAACTTCCTGATCACCGCCAAGGATCCCAAGGGGCCCTGGTCGGATCCGGTGTGGCTGCCGGCCGTGGAGGGCATCGATCCGTATCTGTTCTTCGACGACGACGGCAGCGCCTTGATCGTCTTCAACGGCGAGCCTCCGGGACCACCGGAATACAGCGGCCACCGCGCCATCTGGGCGATCGGCTACGACGTCAAGACCCAGAAGACCGTCGGCGAGCGCAAGCTGCTGCTCGACAAGGGCGTCAACCCGGCGGCCAAGCCGATCTGGCCCGAGGGGCCCCACATCCTCAAGAAGGACGGCTGGTACTATCTGGTCGCCGCCGAGGGCGGCACAGCCGAGGGCCACAGCCAGGTGGTCCTGCGCTCGAAGAGCGCCTGGGGACCGTACGTTCCCTATGAGCACAATCCGATCCTGACCCAGCGGGGCCTTCCCAAGGACCGTCCGCTGCCGATCACCTCGGCCGGACACGCCACGCTGGTCGACACGCCGGACGGCAAGTGGTGGGCGACGTTCCTGGCGGTGCGGCCCTATGGCGACGATCTCTACAACACCGGCCGCGAGACCTTCCTGCTGCCGGTGGAGTGGAAGGACGGCTGGCCGGTCATCCTGGAGAACGGCGCCACCATCCCCTACGTCCACGCCAAGCCCGCCCTGCCCGCGACGACCCCCACGCCGCCGCCGACCGCCGGCGCCTTCACGGCTCGCGAGGAGTTCAACGGCCAGGCCTTGCCGCTCAGCTGGGTCACCATGCGGATTCCGCAGCAGCGCTGGTGGCGGCTCGACGGCGGAAAGCTGATCCTGACGGCGCGCCCCGAAACGATCGGGGGCATGACCCAGCCCTCGTTCTGGGGTCGCCGCCAGCAGCATATCAACGCCAGCGCCTCGACCCAGATGCGTTTTGCCCCGAGCCACATCGGAGACAAGGCCGGCATGGTCGCCGTCCAGAACGACAATTGCTACTTCTTCTTGGGCGTGACCCGAGACGCCGGCGGTCAGGACAAGATCGTGCTCGAGCGCCGCGCCGGTCCGAAGGATGCGGCCGGCGGCGTCGAGGTCGCCAGCGCGCCTGTCACGCTCAAGGCCGGCGCTCCGGTCGGGCTGAAGATCACCGCCCGCGGCGGCCTCTATGATTTTTCCTATGCGCTCGCGCCCGGCCAATGGAAGACCCTGAAGGCCGGGGAGGACGGAACGATCCTCTCGACAAAGACCGCGGGCGGCTTCGTCGGCGCGCTGCTGGGCGTCTACGCCCACGACGGCCGGCCGGACGCGGCGGCGGGGCGATGACGCCCCCCGGGTCGCCACCGAGGTCGGCGGCGCCTCCAGCGCGAAGACTGTAAACCGAAGGCGCCTCAAACTTGCCAAGACTGGTTCGGTTGCGCTTATTGCAACGCATGCAGCCCCGCAATCCAACGTCGCCGCCAACCGACTCGCCGGACGAAACGTTGATCCCACGATCGACGAAAGGGTCGGGTCGTCGCCTGCGCGGCGCGGTGGCGCACTATCTGGGCACAGCGATCGTCTCGGGACGGATCGCTCCAGGCGAAACCCTGACGGGCGAAATCGCCAACGCAGCGGCCTTGGACGTCTCGCGCAGCGCCTATCGCGAGGCTGTGCAGGTGCTGACGGCCAAGGGTCTGGTGGAAAGCCGCCCCAAGGCCGGCACGCGTGTTCTGCCGCGCAGCCGCTGGAACGTCCTGGATCCCACGGTCCTGGCCTGGGCGTTCTCGGCCGAGCCGGACCTGGCCTTCGTGCGCGACCTGTTCGAACTGCGCGCCGTGGTCGAACCGGCCGCCGCCCGCTTCGCCGCCGAACGGCGCGACAAGGACGACATCAAGGCGATGAAGGACGCCTTGGCCAAGATGCGGCGCCACACCTTGGCGACCGAGGCCGGCCGGGCGGCCGACCGGGCCTTCCACGATGCGCTGCTGAGCGCCACGCACAACAGCGCGATGATGGCGCTGAGCGCCAGTATCAGCGCCGCGGTCAGTTGGACGACCGAATTCAAGCAACGCTCGCGAGCCCTGCCCCGCGATCCCGTGCCCGACCACGCCAGGGTCTGCGACGCCATCGTCGCCGGCGATCCCGAGGCGGCGAGCGCGGCCATGCGCGCGCTCGTCGATCTGGCGCTGGAGGACACCCGCTCGTCCATGTGACGAGCCAGCCTCAGGGCTTGCTCAGCGTGAAGCTGTCGACATCGATCCGCCCTTCGCCGCCGGCGGGGTTGTGGCAGAACAGCCCGAACTGCTCGCCCTGGAATGTCCCGGTGCGCCAGTCGAAGGCCAGCGGAAAGTCGCCGGGCATCGCCGTCCAGGATCGTCCGTCGAGGCTGTAGGCCAGGGCGGTCTTGTCGGTGGTGAAATCCATGTCGACCGAAAGCCAAAGATCGCCCAGGCGAACCGCGCGCGCCTCGCCACGTGGCGAGGTCTTGGGTCCTGCCGCCGTGCTTTCCACCAGCCGCGCGCTCAAGGCGCCCTGGCCGTTCGGCGCACGGGTGAGCACGATCTGACTGGAGAACTTGCCGAACGTGCCAAAGCCGCAGGCGTCGCCGGCCTTCAGTCCCCGCACGTCCAGCTTGACGACGCCGCGCGCCTTGGGACCCTGCCCCTTCTGCAGCAGGGTGTTGCGGGCGTTCCAGAAGTCGTGGGCCGTCGTCGCCTTGAGGCGCAGGAAGCCGGGACGCTCGCTCAGCGACCAGCGGCTGTCATCGGGATTGTGGTTCCATTGCCATTGCCGGCCCAGCGCGCCGCCGCTGAAATCGTCGGAGCTGGGCGGTTCGGCGAACGGCTCGCCCAGGATCGGCTTGGCGGCCAGATCCGGCACACGGCCCGGCGCCGCGGGCGTGCCCCAGACCGGCCAGTCGTCGCGCCAGAACACCGGGCTGATATTGGTGACCCGGCCGATCGCGCCGGCGTCGCGCATGACAAAGCCGTACCAACCGCCGTCCGGCAGATCGACCAGGGCGCCCTGGTGTCCGCCGGTGGTGTCGTCGATCTGTTCGCGAGTCTCCCAAGGCCCCGTCAGGCTTTTGGAACGCGACACCGTCAGGGCCAGGCGACGCGGAATGGCGTTGAACAGATAGTACCAGCCGTCGCGCTTGATCAGCTTGGAGCCTTCGGCCCCCTGGACGTAGTGGATCTTCCGGTCATCGGTCACAGCGGTGAGATCGGCGTTGAGGCTCAACAGGCGGATCGTGCCGTCCGAGCCGATCGAGGTGACGACGAACGCCTTGCCGTCCGTGTCGATGAATAGGCCCGGGTCGAACGCCTCGCGATCCAGTTCGTGCATCGTCCAGGGGCCGCGAATGTCGGCGGCCGAATAGAGGCGGGTGTTGTGCCCCACGGGCGTGACGGCGATGTAGAAGCGGCCGTTGTAATGGCGCAGGCTGGGGGCGAACACGCCGTGACGGTAGTCGCCGCCGTCGGCGAGATCGTACTTCGGATTGCCCTCCAGGCGCGGCATGACGTGGCCGGCGATGTCCCAGTTCACCAGGTCCCGGGAGTGCAGCAGCGTCAGGCCCGGCGCGTTCACGAAGGTCGTCGAGGCGAAGTAGAAGTCCTGGCCGACCCGGATGATGTCCGGATCGGGATAGTCGGCGTAGAGCGGCGGGTTGTGATAGGTCCCCTGCCCGCTGTCGGCGCGCCAGACCTGGGCCGACGCCGCGCCGGCGCCAAGGCAGCACAGGCTCGCGGCCAGAGCCAGGGTCAGGCGGCGGAACGGTTTTGGCATGGTTTTCTCCAACCTATACGCTGCGGAGCGACGGTTCTAACGAGCGCCGAGTTTCAAGGGTTGTCCCTGGGCAGGCGCTCGATCGCCGCTTCGCCCTAACGATGCAGCGCCGCGTCGCCCCAGGTGACGGGATCTGGATGTCGCGATGGTCCAGGCGTGCGCACGACTAGTTCCAGCACCTTGATCCCTGAGACCTCGATGTCGAGATCCTGCGGCGGCTCGCCGAATTTCAGCGACCGCGATGTCGCCAAAAGCTTGCCGTCTCCATAGACGAGAAAGGTCACGGGCTGCGTGCGCTCCTGGGCGGAATCATCGACGCCGACGCTGGCGGTGAAGCGGCGGAAGCCGGCGTTGCGCACTTCGAGCCGCGAATTGGCCAGAACGCCAAGGCCCGTCTCGAACCGCTGGCCGGCGATCGCCAGTTCCTGATCATACGGGGTGCGGTCGGCCTGGGCCCCGCCCCAACCGCCGTAACGGGGCGGCTCGCCGAAGCCGCGCGTGCCGCGCCAGGGCAGGATGGCGCGATGGATCAGCGGATCGGCCTGCGGCGTCACGACCCCGTCGATCGCCGGGTTCACCGCCCCGGGCTGTTCGGAAAGAAAGACGCCGTCGGCGAGCTTGCGCGCGCCCTTGGCCCGGAACAGCAGGGTCTGGCGTGAAGCCAGCTGGAACTTACGCTGGGCCCGGAATCGGCTCGCCTCGCCGGTCCATAGGTCCGTCAGTTCGACGTCGACCGTACCCAGGAACTTCAACTGGTCGGCGGTGAGCACGGCTTCAAGGGGCGCGGAGGTGCGATTGAGGATCGCCACGGCCTTGTCGCCGCCGTCCAGCGTCTTGACGAAGATGGAGACGTCGCTGGAGTCGAAAGCCAGCACGGCCTGATTGCCCGCCGGGTCCTGGTTGAGCGCGATGATCTCCCGCGCCCCCAGCACCTCCAGCAGCGACGGCGCGGCCGTTCTCAGGTCGTAGCCGATGATCAGCGGCGCATTGACCATCGCCCAGAGCGCGAAATGCGACCGCGCCTCGACGAGGTGCGCCGCGTCGAAGTCGCCCTTGCCGACATACAGCATGTCCGGATCGTTCCACGATCCGGGGTGCGCATAGAGAGGGCGACGCGAGACGCTGTCGAGATTGTGCAGCATGCGGCTCCAGGTCGGCGAGATGTCCTCGCTGGTGCGCGACATGGCGCCGACGTCCTTGCCCCAAGCGCGCACGTCGGCCGCGCCCCAAAGGCAGATCGAATAGACGAAATCGCCGTCGGGGTTGCTGCGATCCAGGGCCTTCCCCACCGCCTGGTAGAGGGACCGGACCGCCGGGACGTCCGTCCGCCCCAGGGAATCCACATCGACCAAGGGTCCCAGCGCGCGATACTGCCCCGCCTTGACCCGCGCATCGGTGGGCGGAAGCCCGCGCACGCCGCAGCCGTCGACCTTGATCAGGTCGAATCCCCACTCCTGGAAATAGAGGGCGATGTCCTGGTCGACGTGGCCGTAGAGCCCGACTTCCCGCTCGCGCACGTCGCCTTCGGGCTGGTTGGGAAAGGTCGAGGTGAAGACCTGGCCACAGCTGTTGCGGCCGATGTCGGAATAGATGCCGGCCTTCAGGCCCATGGCGTGGAGCCGGTCGGTCAGAGGCCGAAAGCTCGTGCCGCCGTCCGGCGTCGCGGCCGACGGGAAACGGGCCGTGCGGATCAGCATGCGGCCGTCCCCGGCGCGGCGCTTGAGCCACCAGCCGTCATCGATGTTCACATAGCGATAGCCCTTGGCCGCCAGGCCGGCCTCGACCAGCACCCGGGCCGAGGCCATGACCTTTTCCTCGTCGATGTCGCTGGTGAAGGCGTTCCAGCTGTTCCATCCCATCGGGGGCGTACGCGCCGCAGCGCGCTCGTACGCGGTCCAGCGGCCTGTCGCCGTGAGCGGATCGGCGTTCGCGGCGGTGGCGAAGCCTGCGAGCACGGCGGCAAGGAGCACGGCGGCGGAGCGAGCGAAGATCATGGGCGTCCTGGGCAAGGGTTAGGTCCGTCGATTTAGCGCGCCGTGAAGGCCAGGTTGGCGCCGAAGAACGGCAGCACGTAATCCTGGAACCGTCGCGCCACGTCGCTGGTGTGGTCGCCGGGATAGATCTCGAAACTGTTGGCGACGCCGTAGCGGTCCATGGATTCGTGCAGCTGGGCCGCGTCGCCCTTCAAGCCGTCGCGGTCGCCGACGTCGATGGCGATCGCCTTGTAGCGGCGCAGCGCGCCCACATACTGATCAAAGAAGGCCAAGGGCGCATTGGCCGCCCACTTGGCCAGCACATCGGGCTGGACCTGGCCGTTCTCCACCGGGAGATCCAGATAGAACGGCGGCTTCTTGGGGTTCGGCGACCAGGCCGCCGCCGTCGCCAGTTGAGCCCGCAGGCCCCAGGGCAGCTTCCGGGCGTCTTCCAGAGTCTTGACCTGGGCCAGGGCGGCCGCGGTCTCGGCGTTGAACTGGCCAGGATCGCGCGGCGAAAGGCAGCAAGGGCTCATCATGTAGAGCGCGCCGAACACGTCGGCATGACGCATGCCGATGCGGCTGGCCCCGTATCCGCCCATCGAATGCCCCACCAGGCCTCGGCTCTCACGCCTGGGCAGGGTGCGATAGTGACCGTCGATGTAGCCGACCAGGTCCCTGGCGATGAAGGTCTCGAAATCGCCCGTCGTCTGCGAGCTGGAGTACATCGATCCATTGTGGACCGTCTTGCTGTCGGGCAGCACGACGATCATCTCAGCCGCGCCGCGCGCGAACGCGCCCTCGATGGTCTGGGGAACGTGGATCTCGCCGATCCACTGTTCCGCGCCGATCGAATAACCGTGCAGGGCGTAGACGACCGGATAGCGCCGGTCGGGATGGCTCTTATAGCCTGGCGGCAGGACCACGATCACGTCGCGATCGGCGCTCTCGCCCTCAAGATTGCCTTCGATGGCGGCGGAGTGGACCTTGATCCGTTCGATCGACACGGGCTTGGCGCCGGCGACCGGTGGCGGCGCGTTCGTCGCCACCTGGGCCGCCGCTCCCATGGGAACAGCCAGCCCGAGCGCGACGATCGCCACGAGGCGTGCACAGGACCGAAGACCGCGGGCGCCGCCGCCCCGGGTTTCACGAGCGATCATCGAAATCCTCCCCGTCGCACATCTTGACATTGCATGGAGCGACTTGTTAGCGCTACCAATTGTCTGGCTAAATAGACCTCTGTCAAGAGACGCTGAAACAGGTCGAAGCGGCCCCTCAGACACCGCCATCGTCGGAATAAACGCTACCTGCATTGGAATAGACGCGATCCATCCGTGAATTCGCGTGAACGACCTAAACAGAACGCCGCGGCCCGACACCAAGGGTCAGACGGATAAAATGACTGAGTAATTAGGGAGAACGTCATGCGGTATGGATGGATGCTGGCCACGTGCCTGGGCTGGACGATGGCGGTGTCGGGAGGCGCCGACGCCGAACCGGTCAAGGTGACGATCGACGGCGCGCAGCGCGCCGCCCCCGTCACCAAGTACGAGTACGGCATGTTCATCGAACCCATCGGCGGCCTGGTCGCGCGCACGCTGTGGGCGGAGATGCTGGACGACCGAAAGTTCTACTACCCGGTCGTGCCGGAAGCCCGAGACGTCCCGCCGCCCCTGAACGCCGAGGGACGCCCCGGGGTCAGCTATCGCAAATGGCGGCCGATGGGCGGCGACGACGCCGTGATCATGGACCCCAAGGCGGCCTATGTCGGCGCCCAGAGCCCTCGCGTCGCCCTCGATGGGACGATCCGCAAAGGTCTTTCGCAATCCGGCATCGGGCTCGCCAAGGGCAAGCGCTACGACGGCTATGTGCTGTTGTCGGGCGACGCGTCCGCCAAGGTCGAGGTCGCGCTGGTCTGGGGCCCCGGCCCGAACGACCGACAGACCCTCGCCCTTCCCGCTCCCGGCGGCGATTGGAAGCGCGCCGGGTTCAGCTTCACCCCGGCGGCGGACGCCGTCGATGCGCGCCTGGAAATCACCGGCCTGGGCTCGGGCTCGTTCCGCGTCGGCGCGGCGTCCTTGATGCCTTCCGACAATATCCGCGGTTGGCGCGCCGACAGCACGGCGATCGCCCGTTCGCTCAATTCGGGCATGTGGCGCCTGCCCGGCGGCAACTTCCTGTCCAACTGGGACTGGCACGGCGCGCTCGGCCCGCGGGACCAGCGCGCCCCGATGTTCGATCACGCCTGGAGCGCGATGCAGCCCAACGACATCGGCATGGACGAATGGATGGACCTGACCAAGATCCTCGGCGTCGAGCCCTATGTCACCGTCGACGCCGGGCTCGGCGACGCCAATTCAGCGGCCGAGGAGGTTGAATATCTCAACGGGCCGGCGACCAGCACCTGGGGCGCGCGCCGGGCGGCCAACGGTCACCCCGAGCCGTATGGCGTCAAGTTCTGGAACATCGGCAACGAGCCCTATGGCTGGTGGCAAATCGGCAAGACCTCGCTCGACTACTTCATGATCAAGCACAACGCCTTCGCCGCGGCGATGCGCGCGGTCGATCCGACGATCACCCTGATCGCGTCCGGCGCGATGCCTGATCAGCTGCATCCGCGCGAGATCAAGGAGAACTCTTCGCTGGAGAGCATCGCGCCCAAGTTCGGCACCGAGCTGGACTGGACGGGCGGCTTCCTGGCCAAGGCCTGGGGCAATTTCGACGGCATTTCCGAGCACTGGTACGATCGGCCCGAGAAGCGTCCGAACGCGCCGGCGGACGCCGAGCTGATCGAATATGTCCGCGCCCCTTCCAACCACGTGCGGATGAAGGCCGAGGAGTGGAAGATCTACGAGCAGCGCTTCCCGGCCATCAAGGACAAGAAGATCTTCCTGTCGATCGACGAGTACGCCTATTTCGGCGACGTCAATCTCAAGTCGGCCCTGGCCTACGCCACGGTCCTGCAGGAGATGCTGCGCCACACCGACTTTATCACCATGGGCGCGTTCACCACCGGCGCCTCGACCATGGACATCACCCCGACCGACGCGACGCTCAACTCGACCGGCGTGGTGTTCAAGTTCTATGGCGAGCACTTCGGCGCCGGCGTCGTTCCCGTCGCCATTTCGGGGAACTCGCCGCAGCCCGCGCCCAAATATCCGGTCGGCTTCGCTCATCCCCAGGTGCGGGCCGGCAGCCCGACCTATCCGCTCGACGTGATCGCGGGCCTGAGCCCCGACGGCAAGGCTTTGCGGATCGGCGTCGTCAACGCCACCGTCACCGCCCAACCCTTGAACCTGGATCTAAAGTCGCTGGCCGTTCGCGGCGCGGGTCGGCGCTGGGTTCTCACGGGCGCGTCGCTTGAGGCGGCCAACAAGGTCGGCGCGCCCGCGGGCGTGACGGTCACCGCAAGCTCGGCTCCCCGTCCCGGTTCGCGCCTGACCGTTCCACCGATCTCGGTCACCGTTTTCGAGTTTCCGATCGCGGCAGGCGCCTTATGAGAGCGAAAACAGCCCGATCGCCAGCCACACCATTTCAACGGCCCAGTCCGCCGGTATGACAGTGGCCAACGTACCCGACCCGAGCGCCCGGCCCGGCGCCGAAGCGGCCAGCAACAGATCGCGGTCTCGCCGCCGATCCTGGGGCGCGCATGTGCTGGGTCTCTTCCTGCTGGGCGTCGGGTCCGCCTCGGCCCAGTCGTTGCCGACCTTCGCCATACCCGCGGCGGCGGCGAGCGACCGCCCCAATTCCGAGCAGGCCTTCGCCTCGGTCGAGATCCACGAGCGTCCCGCCCCAGCACCCGTCGTCTTCGAGGTCTCACCACGCGGATCGGACGCCGGCGACGGATCGGCGGCCCATCCCTTCGTCAGCCTCGAACGCGCCCAGGCGGCGGTTCGCGGTGTCAACGCGGCGCACTCGGTGACGGTTCGTCTGGCCGACGGCGTCTACCGCCTGGACGCGCCCCTGCGCTTCTCCGAAGCGGACGGAGGCCAGAACGGCTACGTCGTGCGCTGGGAAGCGGCCAAGGGCGCCCGCCCGGTGATTTCAGGCGGCGTCCCGGTGGCCAATTGGCGTCGCGCCGACGCGCGGCGGGACATCTGGGTCGCCGACATCCCGCGCGGCGCCGACCCGCGCCAGCTCTGGGTCAACGACCGCATGGCCCGTCGCGCCGAGGTCGAAGCCCCGCGGAAGGCGTTCGCGTTCCATGACTGGGGCATCCAGATCCTCGATCCGGCCTGGCGTTTCCTGGCGGAGCTTCCCGACCAAACCCGCCTCGAGGTCGAAAACACCGGCTTCTTCACCGATCGCCGCGCTCGGGTCGAAAGCATCCGCGGCGACCGCATCCTGCTCGCTCAGCCGGGCTGGCGGAACAACCTGATCGGCTACGACACCTTCGCGCGGCCCGTCTCGGGCGATCGCGCCCGGTTCTTCATCGCCAACGCCCTGGCCTTCGTGCGCGCGGAAGGCGACTGGTGGGCCGATCCGGCGCGCGGCAAGCTCTACTACAAGCCTCGCGCCGGCGAGCCGATGGCCGCGAGCCAGGTCATCATGCCCAAGCTCCAGGCCCTGGTCTCGGTCGCCGGCGCGGCGGGCCGTCCGGTCCATGACCTGCAATTCGCCGGGATCGGTTTCCAACACACCAGCTGGCTTGGTCCCTCTGGTCCGCAGGGCTACGCCAGCCAGCAGAGCGGCGCCTACCTCGCCGACGAGATAGCGGACTATCCGGCCGAGCCCATCCGCGACTGCAGCTGGGGATGTTGGGCCTTCGAGGCGATGCGCAACCACTGGCGCCAGCAGCCGGCCGCCGTGCAGGTCGCCGCGGCGGCCCGGATCCTCTTCGAGGACACGGAGTTCGCCCACCTGGGACAGATCGCCCTGGGGGTCGGCAACGACGCCAGCGCCAATCTCAGCGGCGCGGGCCTGGAGACCCGCTCGGTCGAGGTGGTCCGCAGCCGGTTCGTCGATCTGGCCGGCGGCGCGATCATGGTCGGCGGCGTGACTCCGGACGCCCACCACCCCTCGCGACCGGACCTGGCGGTGCGCGACATCGTCATCCGCGACAACACCATCACCAAGGTCTCGCAGGTCTATCGCGAGCAGGCCGCAATCCTGGTCACCTACGCGACCGCTCCTCTGATCCTGCGCAACGATATCTCTGAGACGCCCTACGACGGCATCGACGTGGGCTGGGGCTGGGGCGTCAACGATCCGGGCGGCAACACCGCCTACATGTCGTTGAACCGGGGCTATTACGATCAGCCCGGCAACCGGGTCTACGACACGCCGACCACCCTTCGCGACACGGTGATCCTGGGCAACCGCGTCCATGGGGTCAAACGCTGGTTCCCCGACGGCGGGGCCATCTATCACCTGTCGGCCGATCCCGGTGCCTTGATCGCCGAGAACCATGTCTATGACGTGCCCGGCGGCATCGGAGTCTATCTCGATGAGGGCTCGCGCTATGTCACCGTGCGCGACAACGTGTTCGACGGCCTGGGTCTCTGGGTCAACCTGAACGCCCTGGACGGCGCCCATCCTCGGCGAACGGCGGCGGACAATGTCGCGCGCGGCAACTGGCACAACGCCGGCAAGGCCAATGGAAGCTGGTCCGACTACGCCAACAACCGGCTCGTCGACAACGTCGCGGTGGAGGGCCAGGCTTGGCCCGCGGGCGCGCGCAAGGTGATCGATCGCGCGGGGCCCCTGCGATGACCCGCACCGCATCGAACAAGCAAGATCAAAGCGTGAGGTGGAACGATGTCTAAGTCGAAATGGCGCCGGCGCGGCCTGGCCGCGACCCTTTCCGGGGCGCTGTCGATCGGCGCGTCGCTGGCCCACGCCGCGGCGGCCGCCCCGCCCTCGCCCGCCGTCTCGGCCGATCGCGTCAAGGCCGATCGTCTGGCCGCCCAGCTGGTCGGCCAGATGACGTCCGACGAAAAGCTGGAGCAGCTTCTGAACACGGCCCCCGCCATCCCGCGGCTGGGCGTTCCGGCCTACAATTGGTGGACGGAGTCGCTGCACGGCGCGCTGGGCGCGCTGCCGACCACCAACTTCCCCGAGCCGATCGGCCTGGCCGCGAGCTTCGATCCCGCGCTTGTCCACGACGTCGCCGGCGCGATCGGGTCCGAAGTGCGCGGGCTGCACGTCCTGTCGCGCAACACCGGGCGCATGGGGCGCATCGGCACGGGCCTCGACACCTGGTCGCCCAATATCAACATCTTCCGCGACCCGCGCTGGGGCCGGGGTCAGGAGACCTATGGCGAGGACCCGTTCCTGACCGCGCGCCTGGGCGTGGCGTTCGTCCAAGGGGTCCAGGGGCCCAACCCCGACCTCCCCCTGGTGATCGCCACGCCCAAGCATTTCGCGGTCCACAGCGGCCCGGAATCGACCCGCCACGCCGCCAATGTCTTCGTCTCGCGCCACGATCTCGAGGACACCTACTTGCCCGCGTTCCGCGCCGCCATCACTGAAGGCCGGGCGGGATCGGTGATGTGCGCCTACAACCGCATCGACGGCCAGCCGGCCTGCGCCAGCGATCTGCTGCTCAAGGACCATCTGCGCGGAGCTTGGAAGTTCGACGGCTATGTCGTTTCCGACTGCGATGCGGTCAAGGACATCAGCGACCACCACAAGTACGCCCCGGACGCCGCCGCCGCCGTCGCCGCCGCCATGCGAGCCGGCGTCGACAATGAGTGCAACGGCGCGACCCTGACCGACACCGATGGGCTGGCCGACCGCTATCGCGAGGCCTTGCGGCGTGGCCTGATCAGTCCCGCCGAGGTGGATCTGGCGCTGGTGCGGTTGTTTTCGGCGCGTCTGCGGGCGGGTGACCTGCCCGGCGTCCGCACGCCCGAGCCCGCCTCCACGGGCCCGGCCAGCGTGATGACGCCCGGCCACGAGGCCTTGGCGCTGGCCGCCGGTGAAAAGAGCCTCGTCCTCTTGAAGAACGACGGCATGCTGCCACTCAAGCCGGGCCTGCGGATCGCCGTGATCGGGCCGCTGGGTGACGCCACCCGGGTCCTGCGCGGCAACTACTCCTCGGCCTTGTCGGCTCCGCCGATCTCGGTGGTCGAGGGGTTGCGACGGGCCATGCCTTCGGCCCAGGTCGCCTACGCGCCGTTCGGCGCCTCGGTCACGGACGGCGACCGGGTGCCGACCACGGCCCTGCGCACGCCCGACGGCAAGCCTGGCCTGCTGGCGCGCTACTACAATACGGTTGAGCCGCCCCCGAAACGCTTTGCTCCCGGCACGTTCGGCGAGGCGGTCGCCAAGATGCGCTATGCTGAACAGCCTCTGGTCACGCGGCTGGAGCCCGACGTGGCGGCCCGAAGCCTGGATTTGGCGGCGGTTTCGGATCACCACCGCGTGGTCTGGACAGGCTTCCTGGTCCCGCCCGAAAGCGGGACCTATCGTCTTGGCCTGACCGGCTTCAACGGCGAGCTCAAGGTCGACGGCAAGCCGTTCGCGGACCTGCGCAAAGCCGGTTGGGCGAGCCTGCCGACCTTGAAGACCCTCCAACTGGAGAAGGGCCGGAAATACCCCATCGAGGTCGTTTCGGAATCCCACGCCTTGTCCGGCGTCAATCTCGTCTGGAAGCGCATCTCGACCGACCCGACGGGCGACCTGAAGGCGGCGGCCGCCCAGGCCGACATCCTGGTCGCGGTGGTGGGCCTGACCTCAGACCTCGAGGCCGAGGAGTCTCCTGTCGAAATCCCCGGCTTCAAGGGCGGGGACAAGACGACTCTCGACCTTCCCGCAGACCAGCAGGCCCTGCTGGCGCAAGCCAAGGCGCTCGGCAAGCCGTTGGTGGTCGTGGCGATGAACGGCAGTCCATTGAACCTCTCCTGGGCCAAGGACAACGCCTCGGCGATCCTGGAGGCCTGGTACCCCGGCCAGGCCGGGGGCCTCGCCATCGCCAATGTGCTGTCGGGCAAGACCAACCCGGCCGGACGCCTGCCGCTGACCTTCTACCGCTCGGTGGACGACCTGCCGCCGTTCGGCGACTACGCCATGGCCGGCAGGACCTATCGCTACTTCGAAGGCACGCCGGTGTACCCGTTCGGCTACGGCCTCAGCTACACGCGGTTCGAGTACCAGCCCCTGAAGGTCGAGCCCGCGAGCGGCGGGGCCGGCAAGGGTCTGCGCGTCACGACCAGCGTGCGCAATGTCGGCGCCAGGCCCGGCGACGAAGTGGCCCAGCTCTATCTCGACTTCCCCGACACGCCCGGCGCCCCGCGCCTGGCCTTGCGCGGCTTCCAGCGGATCACGCTGAAGCCCGGCGAAACTCGAGCGGTGACCTTCATGCTGTCGCCGCGCGATCTCAGTTCCGTGGATCTCGACGGCGACCGTCGAGTGGCCGCGGGCGGCTATCGGGTCAGCGTTGGCTCGGGCCAGCCTGGCGGCGATGCACCCAGCCAATCGGCCGCCTTCGTCGTCGACGAAGAGGTCGGACTCCCGAAGTAGCAGCGTGATGGGATCGCCAATGAACATTTCGACGGCGGCGCTGAGCGCCCTCCTGGCGCTGGCCCTGGCTCAGACGGCGTCGGCCGCGCCCAGGCTTGAAGGCGTTATCGGCGACCACGCGGTGCTCCAAAGGGACCGGCCGCTCGTCGTCGCCGGGACCGCACGACCTGGTGAGGCGGTGCTCGTCAACATGGCGGGCCGGACCGTGCGCGGACAGGCCGACCGCGACGGGCGGTTCAGCCTGACCTTGCCGCCTTTGCCCGCGGGCGGCCCTCACCAGATGCTGGTCACTGCTCCCAGCGGGAGGGTGATCGTCGACGACCTGATGATCGGCGATGTCTTCCTGTGCTCTGGCCAGAGCAACATGGAGCTGTCGACGGCCCAGGCCCAGAACAGCTTCCAGATCGCCGGCGCGGCCGATCAGGGCCTGCGGCTGCTCACCGTGGCCAAGGGCGTCGCCACCGCGCCGAAAAGTCGCTTCGACCAGCCGCCCGCCTGGACGCCGGCGACGCCCGAGGCGATCGCCAGGTTCTCGGCCGTCTGCTTCTACATGGGCCAGGACCTGCGCAAGACCGCCAAGACGCCGATCGGCCTGATCCACGCCAGCTGGGGCGGATCGCGGATTTCCCCCTGGATGGCGCCCGAAGGCCTGCGCGCGGCGGGGATGGAGGCCGAAGCCAAGACGCTGGAGCTCTACACCCGCGACACCGCCGCGGCCGAGGTCGTCGCCGCCGACACCTGGGGAAGGTGGTGGCGCGACCAGTCGGGCGATGCGCCGGGCCGCGAACCCTGGCGGACGGACGGCGCCCTGGATTGGCGGCCCGCGCCGGGCGTCGGTCCCTTCAATCGCTGGGGCGTCCCAGAGCTGGCGAGCTATGTCGGCATGCTCTGGTTCAAGAAGGAAGTGGTGCTGACCGCCGAGCAGGCGCGGCAAGGCGCCGTCCTGTCGCTGGGCGCCATCGACGACGCCGACCGCACCTGGGTGAACGGCGTCCCCGTGGGGGGCGGCAGCATCGCCAGCGCGCCTCGTCTCTACCGTCTTTCCCCCGGCGTCCTGGTCGAAGGGCGCAACGCCATCGCCATCAACGTCGACAATGTCTATGCCGAAGGCGGCATGATCGGCCCAGCGAGCCAGATGCGCCTAGGTTTCGACGACGGGTCCGGGATCGCCATCGACACCGGCTGGCGCTACGCCGTCGCCGGCCGTCCCAAGTCCAATGCGCCCAGGTCGCCATGGGACGACATCAACGGCGCCGGCACGCTCTACAACGCCATGATCGCGCCGCTCGGTTCGGTCGGCCTGAAGGGGGTGGCCTGGTATCAGGGCGAGTCCGACACCGCCCTGCCCGGCTACGACCGCCGGCTGCGTGCGATGATGGCCGACTGGCGCCGCCAGTTCGCGGCGCCGGACCTGCCCTTCGCCGTCATCCAGCTTTCGGCCTATGGCGCCACCGCCTCGCGTCCCACCGAGAGCGGCTGGGCGAGGCTGCGCGACATCCAGCGCCGGGTCGCCGAGGCCGACGGTCACGCGGCCGCCGTCGTTACGATCGACCTTGGCGATCCGCTCGACATCCACCCCGGCGAAAAGCAGGAGGTCGGCCGTCGGACGGCGCGGGCCATGCGCGCCCTGGCCTATGGCCAGGACATCGCCCCCGCGGGTCCCGGCGTCTCGTCGGCGATCCGCAATCCGGACGGCGGCGTGACCCTGGCGTTCAAGGGCGCGGCGGGCGGCCTTGTCACCCACAGCGCGAATGTCGCTATCGGCTTCGAGCTCTGCGCGGAAGCCGGCCCCTGTCGCTTCGCCGCCTCTGTCGCCTCGGGCGACACGGTGGTGCTGGCCGGCGACGGCAAGCCCGTGGCGCGCGTGCGGTACGCCTGGGCCGACGCTCCGGCCGTGAACCTCTTCGATCAGAGCGGACTGCCCGTTTCGCCGTTCGAGATCGCCGTGCCTTAGGCGAGGTCCTCGACGTTAATCGGACCGCCCGCCGGTCCGCCGCCTTCAAAACAACGATCAAAGGGAGAAACACCATGAGGAAAATCAACGTAGCGGAAGAGGTCCGCTCAACAGGGGCGGCCTGGACGCGCCTGACCGCGGTCGGGATGGCCGTCGCCTGCATCCTGTCGACGCCGGCCTTTGCTCAGAAGGACAAGATGCAGCCTGTGCCGATCCCGGCCCAGCCGAACGCCATCGAACTTGGAACGGGCCCGCTGCCGGGCGCGACGGCCTCGGAGTCGTGGCACAGCCAATATGGAAGCCTGTTCGCCCGGAACGTCACCGTCGCTACCCTCACCCCGTATCTCCCGGATCCGGCCAAGGCGACCGGCGCGGCCGTGATCGTCGCGCCCGGCGGCGGGTTCCGCACGCTGTCCATGGAGAACGAGGGTTCGGACGTGGCCCGCGCCCTCGCCGCAAAGGGCGTGGCGGCGTTCGTGCTCAAGTATCGGCTGAACCAGACACCGGCGGACATGCCCGGGTTCGAACGTTCGATGGCCGAGATGTTCTCGGCCACGGCGGCGCGGCCGCGGATGGATCCCGACAAGGCGATCGCGGGTCTGGCGCCCCAGATCGCCGACTCGCGCGCCGCCTTCACGCTGGTTCGCAAGCGCGCGGCGGAATGGCACGTTGATCCTGACCGGATCGGCATGGTCGGCTTCTCGGCGGGCGCCATGCTCACCTTGGCGACCACGCTGGCTGGTGAGGACGCCAAGCCCGCCTTCATCGGCTTGATCTACGGCCCGCTCGCGCCGGTGACGGTCCCGGCGGAGGCGCCGCCGATGTTCGTCGCGCTGGCGGCCGACGACCCGTTCTTCGCCAACAGCGGGTTTGGGCTGATCGACAGCTGGAAGACGGCAAAGCGGCCGGTCGAGTTCCACCTCTACGAGAAGGGCGGACACGGCTTTGGCATGTATCCGAAGACGACCACCAGCACCGGCTGGTTCGACGCCTTCGCCCGCTGGCTCGACATGCACGGCATGCTGCAGCCCAAGCGCTGAACGAGCGATGGCCGGTGATCTAGGTCGCGCCAAACCGGCGATCATCCGCTGACGAACGCCGAGCTGGAATTGGGCATGGACCCATCTCCAGCTCGGCGACAAGGCGAGCCAAAGGGGTCAACCCTGCTCGACCAGATCCAGACGCTGCGATGGGCGCGCGACACCATCGCCGTCTTCGGCGGCGATCCGCGCAACCTGACGATCTTCGGAGAATCCGCCGGCGCGCTCAGTGTCGAATACCTGCTCGCCTCGCCCCGGGCGCGCGGCGCGGGCTTGACGTTCAATCCAGAAAGCTTGCCATCCACGCCGTTCCAAGCGTCGGCGTCGGCCGGCGGCGAACCGCGCGCGCCCGCCCCTGCGACATTTTCCACCACTTGATTTCAGACAATCGGCCTGGCTCGCGAGGGGTGTAGAGCCTGTTCAGCCAATCAAGGCTCGCAGTGATCGAGGTCCTTCGTGACTCAAACCTTGGCTTCGCCCTATGGCGTGACCGGGTCCGTCCAGGTCAGCTTCTTCGGTAAGATCGCCGACCAGTTCGGTCGCACGACGACGGTGGAAATCCCCGTCGGCGGCTGCTCGCTGCCGTGGCTGAAGGCCCAACTGGCCGCTCGGGTCGACGGCGGCGCAGAAGCCCTGGCCGAGCGCAGCCTGCGGACGGCGATCGATCATCTGATCATCGGCGAAGGGGCGTGGATCGGTTCGGGACAGGAAGTGGCCTTCCTGTCGATGTTCTCTGGAGGTTGACCATGGATGACGCGCCCCTGGCCGTGAAGAGCCGCAGGCCCGGCATCGACGAGCGTCTGCCCTTCTATCCGCTCAACATCGCCGTCCTGACCATTTCCGACACCCGAAATCCGCAGACCGACACCTCGGGCGCCCTGCTGGTCGATCGCCTGACCGCCGCGGGTCACGCCCTGGCCGGTCGGATCATCGTGCCC
Organism: Caulobacter sp.; assembly: GCF_049283275.1. Lineage (GTDB taxonomy): Bacteria > Pseudomonadota > Alphaproteobacteria > Caulobacterales > Caulobacteraceae > Caulobacter. Next base: position 25,529 of record NZ_JBAPVS010000006.1, on the reverse strand, counting down.
GACGAGGTCGAGGCCATCCGCCGCCAGGTCCAGGCCTGGGCCGACGACGAAGCCGTCGACGTGATCCTGACCACTGGCGGCACCGGTTTCGCCCCGCGCGACGTCACGCCCGAGGCGCTGCAACCGCTGTTCCGTCGAACCATGGACGGCTTCTCGGTGGTGTTCCATCAGGCCAGTCAGGGCACGGTCGGGGTCGCAACCCTGCAATCGCGGGCCCTGGCCGGTCAGATCGGCGAAACGTTCGTGTTCTGCGTGCCGGGCTCGACCGGCGCCTGCCGAGACGCCTGGGACCTGGTGCTGGGCCAGGAACTGGACAGCCGTTTCAAGCCCTGCTCGCTGGTCGGCCAGATCCCCCGCTATCGAGGCCTTTGCAGTTGATCGGCTTCGACGAGGCCTCGGCGCTCGTCGCCGACCAGGCCCAGGCCCTGCCTCCCGAAGCCGTCGGCCTGGCCCTGGCCGACGGCCGCGTCCTGGCCAAACCGATCATCGCTCGCCGCACGACGCCGGCCACCGACATCTCGGCCATGGACGGCTATGCCGTGCGCGACGAGGATCTGACCGACGCGCCCGTGCGCTTGACCGTCATCGGTCAGGCCTATGCCGGCCAGGCCTTCGACGGCGTACTGACGCCCGGCGCCTGTGTGCGCATCTTCACCGGCGCGACGGCGCCGACCGGAACCGATCGGGTGGTCATCCAGGAAGATGTCCAGCGCGAGGGGTCTCAAGCGGTGTTCTCTCAGACGCCCCATGGCGGCCGCAACCTGCGCGCCCCAGGTTCCGACTTCGCCGCCGGCGAGGTGCTCGTCGAACCCGGCGTCAGACTCAACGCCCAGAAAATGGTGGCCGCCGCGGCCGCCGACCTGGCGCGGGTGTCGGTGGTCGCTCGGCCCAGGGTGCTGATCATCAGCACCGGCGAGGAGCTCGACGAGCCGGGACGCCCGTCCAAGCTTCGCCCGGGGATTCCCGACAGCGTATCCTTCGGCGTCGCCGCCCTCGTCCGCGCCTGGGGCGGGAGGGTGGTCGATCGCTGGCTCTTGGACGATGACCTGACGACGCTGGAAAAGGCGGCCCGCTCGGCGATCGATCGCGCCGACGTCGTCGTCGTGACCGGCGGCGCCTCGGTGGGCGAGCGCGACTTCGCCAAGGCGATGTTCGCGCCGCTCGATCTGCAACTGATCTTCTCGAAAGTGGCCATCAAGCCGGGGAAGCCGATCTGGCTCGGGCGAGCGTCCGGCGTCCTGGTCGTCGGCCTGCCCGGCAATCCGACCTCGGCCCTGGTCACCGCCCGGCTCTTCGTGGCGCCGTTGATCGCCGGCTTGGCCGGGCTGGGATCGGCCGCCGCGACGGACTGGCGCTCGACGGCGCTGACCGGGCCGCTGGCCGCCTGCGGCGATCGCGAGACCTTCGTCCGCGGACGGCGGACCCCGGCCGGCGTCGAGCCGATCGGCGATCAGGATTCTTCGGCCCAGAAGGCCCTGGCCTTGAGCGATGTCCTGATCCGTCGTCGCCCCGGCGACACGGCCAGCTCAGCCGGGGCTTTGGTCGAAAGTCTCGACTTCTGAGTCGTCTTGGGCGCCGAGCTACAGGACGCCGGAGAAATGCGGAAAGAGGATCGTATCCTCCAGACGCATGTGTTCGCGCAGTTCGCGGTCCAGCTTACGACAGAGCTGGCTCAGGGCCCGCCAAGTCCCGCAGGCGCCCTCTGGCGCTGAGAAGTCCTTGGTCAGCGTCTCCAGTCGGGTCAGCTGCTCATTCAGTTCGCCATGTTCGACCTGCATACGCGCGATGGCGACGCGCAGCATCGACCCGCGGCCAGCGCGCATCATCGGAAACAGGACCTCCTCCTCCTTCTGCTGATGGCCGATCAGGTCCTCGGCCATCATCTGGAGGTGATCGGCCAGGCCGTGCGGGCATTCGGCGTCGCCGGCATGCACCGCCTCGACCCTGTGGGCCAGGGCGAGGGCCTGCGGAAAATCCTCCAGGTGGACGTCGTGATAGCGCCGCATGATGTGGTCGATCAGGGCGTCGACTTGGTCGTCGGTCAGCGGTTCACCCGGCGCATAAGGCGGGGCGTCGGTCTCCAGCGTGGAGGCGAAGGCGGCGGGGTTGTTGTGCAGGGTCATTTGAAAGGTCTCCGCCTCGACCCCTAGGCGCTTTGCCGACCGATGACATTGAGCGGGGCCATCGCGCGCCTTGATGTTGCTCAAGGCCTGCCCTGGCGGATGTCGCAGGCTGTGCACCCCCGAGTCGCCTTCCGCGCGCCGCAGGGAATCGACCAGCTTTCACCTCCCCTTTCAGAGAGAGCGATCATGGCGTTCGACAATCCCTTCGCCGGCGAGATTTGGGCCAGCAAGTACCGCTTCGCACCGTCCAACGGCGGCGGAGACGCCAGCGTTGTGGAAACCTGGAACCGAGTCGCCCACGCCGTGGCCCAGGCCGAAGCACCCAAGCTTCGCAGAGGATTCCAGGCCGAGGTCATGACGGCCCTCAGTGATTTCCAGTTCCTGCCGGCCGGACGCATCCTCGCGGGAGCGGGCACGGCCCGGGCCGTGACCTTGTTCAACTGCTTCGTCATGGGCAGGACCCCGGACGACCTGGGCGGGATCTTCGAACACGTGCGCGAGGCGGCGGTCACCCTGCAGCAGGGCGGCGGGGTCGGCATGGATTTCTCGTCGATCCGTCCGGCCGGCGCCCCGGTCAAGGGCGTCGGCGCCGACGCCTCGGGACCGCTGAGCTTCATGGATGTCTGGGATTCCATGTGCCGCACCATCCTGTCGGCCGGCCAGAGGCGCGGGGCGATGATGGGGTGCCTGCGGATCGACCACCCCGACATCGAAGCCTTCATCGACGCCAAGCGCACGGCTGAGCGCTTCCGCAACTTCAACCTTTCGGTGCTGGTCACCGATCCGTTCATGGCCGCGCTCGAGGCCGACGCCGACTGGCCGCTGTCCTTCGGCGGCGAGGTGCGCAGGACGGTCCGCGCCGCCGACCTCTGGGCGCAGCTGATGCGGGCCACCTATGACGCCGCCGAGCCGGGGGTGATCTTCATCGACCGCGTCAACGCCGCCAACAACCTGGCCTATTGTGAGCAGATCCTGGCCAGCAACCCTTGCGGTGAACAGATGCTGCCGCCCTACGGCGCCTGCCTGCTGGGTTCGCTCAATCTCGCCCGCCTGGTCGACCGTCCGTTCGAAGCCGACGCCGCTCTCGACGAGGCCAGGCTCGGCGACCTGACCCGGACCGCCGTGCGGATGCTGGACAACGTCATCGACATCTCGCGCTTCCCGTTGGCGGCCCAGGAGGTCGAGGCCAAGGCCAAGCGGCGGCTGGGGATCGGCGTCACCGGCCTGGCCGACGCCCTGGTCTTCTGCGGCGCGCGCTATGGCGACGACCAGGCCGTGGCGCTCACCCAGCGCTGGCTGGGCGTCATCAAGCGCGAGGCCTATCGCGCCTCGGCGCTGCTGGCCGCCGAAAAGGGCGCCTTCCCCCTGTACGACCCGCAGATTCTGGACCGGCCCAATCTCACCAGCCTGGACCAGGAGACCCGCGCCCTGATCGCCGCCCATGGCTTGCGCAACGGCTGCCTGACCTCGATCGCGCCGACCGGCACCACCTCGCTGCTGGCGGGCAACGTCTCGTCCGGCATCGAGCCGGTCTTCGCCTACAGCTACACCCGCAAGGTGCGTCAACCCGACGGGACCACCCGCCAGGAACAGGTGGAGGACTACGCCCTGGCGGTGTGGAAGCGACTGCACGGCGAAGCCGCGCCGCCGGCGGCCGTGTTCGTCAGCGCCCAAGACCTGACGCCCGCCGACCACTTGCGCATGCAGGCCGCGGCCCAGGCCCTGGTGGACAGTTCGATCTCCAAGACCGTCAACTGCCCCGAGACCATCGCCTTCGACGATTTCGCCGACATCTATCGCCAGGGCTATCGGCTGGGCTGCAAGGGCCTGACCACCTATCGCCCCAACGCCATCACCGGCTCGGTGCTGTCGGTCGCGCCCCCTCCGGAGACGCCCCCGGAAAAGCCGACGCCGGCTCCGCCCGCCCCCGAGCCCAAGCTGGCCTCGCGCCCCGACGCCCTGGATGGAGCCACCTACAAGATCAAGTGGCCCGACAGCGCCCACGCCGTCTACGTGACCATCAACGACGTGGAGACCGCCGAGGGCGCTCGCCCCTTCGAGATCTTCGTCAACTCCAAGAACATGGAGCACTACGCCTGGACCCTGGGGCTGACGCGGATGATCTCGGCGGTGTTCCGGCGCGGCGGCGACGTGTCGTTCGTGGCCGAGGAGCTGAAGGCCGTGTTCGACCCGCGCGGCGGCGGCTGGATCGACGGTCGCTACACCCCGTCCCTGCTGGCCGCGATCGGCGGGGTGATCGAGCGGCACCTGTGTGGTCAAACGCCGCAGGAACCCCGTGCCGCCGCACCGCCCGAGGCGACGCCTTCGGCCAATCCCTTCGCCGCCAACAAGGTCCCCTGCCCGCGCTGCGGCGGGTTCGAGATGGTGCGCAAGGAAGGTTGCGACACCTGTTTTGACTGCAGCTATTCCAAGTGCGGCTGAGCGGTTGACCATCGTCAAGGCGGCGGGAGGACGCCCGGTCTATAGGTCGGTCATGTCCACCGCAGCCTCCCGTCGCGCCTATCGCGGCCCCGCCCTGTTCAGCTTCGGCTTCCGGCCTTTCTATCTGATGGGCGCGCTTTGGTCGGCCCTGGTCGTCCCGCTCTGGCTCTGGAGCTACCTGGCCGGCGGTCCCGGCATGCTGACGCGCGACTGGCACGTGCACGAGATGCTGTTCGGATTCCTGGCCGCCGTGATCGCGGGCTTCCTGACCACGGCGGTCCCCAACTGGACCGGGCGGATGCCGATCATCGGCGCGCCCCTGGCGCAGCTGGCGGGCCTGTGGCTGGCCGGGCGCGTGGCCATGCTGTTCCAGGCCAGCATCGGCCCCGTGGCCGCGGGCGTCATCGACAGCCTGTTCCTGATGGTCTTCGCCGGCGTCATCTGGCGCGAGGTCCTGGCGGGCCGCAACTGGCGCAACCTGCCGGTCTGCGGCCTGGTCACCGCCCTGGCCGTGGGCAACATCGCTTTCCACCTGCACGGCGTCACCTGGGCCTCGGCCCTGGGCGAACGGCTGGCCCTGGGCGTGGCGATCTTGCTGCTCGCCCTGATCGGCGGACGCATCACGCCCAGCTTCACCCGCAACTGGCTGAAGGCCCGGGCGGCATCCGCCCAGCCCGCCGTGTTCGGCCCGATCGATCAGGCCGCCCTGGCCCTGACCGGCGTGGCCGTCGCGAGCTGGGCGCTCTTTCCTGACGCGGTCTTCAGCGGCGCCCTGCTGGCCCTGGCCGGCCTGGCCAACCTTGTGCGCCTGGCGCGCTGGAGCGGTTGGGCCTCGCGCGCGGAGGCCCTCGTCTGGGTTCTGCACCTCGGCTACGGCTGGCTTGGCCTGAGCCTCCTGCTGCTGGGCGCCTCGATCCTCGACCCCGCCATTCCTCGCACCGCAGGCATCCACGCCCTGACCGCCGGCGCCGTGGGCGTCATGACCCTGGCGGTGATGACCCGGTCGACTCGAGGCCACAGCGGGCGCGATTTGCGCGCCGACGCCGCGACCACCGCCGTCTACGTGGCGATCAACGCCGCAGCCGTGGCCCGCGTCGCCGCCCCGTTCACCGGTCTCTGGCAGCAGACCCTGCTGATCATTTCCGCCGCGCTCTGGATCTTGGCCTTCGCCGGGTTTGCGGCGAGCTATGGACCGATGCTGATCCTTCCGCGCCCGCTCAGGGCTTGATTGTTATCAAGTTCTGCGGCGCCGCGGGTCATGGCCTGCGGCGCCGTCCAAGCCTACCGATAGATCTCGCTCCGAGCGTCCAGGCCTAACGCGCACCCGCGCCAAGGTCCGGCCGCCGCGCCGGTTCGCCGGCAAGGGTGACGGGGGAAACACCGTCGCCTCCCTTGCTTGGAAAGGAGCCCGCATGGGACGTCTGGTTGACGGCTTTGGCCGTCGTTTCCGCTATCTGCGCCTCTCGATCACCGAGGTGTGCAACTACAGCTGCACCTACTGCCTGCCCGACGGCTTCAAGAAATCCGGGGCGATGAGCTTCCTGACCCCCGACGAGATCGATCGTCTGGTGCGGGCCTTCGCCGGCTTCGGCGTCGCCAAGCTGCGTCTGACGGGCGGCGAGCCCAGCGTGCGGCGCGACCTGGTCGAGATCATCGCCCGCGCCGCCGCCACGCCCGGCATCGACAAGGTGGCGATCACCACCAACGGCTGGAACCTTCGGCGCAACGCCGCCGCCTGGCGCGAGGCGGGCCTGACCAATCTCAATGTCAGCATCGACTCGCTGGACCCCGCCGTTTTCCATCGCATCACCGGCCACGACCAGCTGAACCAGATCGTCGCCGGGCTCGACCTGGCCCTCGCCCTGGGAACGCCGACGGTGAAGGCCAACGCCGTCCTGCTGCGCGACACGGTCGAGAGGGGCTTCGACGCCTTCACAGACTTCGTCCGCGACCGGCCGATCTCGTTCCGCTTCATCGAGCTGATGCGCACCGGCGACAACGCCGCCTATTTCGACGACCAGCACGTCTCCGGCGTCGATCTGCAAGGCTGGCTGGCGGCGCGCGGCTGGACTCCCATGGCCAAGGCTTTCGACGACGGGCCCGCGACCGACTACTCGCACCCCGACCATGCCGGCCGCATCGGCCTGATCGCGCCCTATGCGCCGGGCTTTTGCGACAGTTGCAACCGCCTGCGCGTGACCTCCAGAGGCGCGCTGCGCCTGTGCCTGTTCGGTGAGCTGGGCGTCAATCTGCGCGACCTGCTGGTTCCCGGCCAGGAAGAGGCTTTGCAAGCCCGCATCCAGGCGGCCCTGGTCGGCAAACCGGCCGGCCATCGGCTGCACGAGAACAATAGCGGCGACACCCGCCAGCTCGCGCAGTTCGGCGGCTGATCGGCTCTTTTAGGAGCCGGTGCGCTGGTTGCGATCGGTGGGCCAGCGCTCACGCTGGGCCTTGCCGGTCGGCGCGGCGCTGGGCGGGGTGTGGTTGTCTATCAGGGGATCGGGCTTAGCCAGGCGCTCCAGCACCGACGGTCGCGCGATCGTCACCTGCGGGCCGTTGATGACCACGCCGTAGTCGGTGATCGAGGCGAAAGCCCGCGACAGGTTTTCCGGGGTCATGCCCAGCACCGAGGCCAGCAGGCGTTTTTCGTGCGGCAGGGAGAAGGTGTCCGCGCCGCCCTGGCGGATCTTCTGGGTGATCAGGTAATTGGCCAGACGTTCGAGCCCGCCGCGCAGCTTCTGGTTCTTGATGGCGCGAACCAGGCCGCGATAGCAGCCCGACAGTTCCTGCGCCACGGCGACCGAGAACGCCGCGTCCTCTCTCATCGCCCGCCGCAGAGCCTCGCCCGACAGCATCAGGATGTCGGAGCGTTCGATGGTCTGGGCGCTCATCAGAGCGTCGGCGTCGAGCACCACGGCGGCCAGGATGAAGGTCGAGACCGGCCGCAACACGGCCAGGATGGTGTCCTTGTCGTTCCAGCTCGCGCCCAGCTCGACGCTGCCGTCGAGCAACACATAGAGGAAGTCGACGGTGTCGCCCTCGGTGAGCAGGGTGGTCCCGGCCGGGAACTTCTGCAGGAAGGCGCCGCCGGTGACGTTCTTGAACGCCTCGTCGGACATCACGCCAAACAGGGGCAGGCTCCGGACGCGGTCGAGATCGGCGCTTCTCATCATGGGTCCTTCATGGCGTCGACGCGCTCTGGCGGCTTTGAGGCAGATCAAGCCGCCGAGTGCCCGCCCACTTGATGACTATCAAGCGCGCGCTTGCCGTTATAGTCAACTCGTATTGATGAAAGAAAAACGCGTCGTTCTGCCACACCGAAGACTTGAAAGTGACCATCGGTTATTTGATTTTGCTTGATCATTATCAAATGCTCTGAAGCCCCACCCCCGCAATAGATTGCACGCGGCTGACGATGTCGCGCGAGATTTGGGGACTGACATGCAGACGGCGACGCCATCGCAACCGGGAGCCGGATCGGCCCTGACGATGAGCACGATCGCCTTCACCGCCTGTTTCGCGGTGTGGACGGTGTTTTCGATCATCGGCGTCAAGATCAAGCAGGACCTGGGGCTGAGCGAGGCCCAGTTTGGCCTGCTGGTCGGCACCCCGATCCTGACCGGTTCGCTGGTGCGGGTGTTCTTGGGCGTGTGGACCGACCAGTATGGCGGCCGCCTGGTCAATCTGCTGGTCATGCTGTCGGCGGCGGCGGCCACCTTCCTGCTCTCCTACGCCCACACCTATCCGCAGTTCCTGGTGGCGGCGCTCGGCGTCGGCCTGGCCGGCGGCTCGTTCGCGGTCGGGGTGGCCTATGTCGCCAAGTTCTTCCCCAAGGAACGCCAGGGCGCGGCCCTGGGCGTTTTCGGGGCCGGCAATGTCGGCGCGGCGGTCACCAAGTTCATCGCGCCTTTCGTGATGCTGGCCCTGGGCTGGCAGGCCGTGGCCCAGATCTGGGCCGGAGCGCTGGCCCTGCTGGCGCTGGCCTTCTTCTTCACGACCCGCGACGAGCCTGACCTGCAGACCCGCCGGCGCACCGGCGCCAAGCCGCAGAACACCGCCGCTCAGCTGGCGCCGCTGCGCAAGCTGCAGGTCTGGCGCTTCGCCCTCTACTACTTCTTCGTGTTCGGCGGCTTCGTGGCCCTGGCGCTGTGGCTGCCGCACTATCTGGTCGCGGTCTATCATCTCGACCTGATCGCCGCGGGCATGCTGGCGGCCGCCTATTCCATTCCCGGCTCGCTGTTCCGGGTGTTCGGCGGCTGGCTGTCGGACAAGATCGGCGCGCGCAAGGTCATGTACCTGACCTTCATCATCAGCGTGATCTGCGCCTTCCTGCTGTCCTATCCGGCCACCAGCTATGTCATCGACGGCGTGCACGGCCCGATCAGCTTCCGCCTGGCCACCGGCCTGGTCCCGTTCGTGATCCTGCTGTTCGTGCTGGGCTTCGCCATGAGCTTGGGCAAGGCGGCCGTCTTCAAGCACATCCCGGTCTACTACCCCGACCACATCGGTTCGGTGGGCGGCCTGGTCGGCATGGTCGGCGGTCTGGGCGGCTTCGTGATGCCGATCGCGTTCGGCGCGCTGAACGACCTCACCGGCGTCTGGACCAGCTGCTTCATGCTGCTGTTCGTCCTGGTCGCCGGAGCCCTGACCTGGATGCATCTGGCCATCGGCCGGATGGAGCGCGCCAGCGCGCCCCAACTGGCCGACCTGCCGCAACTTCCCGAAATGGCCGGCCTGAGCCGCGCCTCGTTCTCCGCCGCGCCCGCCGGACGCGTCGCCAACCCATCCGCCAAGACGAAGTAAGGCGCAGTCCATGCCCACAACCCAATCAAGCCCGGTCCTGACCGACTGGCGTCCCGAGGACGCCGACTTCTGGCGCGCGAGCGGAAAAGCCGTCGCCCGTCGCAACCTGTGGATCTCGGTGCCCAACCTCCTGCTGGCCTTCTCGGTCTGGATGGTTTGGTCGATGGTCATCGCCAAGCTCAAGCTGGTCGGCTTCAAGTTCACCACCGAGCAGCTGTTCTGGCTGGCCGCCCTGCCCGCCCTGTCGGGCGCCACCTTGCGGATCTTCTACAGCTTCATGGTGCCGATCTTCGGCGGCCGCCGCTGGACCGCCCTGGCCACCTTGTCCTTGCTCATCCCGGCCATCGGCATCGGGCTGGTGGTTCAGGATCCGACCACGCCCTACGGCGTCTTCGTCGGCCTGGCCCTGGCCTGCGGCCTGGGCGGCGGCAACTTCGCCTCCTCCATGGCCAACATCTCGTTCTTCTTCCCCAAGAGCGAGAAGGGCGCGGCCCTGGGCCTCAACGCCGGCTTCGGCAATCTCGGCGTCAGCGTCATGCAGTTCCTGGTGCCGGTGGTGATCGGCTTGGCGCTGTTCGGACCGCTGGCCGGCGCGCCCCAGACCATCGTCGACCACGGCGTGACCAAGCACATCTGGCTGCAGAACGCGGCCTATGTCTGGGTCCCGTTCATCGTCGCCGCGGCCGTGGCCGCCTGGTTCGGCATGAACGACATCGCCTCGGCCAGGGCCTCCTTCGCCGATCAGGCGGTGATTTTCAGCCGCAAGCACAACTGGATCATGTGCTGGCTCTATCTGGGCACCTTCGGCTCGTTCCTGGGCTTCTCGGCCGCCTTCCCGCTGCTGACCAAGACCCTGTTTCCCGACATCAACGTTCTGCAGCTGGCGTTCCTGGGTCCGTTGATCGGCGCCGGTTCGCGCGCCCTGACCGGCGGCGTTTCCGACCGCTTCGGCGGCGACCGCGTCACCCAGTGGTCCTTCCTGGCCTTGGCCGTGGGCGTGCTGGGCGTGCTGGCCGGGGTCGGCGCCTACGGCGCGGCGCCGTCCTTCCCGATCTTCTTCGCCAGCTTCCTGTGGCTGTTCTTCTGGACCGGGGTCGGCAACGCCTCGACCTTCCAGATGATCCCCACGATCGTTCGCGCCGACATGCCCCGGCTGATGCCCCAGGCGACCGCCGAGGCCAGCCAAAGGGCTGCGGAAATGGAGTCGGCGGCCATCGTCGGCTTCACCTCGGCCATCGCCGCCTTCGGCGGCTTCTTCATCCCCAAGGCGTTCGGCGACTCGCTGAAGGCCACCGGCAACCCGCAGATCGCCCTCTATGTCTTCCTTGGCTTCTACGTCAGCTGCGTGATCGTCAACTGGGCCTTCTACGCCCGCAAGACGTCGATGCTGCGCGCGCCCGCCCTCATCAAGGTTCCCGCCCAATGAGCCATACCCTGGACCGCCTCGCGTTCTTCACGCGAAAGACCGAGCTGTTCTCCGACGGCCACGGCGTCATGAACGACGACGACCGCACCTGGGAGCAGGCCTATCGAAACCGCTGGCAGCACGACAAGATCGTGCGCTCCACCCATGGCGTGAACTGCACCGGCTCGTGCTCGTGGAAGATCTACGTCAAGGGCGGGATCGTCACCTGGGAAACCCAGCAGACGGACTATCCGCGCACGCGGCCAGAGCTGCCCAACCACGAGCCGCGCGGCTGCGCCAGGGGCGCCAGCTACAGCTGGTACCTCTACTCGGCCAACCGGGTGAAATACCCGCTGATCCGCTCGCGGCTGCTGAAGCTGTGGCGGGCCGCACGGGCCACCCGCACGCCGGTGGCCGCCTGGGCCTCGATCCAGAACGATCCCGCCCAGCGCGCCGACTATGTGACGCGGCGCGGCGGCGGCGGCTTCATTCGCGCCACCTGGGACGAAGTCACCGAAATCATTGGCGCGGCCAACGCCTACACCGTCAAGACCTGGGGTCCTGACCGGGTGTTCGGCTTCTCGCCGATCCCGGCCATGTCCATGGTCTCGTACGCCGCCGGCGCGCGTTACCTGCAGCTGATCGGCGGGGTCTGCGGATCGTTCTACGACTGGTACTGCGACCTGCCGCCCGCCTCGCCCCAGACCTGGGGCGAGCAGACCGACGTCGCCGAGAGCGCCGACTGGTTCAATTCCAGCTTCCTGATCCTGTGGGGCTCCAACGTTCCGCAGACCCGCACGCCCGACGCCCACTTCTACACCGAGGCGCGCTATCGCGGCGCCAAGTCGGTGGTGATCTGCCCCGACTATTCGGAAGCCTCCAAGTTCTCGGACCTCTGGGTGGCCGTGAAGCAAGGCACCGATGCGGCCCTGGGCATGGCGTTCGGCCACGTGATCCTCAAGGAGTTCCACGTCGACCGTCAGGTCCCCTATTTCCGCGACTACCTGCGCAAGTATTCCGACCTGCCCATGCTGGTCCGCCTGGTTCCCCAGGACGGCGCGTATGTGCCCGAGCGACTGCTGCGCGCGGCCGAGTTCGACAAGGCCCTGGGCGAGACCAACAATCCCGACTGGAAGACCGTCGCCCTGGACGACGCCACCGGCCAGGTGGTGGTTCCCAACGGTTCGATCGGCTTCCGCTGGGGCGAGGACGGCAAGTGGAACCTGGAGGAAAAGGACGGCGCGGGACGTGAGACCACGCTGCGCCTGGGCCTGAAGGGCGTCCACGACGACGTCGCCGGCGTGCGCTTCCCCTATTTCGGCGGCGCGGCCACCAACGGCTTCGCCATGACCGACCATCCCGACGTGCTGGTGCGCAACGTGCCGGTCAAGCGGATGATGCTGCCCGAGGGCGAGACCCTGGTGGCCTGCGTCTACGACCTGTTCCTGGCCAACTACGGCGTCGACCAGGGCTTTGGCGGCGACCACATGCCGACCGACTATGACGACGTCCAGCCCTACTCGCCGGCCTGGGCCGAAGCCATCACCTCGGTGCCGCGCGAGCAGATCCTGGCCGTGGCCCGCGGTTTCGCCGACAACGCCGAAAAGACCAACGGCAAGTCGATGATCATCATCGGCGCGGCGATGAACCACTGGTACCACATGGACATGAACTACCGCGCCGCCATCAACATGCTGGTGATGTGCGGATGCGTCGGCCAATCGGGCGGCGGCTGGTCGCACTATGTCGGCCAGGAAAAGCTGCGGCCGCAGACCGGCTGGGCCCCTCTGGCCTTCGCCACCGACTGGGTCAAGCCGCCTCGCCAGCAGAACTCCACCTCGTTCTTCTACGCCCACAGCAACCAGTGGCGCTACGAGACCGTCGGCATGGACGAGATCCTATCGCCCACCGCGCCCGAGGGCGTGTGGAACGGCTCGATGATCGACTTCAACGCCAAGGCCGAACGCATGGGCTGGCTGCCCTCGGCCCCGGCCCTGAAGACCAACCCGCTGGAAGTCGCCAAGGCGGCCGCCGCCGCCGGCCAGGACCCCAAGGCCTATGCCCTGGAACAGCTCAAGGGCGGCAACCTGCAGATGTCCTGCATGGATCCCGACGATCCGGCCAACTGGCCGCGCAACATGTTCGTCTGGCGCTCCAACCTCCTGGGGTCCTCCGGCAAGGGCCACGAATACTTCCTCAAGCACCTGCTGGGCGCCTCGCACGGCGTGCAGGGCAAGGACCTGGGCGAGACCGGCGGGGTGAAACCCACCGAGGTCGCGTGGCACGACAAGGCGCCGGAGGGAAAGCTCGACCTCCTTGTGACCCTCGACTTCCGGATGTCGACCACCGCGGTCTATTCCGACATCGTCCTGCCCACCGCCACCTGGTACGAAAAGAACGACCTCAACACGTCCGACATGCACCCGTTCATCCACCCGCTGAGCGCGGCCGTGGATCCGAGCTGGGAGTCGAAGTCCGACTGGGAGATCTTCAAGGCCATCGCCAAGGCCTTCTCCAAGGTCGCCCCCGAAGTGCTGGGCGTCGAGCAGGACGTCGTCCTGACCCCCATCCAGCACGACAGCGCCGCCGAACTGGCCCAGCCGTTCGACGTCCGCGACTGGTCCAAGGGCGAATGCGAGGCGATCCCCGGCAAGACCATGCCGCAGATCACCATCGTCGAGCGCGACTACCCCAACACCTACAAGCGCTTCACCGCGCTGGGTCCGCTGCTGGCTAAAAGCGGCAACGGCGGCAAGGGCATCGGCTGGAACACCGAGCACGAGGTCGACCTGCTCAAGGCGCTGAACGGCGAGGTCCTCGATGAGGGACAGACCCAGGGCCTGGCCCGCATCGACAGCGATATCGACGCTTGCGAGGTCATCCTGATGCTGGCGCCGGAGACCAACGGCGAGGTGGCGGTCAAGGCTTGGGAAGCGCTCGAGAAGCAGACCGGCCGTGACCACACGCACCTGGCCCTGCCCAAGGAAGACGAGAAGATCCGCTTCCGCGACCTCCTGGCCCAGCCGCGCAAGATCATCACCTCGCCGACCTGGTCGGGCATCGAGAGCGAGAAGGTCTGTTACACAGCCAGCTACACCAACGTCCACGAACTGATCCCGTGGCGGACCCTGACCGGTCGCCAGCAGCTCTATCAGGATCACCTGTGGATGCGGGCGTTCGGCGAGGCGCTGTGCGTCTACCGCCCGCCCATCGACCTGAAGACCACCCACGTCATGGGCGCCAAGCCCAATGGCGAGAAGGAGATCGTCCTCAACTTCATCACGCCGCACCAGAAGTGGGGCATCCACTCCACCTACAGCGACAACCTGATGATGCTGACGCTCAACCGCGGGGGTCCCGTGGTCTGGGTGTCGGAGGTCGACGCCAAGAAGGCGGGTCTGGTCGACAATGACTGGATCGAGGTCTTCAACGCCAACGGCGCCCTGACGGCCCGGGTGGTGGTCTCCCAGCGCATCCGTGAAGGCACGACCTTCATGTACCACGCGCAGGAAAAGATCGTGAACACTCCGGGGTCTCAGATCACCGGCCTGCGCGGCGGCATCCACAACTCGTGCACCCGCACCGTGCTCAAGCCGACCCACATGATCGGCGGCTACGCCCAGCTGGCCTACGGCTTCAACTACTACGGCACCGTCGGTTCCAACCGCGACGAGTTCGTGGTCGTCCGCAAGATGACCAAGATCGACTGGCTGGAAGAAACGCTCGTTCAGAAGGATTTCGCCCAATGAAGGTGCGCGCCCAAATCGGCATGGTGCTGAACCTCGACAAGTGCATCGGGTGTCACACCTGCTCGGTCACCTGCAAGAACGTGTGGACCAACCGCGAAGGCGTCGAATACGCCTGGTTCAACAATGTCGAGACCAAGCCCGGCATCGGCTTTCCCAAGGATTGGGAGAACCAGAAGAAGTGGAACGGCGGCTGGGTCCGCAAGGCCAACGGCAAGATCGAACCCAAGATGGGCGCCAAATGGCGCATCCTGGCCAAGATCTTCGCCAACCCCGATCTGCCCGAGATCGACGACTATTACGAGCCGTTCGACTTCGACTACGCCCATCTCCAGAACGCTCCGGAGATGAAGAACTTCCCCACCGCGCGGCCGCGCTCGAAGATCACCGGCCAGCGGATGGAGAAGATCGAATGGGGCCCCAACTGGGAGGAAATCCTGGGCGGCGAGTTCTCCAAACGCTCCGCCGACGCCAATTTCGAAGGCATCGAGAAGGAGATCTACGGCCAGTTCGAAAACACCTTCATGATGTATCTGCCCAGGCTGTGCGAGCACTGCCTGAACCCCGCCTGCGTGGCGGCCTGTCCCTCGGGCGCGATCTACAAGCGCGAGGAGGACGGCATCGTCCTGATCGACCAGGACAAGTGCCGCGGCTGGCGGATGTGCGTCTCGGCCTGTCCCTACAAGAAGATCTACTACAACTGGGAATCGGGAAAATCCGAGAAGTGCACCTTCTGCTTCCCGCGCATCGAGGTGGGTTTGCCGACCGTGTGTTCGGAAACCTGCGTGGGCCGGATCCGCTATCTGGGCGTGCTGCTCTATGACGCCGACCGCATCCAGGCGGCCGCCTCGACGCCCGACGAGAAGGACCTCTATCAGGCCCAGCTCGACATCTTCCTGGATCCCAACGATCCGGCGGTGATCGCCCAGGCGCGCGCCGACGGCGTTCCCGAGGCCTGGCTGGACTCGGCCCGTAAGAGCCCGGTCTACAAGATGGCCATCGACTGGAAGGTCGCCTTCCCGCTCCACCCCGAATACCGGACCCTCCCCATGGTCTGGTACGTGCCGCCCCTGTCGCCGATCCAGTCGGCCGCCTCGGCCGGCGCGCTGGAGATGGACGGCGACATGCCCGACGTCGCCTCGCTGCGCATCCCGGTCCGCTACCTGGCCAACCTGCTGACCGCCGGCAACGAGCCGCCGGTGGTCCAGGCGCTGGAGCGCATGCTCGCCATGCGCGGCTACATGCGCGCCAAGACCGTGCACGGCCGCATCGACCATGCCGTCGCCGGCAAGGTCGGCCTGACCGCCGCCCAGGTCGAGGACATGTATCGCTACATGGCCATCGCCAACTACGAGGACCGCTTCGTCATCCCCTCGGCTCACCGCGAAGTCGCCGAGGACGCCTACGACCTGCGCGGCTCCTGCGGCTTCACGTTCGGCAACGGCTGCTCCGGCGGACGCACCGAAACGGGCCTGTTCGGCTCCAACCCGCGCTCGCGCGCCAAAAATCCGATGGAGGCGTAAGCCCATGGCCCGCACCTACAAGGCGCTTGCCCTGCTGCTGACCTATCCCAACCCGGAACTGCAGGAAGCCGCCCCCTATGCGCTGGGGGAGATCATCCAGGAGAACCTGCTGTCGCCCGCCCTGACCAAGGCGCTGGCGCGGCTGGTCTCGACCCTCACCGACGGCGACATCTACGACCTGCAGGAGCGCTACACAGACCTGTTCGACCGGACACGCTCGCTGTCGCTGAACCTCTATGAGCACGTCCATGGCGAAAGCCGCGACCGCGGCGAGGCGATGGTGGCGCTGCTGGAGCTCTATCGCACCAAGGGTCTGGACCTGACGGCCAACGAACTGCCGGACTTTCTGCCGGTGTTCCTGGAGTTCCTGTCGATCCTGCCCAACGCCGAGGCCGCATCGCTGCTGGGCGAAGCCACCCATGTCCTGGACGCGATGGGCGAGCGCCTGAAAAAGCGTGACAGCGCCTATCGCGCCGTCTTCGGGGCCCTGGCCAGCCTGGCCTCACAAAAGGCCGATCCGGCCGTCCTCGCGGCCCTGCTGAGCGAGCCGGACGAGGACCCCGACGACCTGGACGCCCTCGACAAGGCCTGGGCTGAAACCGCCGTCACCTTCGGTCCCTCCGACGTCGGCTGCCCCAAGGCCGGCGCCCTGGTCGAGGCCATGCAAGCCGAGCCTGGCCGCACCCCGCGCCGGCCCCGCGTCAGCGCCGCTCAAGGAGTCTAGTCATGGGCCTGCTCAATCAATTCCTGTTCGGCGTCTATCCCTATATCTGCCTGGCGGTGCTGGTGCTGGGCTGCGTCCTGCGCTTCGACCGCGAGCAATACACTTGGCGATCGGGCTCCTCGCAGCTGCTGCGCCGCCGCCAGTTGGTGGCCGGTTCGGTGATGTTCCACCTGGGAATCCTGGTCATCTTCGGCGGCCATTTCGTCGGCCTGCTGACGCCGATCTGGGTGTTCGACGCCCTGGGCGTCCCGCACGGCGCCAAGCAGATCCTGGCCATGGCGGCCGGCGGCCTGGCCGGGGCCCTGTGCCTGGCCGGCGGCCTGTTGCTGCTGCATCGCCGGCTGTTCGACGCGCGCATCCGCAAGACCTCCAGCTTCAGCGACATCGCCATCCTGGTGATCCTGATGGTGCAGCTGATCCTGGGTCTGTCGACCATCGCCATCTCGGCCCATCACC
Source organism: Caulobacter sp. (assembly GCF_049283275.1). Lineage (GTDB taxonomy): Bacteria > Pseudomonadota > Alphaproteobacteria > Caulobacterales > Caulobacteraceae > Caulobacter. The sequence goes on along the minus strand of NZ_JBAPVS010000006.1, from coordinate 8,307 downwards.
TGGACGGTCAGGAGATGATCAAGTTCATGTTCTGGGCCCAGGGCGTCTTCACCTTCAAGCCCGGCGTCGCCGCCTTCGTCGCCGACGTGCATCCGATCTTCAAGCTGCACCTGGTGCTGGGCATGACCATCCTGCTGCTGTTCCCGTTCACCCGCCTGGTCCACATGCTCTCGGCGCCGATCTGGTACCTGAACCGTCGCGGCTGGCAGCTGGTGCGGACCACCCGCCGCCTGCCGATCAAGCCGGAGGCCGCGGCCCCGACCTACCGCGACCCCGTCAACGCGCCCTGGCCGAACACCAGCTCCGCCTTCAAGGCCCGGGAATAGACGATGAACGCCACCACCGTTGTCGACGGCGTCGAGATCCCCGAGTTCCTGATCGCCCAGGAAGCCCAGAACCATCCCAGCCTTTCGGCGGCCGAGGCTCGGCGGGCCGCGGGCAAGGCCCTGGCCGTGCGCGCCCTGCTCCTGCATCGCGCCGACGAACTGGGCCTGCGCGCCGAGCCGCAACTCGACGAGGCGGGCCGCGAGGAAACCAACGAGGAGGCCCTGATCCGCGCCGTTCTCGACGAAGAGGTCGAGATCGAAACGCCGTCTCTGGAGCTCTGTCGCCACATCTACGACACCCAGCGCAGCCGCTTCACCAGTCCGGCCCTTGTCGAGGCCGCCCACATCCTCATCGCGCCCACGGGCCAGGATGAGGCCGACTGGGAGGCGGCTCACCGGGCCGCGTTGAATGTGGTGGAGACCCTGACCCGGCAACCGGGCCAGTTCTCCGCCCTGGCCAAGTCGCTGTCCAACTGCCCTTCCGGCGAGGTCGGCGGTTCGCTGGGCCAACTGGGTCCGGGCGACGTGGTCGGCGAAATCGAGCAGGCCCTGTCCGGGTTGGAGCCTGGCGAAATCCTCAGCCAGCCCGTGCGGTCGCGGTTCGGGTGGCACGTGCTCAAGCTGGACCGTCGCATCGAGGGGCGCGAACTGCCCTTCGACTATGTCGAGGACAAGATCCGGTTGCACCTGGAAAGCCGGGCGTGGACGGCCGCCGCCACCCGCTACGTCTCGGATCTGGCCGACCGGGCCCGCGACCAGGGCGTGGCCTTCAGCCTGACCCCCGACGGACGCTTCGACACCGGAGCCCTGTCGCTGGGCGAGCTCCTGGCCGGCGCCTCGGCGGCCGGTTTGGAAGCCTGGCTCGACGCCTCCGATCCGGAGTTGGCCGAACGGACCCGCGCGGCGGCCCTGGCCGCCGGGATCGACCTGGAGGCCTTCGTCCAGCGGGCGGTCCACGACTTCGTCAACACCGCCGGCGACGAGTCCTGGACCCACCTGATCTCCGCCGCCCAGGGCGCCGAGGATCCGGCTGTCGCCGCCGTCGCCTCACTGCTGCGCACCCGGCTCACGCCCAAGGCGCGCGCCTACACGATCTTCCGGAAGGTCTAGGTCGCCCCATGACGACGACCACGATCGAGGCCATTCCGCTGCACTTGCTGGCCGAACCGATCGAATGGTTCTTCGCCGAGCACTATCGCCACCGGCAGGCCTGCAAGATGATCGAGGAGGTCGCCGCCGCCATGGTGTTCGACCGGCCTCGGGTGGTCGAACTGATCGCCTTCCTGGATCACGACCTGCCCCTGCACGTGATCGACGAGGAAGAGGACTTCTTTCCGCTGCTGCGGCGACGCTGCGAGCCGGGGGACGACGTCGAGCGGGTGCTGGGCATGCTGTCGGCCGAGCATCGGGCCGACGTGGTCCATGCCGGCGCCGTGCGCGACCACCTCCTGGCCTGTCTGGAGACCGAGCGCGCGCCGGGACTGGACCCGGTGCAGCGCAAGGCGATGATCACCTTCGCCGTTCAGGAACGCCGCCACCTGGGCCTGGAGAACGCCATCGTCCTGCCGATCGCGCGGCTGCGGCTGACTCCCGAAGATCTCACGACCCTGGGCCGCCGGCTCGCCGCCCGCCGCGGACGACGGCTCGAGGTCGCCGCCGGGGCCGACGAGGCATGAGCGAAGACCTGCTGGCCGGCAACCTCGCCTGGGCGGCGGATCGTCACGGCGATCGCGACTTCTTCACGCGCCAGGCGGCCCCGCGCCAGGCGGAGTATCTCTGGATCGGCTGCGCCGACAGCCGGCTGTCGGGTCAGGACCTGACCGACCTGCCGCCCGGCGCGATCATCACCCATGCCAATCTCGGCAATCTGGCCCTGCCCCAGGACATCGGCTTCCTGTCCAGCCTGCAGTACGCCCTGGATGTGCTGAAGGTTCGCCACGTGGTGGTCTGCGGCCACTATGGCTGCGGCGCGATGAGCGCGACGCTGTCGGACCCGCCGCCGGGTCTGGTCAATCACTGGCTGGCGCCGGTGCGCGCCCTGGCTTGGCGCTATGCTCAGGACCTGGAGACGATCCTCGATCCGGCCGCCCGCGCCAACCGACTTTGTGAACTCAACGTGGCCTCCCAGCTAGCCAGTCTAGCCGCCAATCCGCTGGTCCTGGAGGCCTGGCGACGCGGCCAGTTCCTGAGCCTGCACGGCTGGGTCCATTCGGCGGCCGACGGGCTTCTGCGCGACCTGGAGACCTCGATCAGCGGCCCCAGACAGGCGATGGCCCTGGTCGGCGGTCCCATGGACCAGGCCGCACGGCGGCGCGGCAAGCGAAAGGCCTCCTGACCATGACCGATCCTTGCGTGGCCGTGGTCCTGGCCGGCGGCGCCGGCCGGCGGATGGGCGGCGGCAAGCCTCTGCGCACCTGGGGCGAGACCTCGCTCCTGACCCGCGCCCTGATCCTGGCGCGAGGCTATGGCGACGAGATCGCCGTCGCCGTCCGCGACGCCGATCAGATCGGCGGCGAGGTCGGCGTCCCGCTGCTGTTCGACCGTCCCGACGTGCCCGGCCCCTTGGCCGGCCTGGCTTCGGCTCTGGCCTTCGCCCGCTCCCGCGGCGCGACTTGGGTTCAGCTCCTGGCGTGCGACATGCCGCGCCTGCCGGACGACCTGACCCTGCGCCTCGCCGCCGCCCTGCGCTCGAACGCCAAGGTCGCCCTGCCCGCCAGCAACGATCACCTGCACCCGATCTGCGGCTTGTGGAGCACCACGGTCGAGCCGCGGCTGGCCGACTATCTGGCCCAGGGCCGCTCGTCCCTCCGGGGTCTTGCGGCCGTGAGCGGCGAGGTCGTGGTCGACTGGGGAACGGTCCAGCCCGACCCGTTCGTCAATCTCAACACCCTGGCCGAGCTCCACGCCCAACAACCGATGCGGCGCCAGGCTTGACGCGGATCAAGGTCGAACGCACGGGCTTCGGTCAGACTGCGGGCTAGGAGACGACCGATGCCCGAACACGCCGAGCCGATCACCACCTTCCAACGCCGGGGCGAGATCATCACCCTGCGGATTCGTCGGGACTTCGAGGCCTCGCCCGAACAGCTGTGGCGCGCCCTGACCCGCCCCGAGGACCTGGTCCAATGGCTGGCTCCGGGAACCATCGCGTTGGAAGTCGGCGGCGCCGCCCAGCTGGATTTCGGCGACAGCGGCATCGTCATCGACAGCCGCGTGACGGCGATCACGCCCGGACGCCTGCTGGAGTACGGCTGGAGCGGCCCAGGCGAACCGGCCCGCCCGCTGCGCTGGGAGATCGAGCCGACTGAACAGGGCGCGCGCCTGACCCTGAGCCTCAGCCAACCGGCGAGCGAAGACGCCGGCCGCGCCGCCGCCGGCTGGGCGGCCCACCTGGAGATGCTGGCCGCCGCCCTGGCCGAAGTTCCGATCCGCTTCCCCTTCCCCCTCTTCCAAGCGGCCCGCGAGGCCTATCGCGCTCCCGTGGCTTTCGCCGAAGCGGCCTGGACGTTGGAGTCGGCGGCCGACGCCGCCGTCGCCTGATCAGCCCCGCCATGACCCCCACCCTCGTCGCCCCGCCCAGCGCCCGCCCGGCCGCCGACCTGATCGCCAAGTACGACGGCCGCGCGCCGCGCTACACCAGCTATCCGCCGGCCACCCAGTTCACCGCCGAGGTCACGGCCGAGCGCTACCAAGCCTGGCTCGCCGCCCTGCCGACGGATGAAGCGGTGTCGCTGTACCTGCACATCCCGTTCTGCGCCCGGCTCTGCTGGTACTGCGGCTGCAACACCCGGGCGGTGAACCGCCATGAACCGGTCGGCGACTATGTGCGGCTGCTGCTGGACGAGATCGACCTGCTGGGCGCGGCCCTGCCCGCTCGCCTGAGCGCCGGCGCGGTGCACTTCGGCGGCGGCACACCCAACATGCTGTCACTGAGCGAGATCGACGCGATCTTCGACCGTCTGGGCCAGGTCTTCGACCTGACGCCGGACCTCGACGTGGCCATCGAGATGGACCCGGCCGTGCTGACGCGCGATTGGGTCCAGGCCGCCGCCGCCCGCGGCATGACCCGCGCCAGCCTGGGGGTCCAGAACCTGACGCCCGAGGTCCAGGCGGCGGTCAATCGCCAGGACACCTTCGAGCACATCGCCGACTGCGTCGACTGGCTGCGCGAGGCCAAGGTCGGCTCGATCAATCTGGACCTGATGTACGGCCTGCCCTATCAGACCACAGCCAACACCCTGTCGACCCTGGACCAGTTGCTGAGCCTGCGTCCCGAGCGGCTGGCCCTGTTCGGCTACGCCCACGTGCCGTGGATGAAGAGCCATCAGAAACTGATCGACGAGGCCGCCCTGCCCGGACCGCAGGCGCGCCTGGACCAGAGCGAAAGCGCCGCCGAACGGCTGGCCGCCGAGGGCTATGTGCGCATCGGGCTGGACCATTTCGCCCTGCCCGACGATCCGATGGCCAAGGCGCTGGCGGCGGGAACCCTGCGTCGCAACTTCCAGGGCTACACCACCGATCCGGCCGGCACCCTGTTGGGCATGGGGGCCTCGGCCATCGGCGGCCTGCCGCGGGGCTTCGTGCAGAACGCCACCCATGAGCTGACCTGGCGCGCGGCGGTCAAGGAAGGCCGACTGCCCGTGGCCCGCGGCGTCGCCGTCAGCGACGACGACCGCTTCCGGGCCGAGATCATCGAACGGCTGATGTGCGATTTTTCCGTCGATCTGGCGGCTGTCTGCGCGCGACACGGAAGGAACCCGCAAGGCCTGGCCGCCGAGCTGGCGTCCCTGACGCCCTTCGTGGCCGACGGCCTGGCCGAGATCAGGGGCTTCCACGTCCAGGTCCTGCCGCCCGGCCGCCTGCTGGTGCGCTCGATCGCGGCGGTGTTCGACGCCTATTTCAACGCCGACAGCCAGCGCCACGCCAAGGCGATCTGACGCCTCAGGCCGCCAGCCTGAACCGCTCCGGCCCATAGGCCTCGCGCTGAACGCCATGATCGACCAGTTCGCTTGGAACCGGCCGCCCCTCGACCAGGGCCGCCGCCAGCCGGCCCATGGCGGGCGCGGTCTGGATGCCGAAGCCGCCAAGACCCGCCAGCCAGAAGAAGCCTGGACGGCTCTTGGACCAGCCGACCACCGGGGCCCGGTCGGGCGCGAAGGTGCGCAAGCCCGCCCACCGGCTGATCAGGTGGCGCACGGGATGATCAGCGGCGGCTTCGAACCGCGCCATGCCGACGGCGATGTCCATTTCGTCGGCGGCGGCGTCGCAGGGCGCGCTGGGGGTTTCGTCGGCCGGCGTGATCAGCAGCTGACCGCCGCAGGGTCGAAAATAGAAGCGCTCATCGATGTCCTTGACCACGGGCCAGGCGGCGAAGTCGGCGTGCTCGGGCGCCTTGGCCAGCATCACCGTCCGGCGCAGCGGCGTCAGGCCCAGCGGCGCCAGCCCGGCGCTGATCGCGACCTCATCGGCCCAGGCCCCGGCGGCGTTGACCAGGACCGGCGCCGAGATGTCCAGGCCGGTCGCGCGAACCCGCCACTCGGAACCCTCGAAGACGATGACGCAGTCGCCGGCGCCCGTCAGCACGCGGGTTCCGGCCTGCTCGGCGCGATGCAGGAAGGCGGCATGCAATCGGGCGACGTCGAGGTCGCCGGCGTCAGTCTCGATCAGCGCCGCGACCACCGAGCCCGGACGCAGGATCGGCACGCGGGCCCGCGCGGCCCGACCGTCGAGGACTTCGAATCCGCCCCGAGCCGCGAAGGCGTCGAGACGGCCGGTCTGGTCAGCGTCGGCGATATGCATCACCGGCCTCGGCGACAGCAGCGGCGGGCCGAAACCGGTCGGCGGATCGAGGAAGAACGCCCGACTGGCGCGGGTCAGTCCTGCGATCGCCGCCCCGCCGTACGAGGGGATGTACATCGCCGCCGATCGGCCGGTGGTGTGATAGCCGACCACGGGTTCGCGCTCGACCAGCGCCACCCGGGTCTTCGGGTCCAGATGGGCGGCCAAAGCCGCGCCGGCCATGCCGCCGCCCAGGATGATCACGTCGAAGGTCTGCTGGGAGGGCATGGCGCTCATGGTTGGGCCGTCCATTGGGCGCCGGCTCCGCCCTGCAGGTAGCCGTTGACCAGAGGACCGGGAGGATCGGTCGCGCGGATCGCCGCCGCGAGGGCGGAGGGCGCCAGGATCCCGTCGGCATAGGCTCGGAAACCGGCGATCACCCGGGCCATGTCGCCCGAATGAGGCGACAGCCGCAGGGCCGTGACCCCGGCGGCCAGCAGATCGGCCACGGGATTGTCGACCACCTGCACCCCATGGGACAGGGTCTGGACGCCGTTGACCGCCAGGAAGCCGACGCCGTCGAGGGTCTCGACCGTCAGGCCGTCAGGATCGCGATCGCAGACGAACTGGCAATTGTCCTTGTGCAGGTCATGGCTGCGCGCGTGGTAGCACCGCCCCGACAGGGCCAGCGGCAGTCGGCCGAAGGCGAAGATCTCGACCTCCAGGCCGGGACACGACGCCGACAGCGCCGACAGGGCCGGCAAGGACATCTCGACATTGGCGCACAGACGCACGCAGCCACGGGCCATCAGCTCTCCGGCCGCCGCCTCGTTATAGACGTTCAGCAACGGTCCCGCCACGAACGGCGCGCCCAGCGGACGATGGGCCAGGGCCGAAATGTCGTTGATCTCGATCAGGGCCGGGTCGGCCGCCAGGGCGGCGATGACCTGGCGGTCGCGCGGCAGGGCCGGCAGGGCCAAGGTCGACCAGACCACGATCTTTCCGGCCGTGTGGAGGACGTCCGCGGCCTCGGCCAGGGCATGCGCCAGCAGCGGCTCGCGTTTGCCGCAGACCACCTCGCCCAGATAGACGCGGTCGACCGCCGGGTCGCGGGCGATCTGGCCGTAGAAGGCGGCGATGCGCTCGGGCGACCAGTTGAACAGCAGCGGGCCTATGGCCAGTTCCAGTCGTCGCGGACTCATCGCCAGGTCTTTCGGTAGGCGCCCGCCGTCTCGCGCCCGCCCTCGGCCAGGCTCGACAGCAGACGTTCATAAGGCTGGGTGGGCTCGCCGCGATCCAGGGCGTCGAGAGCGGCGCGGAAGGCGGCCGCGACCCGCGCGACATAGGCCTTGCCGCGCTGGCGGCCTTCGATCTTCACCGCCGTGACGCCGGCCTTGGCCAGGTCGGCCAGCAGGCCCATGGCGTTGAGGCTGGTGGGCTCCTCGAACAGATAGGACGTCTCGCCGCCGGCCTGGAAACGCCCCTTGCACAAGGTCGGATAGCCCGCCGCTTCGCCGGCCTCGAAGCGATCCAGGGTGAAGCCGGCCAGCCGCGAGGTCAGCTGGCCCTGATGGTCTTCGAACGCCACCGCCTCGGGCGGCGAGCATACGCCCGACAGATTGGGCGAACGGCCCGTGGCGTAGGACGACAGGGCGCAGCGGCCCTCGGCCATCACGCACAGACCGCCGAAGACGAAGGCCTCGGTCTCCACGCCGATCTGCCGGTTCAGCGCGGCGATCTCCGGGGCCGACAGCACGCGCGGCAGCACGACGCGGCGCACGCCATAGGTCTTGGCGTAGTAGTCGATCGAGTCGACCGAGCCGGCCGCCGCCTGCACCGACAGATGCAGCCGAAGATCGGGATGGGCGTCCCGCGCATAGGCCAGGACGCCGAGGTCGGCGACGATGATTGCGTCCGCCCCGGCCCGGGCCGCCGCATCGACCGAGGCGCGCCAGGTGTCCACGGCGCCAACCCGGGCGAAGGTGTTGATCGCCACCAGGACCTTGGCGCCGCGCTCATGGGCCCAGTCGGCCGCCGCCTCGAGTTCCTTGGGTGAAAAGTTGAGGCCCGGGAAGTTGCGGGCGTTGGTTTCGTCGCGCATGCCGCAATAGACGGCGTCAGCGCCGGCCTCGATGGCGGCGCGCAGCATGGCCGGCGATCCGGCCGGGCAGACCAGTTCGATGCTGGCCATCAGGTGCTGGCC
>NZ_JBAPVS010000005.1:0-5892 GCF_049283275.1 Caulobacter sp. | reverse complement strand
GTGCTGGTCCCCTCGACCGCCGTCCGCGACGCCAGCGTCTGGACCGTCGAGAACGGCCGAGCCCACCGGCGCCCCGTGCGTCTGGGCGCGGCCGCCGCCAGCCAGACCGAAATCACGGCGGGGCTGAAGGCCGGGGCCTCGGTGGTGCTCGACCCGCCCAAGGGGCTGCGCGACGGCGCCCGGGTGCGTCCGGCGCGAGGTCGATGATGTCCGGCCTTGCCGTGCTGGCGGACATCGCCCTGGCCCATCTCGTGGTGCGCGCCCGCCAGACCGTCGTGGCCATGCTGGGCGTCGCCATCGGAGTCGGCTTTTTCCTGGCGGTCTCGGGCATGATGGTCGGCTCGCAGAAGGATTTCATCCGCACCCTGATCGACACCGCACCGCACATCGTCGTCCGCGACGAACGCCGCGATCCCAGCCGCCAGCCCGCGCTCGACACCTTTCCGCAAGCGGCCGTGCGCATCTACGACCTGCGTCCGCAGGAAGAGGTTCGCGGCCTCAAGGACTGGCCGGCCATGCTGGCCGACGCCCGCGCCCTCCCCGGCGCCGTCGCCGCGCCGTCGATCAACGGGGCGGTGACGGTCGGCTTCGCCGGACGGACGGCGGCGGTGGCGCTGAACGGCGTCGATCCGCGCCTGGAAGGCCAGCTGACCAAGATCGAGGAGACCCTGAGCGGCGGCAAGCTCGTCGATCTGGAGGCGCGCCCCGACGGCGTGATCATCAGCCGGCCGCTGGCCGAGCGGATGGGCGCACGACTGGGCGACACCCTGATCGTCACCGCCCCCAGCGGCGCCTTGCAGCGCATGCGCATCCTGGCCCTGATCGAACCTGACGCCGGCGCCGGCTTCTATGCCGGCGACACCGTCGCCTATGGCCTGCTGCGCACCGCCCAGGTGCTGTTCGCCCGGCCCAACATCGTCAACCAACTGCACATCCGCCTGCCCGTCCCAGACGACGCCCAGCGTCTGGCTGCGCGCCTGGAGGCGCGGTGGGGCTATAAATGGGAGTCCTGGCAAGAACGCTCGGCCGACATCCTCAACCTGCTCGTGGTCCGCAACGTGATCATGTACGCGGTGATCCTGGCCATACTGGCGGTGGCCAGCTTCGGGATCTACACGGCGGTCTCCACCAGCGTCGCCGACAAGCGGCGCGACATCGCCATCCTGCGGGCCATGGGGTTCACGGCCGGCGACGTGCAGACCATCTTCCTCATCGAGGGCGTGTTGGTGGCGATCCTGGGGGCGGCGCTCGGCTTCGGGGTCGGCACAGCCCTGCTCGAGATCCTGGCCCGCCTGCCGCTGACCATGGGCGGCAAGCCCCTGGTCCTGCCGCTCGACCGCGGGGTCGGCCAGTACCTGATCGCCGGCGGGGCCTCGATGGCCGCCGCCCTGCTGGCCGCCTGGCTGCCGGCCCGCAAGGCGGCCAATGTCGATCCGGTGTCGATCCTGCGGGGCGCGGCATGAGCGTGCTGCTTGAGGGCCGCGGCCTGACCCGCCTGCTGACCGACCCGGAACCGTTCACCCTGGTCGACGACGTGTCGCTGGAGATCCGGGCCGGGGAACTGGTGGCCATCATCGGCCCCTCCGGCTGCGGCAAGTCCTCCCTGCTCTATCTGCTGGGCCTGCTGGACCGCCCCGACCGGGGCGAGGTGCTGATCGACGGCGTCGGCGTCGGCGACCTCGACGACGCGGCGCGAACCCGGCTGCGGCTCGAGCGCATCGGCTATGTGTTCCAGTTCCATTTCCTGCTGCCGGAACTGACCGCCCGCGCCAATGTCGCCCTGCCCATGCGCCGCCTGGGCCGACTGGACGCCGCGGCGATCGACGCCCGCGTCGACCTGCTGTGCGGCAAGCTGGGCCTGTCGGCGGAGGCCGAACGCCGGCCCGATCGGCTGTCGGGCGGCCAGCGCCAGCGGGTGGCCATCGCCCGCGCCCTGGCCAACGACCCCGCCATCCTGCTGAGCGACGAGCCGACCGGCAATCTCGACAGCGTCAACACCCGGCTGGTGATCGAGGAGTTCCAGAGGCTGGCGCATGACGAGCACCGCGCCGTCATCTGCGTGACCCACGACCTGGGGTTCGCCGAGGCGGCGGATCGCCGGATCCACATGCTCGACGGGCGCATCGTCGCCGGCGCCTGACGCCGATCCCGCGGCGCTTCTTGATCTTGATCAGGTTTCGGCCGGACCATCGCCCCTAAGCTTGAGGTCACGACGATCGGCTGGGACGTGATCATGCGCCATTTCATCGACACCCAGGACTTCACCAAGGCCGAGCTCCTTTCGTTGCTGGAGCTGACCGGCCTGCTCAAGGCGGCCGACCTGCAACGGGCCCTGCCGCCGCTGCTGGCGGGCGCGTCGCTGGGGATGATCTTCGAGGAGCCCTCCACCCGCACCCGCATCTCGTTCGAGGTGGCGATGACCAGGCTGGGCGGCCACGCCCTGTATCTGAAACCGGGCGAGATCCATCTGGGGGTGCGCGAGAGCCTCAAGGACACCGCCCGGGTCATCAGCCGCATGGTCGACGCCATCGAGGCGCGCACCCTCAAGCACGCCACCGTCACAGACCTAGCCCGCTACGCCACCGTGCCGGTGATCAACGGCCTGACCGACTACAACCACCCGACCCAGGTGCTGTGCGACGTCTTCACCATGCTCGAGCATCGGCCCGCCGGAAAGCCGCTGGAGGACCTGCGCGTCACCTTCATCGGCGACGCCACCAATGTCTGCTCGTCGCTGATGATGATCTGCACCCAGATGGGTCTGCACTTCACCCATTGCGCGCCGGAGCGCTATCAGGCGCCCGAGGCCTGGCGGGCCATCGCCCAGGCCAACAGCGCCGTTTCCGGCGGCTCCCTCACCCTGACCGACGATCCCGTCGCCGCCGTCGCCGAGGCCGACTTCGTCTATACCGACCTGTGGTGGTGGGTCGGCCAGGAGGCCGAGATCCCCGAGCGGACGGCCGCCTTCATGCCCCGCTACCAGGTCAATGACGCGCTGCTGGCCCACGCCCCGGCCCACGCCAAGTTCATGCACTGCCTGCCCGCCTCGCGCGGCGTCGAGGTCACCGACGCGGTGATGGATGGCCCGCGCTCGATCATCTACGACCAGTCCGAGAACCGGCTGCACGCCGAGAAGGCCATCCTGGTCGCCTTCATCGGCCCGCACCTGAAGCCGCGATCGCCGGAGCTGTCGCAATGGCACGCCGGCCGCATCGCCGACTTCCTGAAACACCATCCCCTCGCCGAGCCGGCTCCGGCCGCTCCCTCGCAGAAGGTCTAGGGCCATGTCAGACGCCGTCTCCGCCGCCGCGCCGCGTCCCCGCTTCAAGCGGGTCATGGGCCTGTTCGACGTCACCCTGTTCACCGTCTGCGCCATCCTGGTCATCGACACCCTGGCCGCCTCGGCCGCCATCGGCGCCTCGGCCCTGTCGTGGTGGGTGATCACCTTCGTGCTGTTCTTCATCCCCTACGGCCTGATCACCGCCGAGCTGGGCGCCGCCTATCCCGGCGAGGGCGGCATCCAGCACTGGATCCGCCGCGCGTTCGGCGACCGCTGGGCGGCGCGGACCACCTGGTACTACTGGGTCAATGTCGCCCTGTGGATGCCGTCCGGCTACATCCTGCTGGCCGGCCTGATCGCTCAGATCACCGGCATCGAGATGAGCCTGTGGAGCAAGATCGCCATCGGCGTGGGGGCCACCTGGCTGACCGTGCTGATCGGCGTCACCAGCCTGTCGACCGCCAAGTGGGTGCCCAATCTGGGCGCCGTCATCAAGGCGGCGATCATGCTGCTGATCGGCGGCGCCGGCATCTATGTGCTGGCGACCCGCGGACCGGCCAACGACCTGTCCTGGCCCAAGCTGATCCCGCAATGGGGCGCCGGCTTGGCCTTCCTGCCGGTCATCGTCTACAATTTCATGGGCTTCGAGCTGGTCTCCGGGGCCGGCGAGGAGATGCGCAATCCCAGCCGCGACGTGCCGATCGCGGTGATCACCGCCGGCCTGCTGATCTCGGCCTTCTACCTGCTGGCCACCTTCGGCATCCTGGTCGCCCTGCCCGTCAAGGACATCGGCCTGATCGAGGGCCTGCTCGACACCCTGCGTTCGCTGCTGGCCGGCGCGCCGGGGCTGAACGTGATCATCACCGTGATCGGCGTCGGGGCGGTGTTCACCATCCTGGCCAATCTGGTCACCTGGTCGATGGGAGCCAATCGCGCCGCCCAGGCGGCGGCGGCGGACGGCGAGCTGCCGGCGGTGTTCGGCCTGCTGCACAAATCCAACCAGACCCCGATCGGCGCCTACATCCTCACCGGCGTCGTCTCGACCTTGGTGATCGTCGCCTACGGCCTCTTCGCGCGCAGCGCCGAGGACCTGTTCTGGTCGCTGTTCGCCTTCAGCTCGGTGATCTTCCTGCTGCCCTACCTGGTGCTGTTCCCCGCCTTCCTGCGGCTGCGGGCCCGCGACGCGGCGACGCCGCGCCCCTATCGCGTGCCCGGCGGCGCCGTCGGCGCCGGCGTCATGGCGGTGGTCTGCACCCTGTTCATCCTGCAGGCGATCCTGTTCTTCCTCTGGGTTCCCGGGGTGGCGGTGGACTGGAGCAAGACCGGTCCGATCCTGGCCGGCGTCGCCCTGATCCTGACGCTCGGCGAGCTGGTCATCGGCGTGATGAAGGCCAACCGCCGCGGGGCGCCGCCCCGCGCGCCGCGCTAACGGAAAGGTCCATCATGTCCCAGGTCCTGGACACCACCCCGCGCGCCGACGGCTTTCGCATGCCGGCCGAATGGGCGCCGCACATCGGCTGCTGGATGCTGTGGCCCGAGCGTTCGGACAACTGGCGCGGCGGGGCCAAGCCGGCCCAGCACGCCTTCGCCGCCGTCGCCGCGGCCATCGTCCAGGGCGAACCGGTGACGGTCTGCGTGTCGCCGGCCCAGTACCTGATCGCCCGCGCCATGCTGGCCCCACCGGTGCGGGTGGTGGAGATGACCAGCAACGACAGCTGGATTCGCGACTGCGGTCCCACCTTTGTCGTCGACGACCAGGGCGCGGTGCGCGGCGTCGATTGGAAGTTCAACGCCTGGGGCGGGCTGACGGGCGGCCTCTACTTCCCCTGGGACCAGGACGACCTGGTCGGCGAGAAGGTCATCGAGCTGGAACGCGACGACCGCTACGCGCCCGACTTCGTGCTCGAGGGCGGCTCGATCGACGTCGACGGCGAAGGGTCCGTGCTGGTCACCGAAGAGTGCCTGCTCAACCCCAACCGTAACCCCGACAAGACCCGCGGCGAGATCGAGCAGATGCTGCGCGACTATCTGGGCGTCGAGGCGGTGCTGTGGCTCGAGCACGGCGTCTATCTCGACGAGACCGACGGTCATGTCGACAACATGTGCCGCTTCGTCGCCCCCGGCGAGGTGGTCCTGACCTGGACCGACGACGAGGCCGACCCGCAATATGCCCGCTCCGCCGCCGCCCTGGCGCGGCTGGCCGGCTATCGCGACGCCCGCGGCCGGCCGTTGCGGGTCCACAAGCTGATTCAGCCGACGCCGGTGCTGATCACCCCCGAGGAGGCCGCCGGCGTCGACAAGGTGGCCGGCACCCTGCCCCGCGAGCCGGGAGACCGGATGGCCGCCTCCTACGTCAATTTCTACATCGCCAATGACGTGGTGGTGGCGCCCAGCTTCGACGATCCTCAGGACGGGCCCGCCCTGGAGCTGCTGAGCCGGCTGTTCCCGACCCGCAGGATTCTCGCGGTCCCGGCCCGCGAGATCCTGCTGGGCGGCGGCAATATCCACTGCATCACCCAGCAGGAACCCCTGGGCGCGCGCGTCCGCCCCGGCGGTGGGAAGCCTTAGCCGTGCGCCGGGTGATCGCGCTTGGCGGCAACGCCCTGCTGCGC
>NZ_JBAPVS010000004.1:0-2649 GCF_049283275.1 Caulobacter sp. | reverse complement strand
GTAGAAATCCTCATCCTGAGCTTGTCGAAGGACGAGGATTTCGGACCAAGGACGCCACCCTACCAATATCTACTTCTTCGGATTGAACTCGGCTTCGATCGCCAGGTCGACCTCGTCGCTGACCATCGGCACCAGGTGGGTGAAGCCGAAGTCCGAGCGCTTGATCTTGCCGGTGGCCGAGAAGCCCATGATCTGCGAGCCGAACGGGGTCTTGGCGTAGCCGTTGTACTTGACGTCCAGGGTGACCGGCTTGGTCACGCCGCGGAAGGTCAGGTCGCCGGTCAGCTTGCCCGGCTCGACCTTGGTCGAGACGAAGGTGATCTTCGGATACTGGGCGGCGTTGAAGAACTTCGGGTCGGTGCCGATTTCCTTGTCGAAGTCCGGCAGGCCGGTGTCGACCTTGGCCGCGTCGATGGTGATCGAGACCTTGGTGTCCAGCGGCTTGGCCGGGTCGTAGACGTAGGAGCCGTCAACCGCGCCCTGGGCGAAGCGGAAGGTGTAGTGCGACGTGCCGAAGTGCACGACCTTCATCGTCACGCTGGCGTGGCGCTTGTCGAGCGTCCAGGTTCCGGCGGGGGCGGCGGCCGGATCGGTCGCGACCTGGGCGGAGGCCACGGCCGGAAGAACGAAGGACGCGGACACAAGGGCGCCAGCCAGGACGGCGGAGGCGAAACGGCGGTTCATGGAAGTCTCCAAATTGTGACAGCTGCAGTTGCTGAACCCCCGACTTAAGAAGCTTGACGTGTAGAGGAAGGGCAGGCGCTTCACGAAGCCGTGATCGGTTCGACTTTGCACCGTGCGCGTCAGCATCTAAACGAAGTTCACCTGAGCCTGCCGCCAGATCGGACCCTTCCCCATGACCTACCGCGCGCCCGTCCGCGACCTCGCCTTCGCCCTCAAGCACGTGGCCGGTTTCGACCGCCTGGCCGCCGCCTTCCCCGAGGCCGACGCCGACACCGTGGAGGCCGTGCTGCAGGCCGCGGGCGTGTTCGCCGGCGAGGTGCTGGCCCCGCTCAACCGGGCCGGCGACCTGGTCGGCGCAACACTCGAGAACGGCGTAGTCCGCGCCGCCCCGGGCTTCGCCGACGCCTATCGCCAGTTCGCGCAAGACGGCTGGACCAGCCTGGCGGCCGCGCCCGAGCACGGCGGTCAGGGTCTGCCCAAGACCCTGGAGGTCGCGGTGCTGGAAATGGTACAGGCCGCCAACATGGCGTTCGGCCTGTGCCCGATGCTGAGCCTGGGGGCCATCGAGGCCCTGGCCCATCACGGCTCGGACCGCCAGAAGGCCCTCTATCTTCCCAAGCTGGTGTCGGGCGAATGGACCGGGACCATGAACCTGACCGAGCCCCAGGCCGGCTCGGACCTGGGCGCCCTGACCACGATGGCCACGCCGGACGGCGACGGCGGCTACGCCCTGTCGGGCCAGAAGATCTTCATCACCTGGGGCGATCACGACGCGGCCGACAACATCCTGCACCTGGTGCTGGCCCGCACGCCCGACGCCCCTCCGGGCGTCAAGGGCATCTCGCTGTTCCTGGCCCCCAAGGTCATGGTCGACGAGGCCGGCGCCCTGGGCGCGGCCAACGCCGTGCGGGTCGGCGGGCTGGAGCACAAGTTGGGCATCCACGGCTCGCCCACCTGCGTGATGCTGTACGAGGGCGCCAAGGCCGAGCTGGTCGGCGGACTGGGCCAGGGCCTGGCCCACATGTTCACGATGATGAACGCCGCGCGGCTGCAGGTCGGGGCTCAGGGCGTGGCCATCGCCGAGCGGGCCTACCAGCAGGCGCTGGACTTCTCGCTGGAGCGCACCCAGGGCCGCTCGGCCTGGACCGGCGTCCAGCCCTCGCGGCTGTACGACCATCCCGACATCCGCAAGACCCTGGTGCTTATGAAGGCCAAGATCGAGGCGGCGCGGGGCATCTGCCTGTCGACCGCCGTGGCCGCGGACCTTTCGACCCACGCCGCCACCCAGGAAGATCGGGCCACCGCCAAGCTGCGCGAGGAGTTGCTGACCCCGATCGCCAAGGCCTGGTCCACCGACATCGGCGTCGAGGTCGCCTCGCAGGGCGTGCAGGTGCACGGCGGCATGGGCTTCATCGAGGAGACCGGCGCGGCCCAGCACTATCGCGACGCCCGCATCGCCCCGATCTACGAAGGCGCCAACGGCATCCAGGCCATCGACCTGATCGGCCGCAAGCTGGGCCTGTCGGAAGGCCAGGCGATCGGCGACCTGATGGACGACATGCGCGACACCCAGGAGGCTCTGGAGGCCGCCGGCGGCGAGCTGGGCGGCGTGGCCCTGCGCTTCAAGGCGGCCCTGGACGCGGTCGGTTCGGCGACGGCCTGGCTGATCGAACGCCGCGCCCGGGCCATGCCCGACGCCCTGTCGGGCGCCACGGCCTATCTGAAGCTGCTGGGCGACACGGTCGGCGGCTGGATGCTGGCCAAGGGCGCGCTGGCCGAGCCCATGGGTCTGCGGCTGGCCCTGGCGCGGGTCTATGGCGAGAACGTGCTGGCCGGCGTGCCGGGGCAGGTGGCGGCGGTGACGGGCGGTTCGGCGGACCTGGAAGTCGTGACGCCGGAGATGCTGGGGGCGTGAAACCCCCTCCGGCCCTCCGGGCCACCTCCCCCAAAGGGGGAGGATCGGGG
>NZ_JBAPVS010000003.1:0-35126 GCF_049283275.1 Caulobacter sp. | reverse complement strand
GAGCAGAAGCTCGCCGCCATCCAGGCCGCGGTCGCGGCCGCCCTGGCCGCGAGCGGGGCCTCCCCCAGCGTGATCCAGGCTGCTCTGGTCCAAGCCGTGGCTGGCGGCATCGTCAGCGCCGGCGTGGCCATCGCGGTCGCCGCGAGCGTTTCGCCGGAAATGGCTCAGGCCGTCGCCGCGGCGCCGGCTGTTGTCGCTCAGTTGCAGGCCACGGGCCAATCGGCCACGGTCACGGCCGCGACCAACGGCGGGAACGGCGTCAGTGTTCTGGTCAATCTTCAAGGCGTAGCGGCCCCCGGCGCCAATGGGGCTCCGACGCCCCCTCCGGCGGCCTACGATCCGTGCGCCGGCGTCATCGCTGCCTACTGCGGCGGCTAAAAAAGCCGATTACGGCTCGTTCGGTCGCGTTTCTTTGATCTTGATGTGTTTGTCCTGAAAGAGCCGACCGGCTTTCGAAGGTGGGGATAGAATATGAAACTGTTCACTTCGACGGCCATCGCGGTCGCTATGTCTGTAACCTTGCCCTGTGTGGCGGCCGCTCAGGACTCTCAGAGCGTCGGTTCGACCGTTTCGTCCAATTTCAGGCGCGATCAGAACGTCAGTGTCCGTCAGCGGCCCAGGCCGGACTATGAGGCGCTCGGCATCAAGATGGGGGGCTTCACGGCCTATCCCCGCCTGACCCTGTCGGCGAACCACGACGACAACATCTACGCCACGGCAATTGACGAAGAGGCCGACACCGTCTGGCGCGTGAGGCCGGAAGTGGCCCTGCGTTCGAACTGGTCGCGCCACGCCCTGGGCGCCTATGCCGCGGCCTCGTTCAATCGTCACGCTGACTTCAGCTCGGAAAACACCGAGGAATACACGCTGGGCGTCGATGGGCGAGTGGACATCGAGCGCGGCTCCACGATCGTCGGATCGTTGCAGTACGAAGAGCTGACCGAAGCGCGGACCTCGCCGACCTCGCCGTCGGCGGCCACCTCGCCGGTCCAATATTCCTTGGTCGTCGGCAGCTTGAACGGCGTGAAGGAATTCAACCGTCTGCGACTTCTGGCCTCGTTCGACAGCAAGCTCTACGACTACGAAGACGCGCACAACGCCGCCGGCGGCGTGATCGAACAGGACACGCGCGACCGTGATGAGTTCCGCTTCGGCGGCAAGGCCGAATACGCCGTCAGCCCCGACACCGCCTTGTTTCTGGCGGTGAAGGGCAACAAGAAGGATTACGACCTGGCGATCGCCGGCCGCGACTCGGACGGCTATACGGCCACGGTCGGCGCCAATTTCGAACTGTCGCAGGTCATCCGCGGCAGCCTTGAGGGCGGCTACATGAAGCAGTCCTACGATAATCCGGCCTATACCGACATTGACGGGTTCAACGCCTTGGGGCGGGTGGAATGGTTCCCGACCCAATTGACGACCGTGACCGTGAACGGCGCCCGGACGATCGAAGAAGCGGTTGCGGTCGGAGCGCAGGGCTACATAGCCTCCACCGTAAACGCCAGCATTGACCACGAGCTGCTTCGTAACGTGCTGCTTTCGGCGCAGGCGAGCTACGAGGACGACGACTATCGTTCCATCGACCGTAGTGATAAGCGAACGGGGTTCGGTGCTTCCGCGACCTATCTGATGAATCGTAACGTCGCCCTGATTCTGTCCTACAGCTTCCTGAAGCAAGAATCTTCGGGGAGCGACAAGTCCTCGTCGTTCGACGATAACAAGATCGCGGCTTCCCTCGCTCTACAGTTCTAAACGACGTGAATGGCTAGCCCCGTGTGATTATGAGAGTACCCATGGACGGCTCGGCCTTCGAGACTCAGCAAGTGGCCCCTTTTCACCAGGGGGCTTCTTTTGACCTAAACGTCGTCATCGCCACGTTCCGCCGTAGACTCCGTCTGTTCGCGGCCGTGGCGCTGGCTGTCTTCGTCGCGGTGTTGCTCTACACGTTGCAGGAAACGCCCCGTTATACGGCCAGCGCGCAAGTGATGCTCGACGTTCGCCGGGAACAGGTCACCGACATGAGCGCTGTGCTGTCGGGTCTTCCGGCGGACACCGCGGTCGTCGACACCGAGGTCGAGGTTCTGCGGTCGCGATCGCTCGCCGGCCGGGTGGTCTCGGCGTTGAAGCTCGAAGAGAATCCGGAATTCAATCCCAGCCTGAAGGGCGCCCGCGGGCCCGCCTCGTGGCTTCCCTGGGTGAAGAAGGCGGTCGCCCCGACCGCTGCGCCGACTCCGGACGAGGCCCAGCGCCGCCGAGAGCGCGTTGTCGATCGCGTGCTCGGGAATTTGGAGGTCCGTCGTTCGGGCCTGACCTATCTTATCCAGGTGCAGTACACCGACAAGAATCCGACCCAAGCGGCCCGGATCGCCAACGCCTTCGCCGATCTCTATCTGACCGAACAGCTCGAAGCGAAGTTCGAGGCGACCAAGAAGGCCAACGAGTGGCTGGACACCCGGGTTGGCGAACTGCGCGGCCAACTGCAGCAGGCCGAGGCCGACGTCCAGCAATACAAGATCGCCAACAACCTGCTCAGCGCCGAGGGCGCGACGTTGACCGAGCAGGAAATCTCCGGCCTGAATCAACAGCTCGCCAGCGCGCGCGCCTCGCAGGCCGAAACCGACGCTCGCCTGAGCATCGCCCGCAGCCAATTGGCGCGCGGCAGCAATGGCGAAGATGTCGGCGAGTCTCTGGGTTCGCCGGTGGTCCAGCGGTTGCGCCAGCAGCGTGCCGAGCAGAGCGCCAAGGTCGCCGACCTCGGCGGCCGGTACGGCGATCGCCACCCAGACCTGCTGAAGGCCAAGCGCGAGCTGGCTGACATCGACAGTCAGATCCAAGCCGAAATCCGCCGCATCATCTCCAATCTGGAAGCCCAGGCTCAGGTCGCGCGGCAACGCACAGGCTCGATGGCCGGCAGCGTCGCGGCGTCGAAGGGCGCCTTGGCCGGCAATAACCGCGCAGGAATCCGTTTGGGCGAACTCGAGCGCAGGGCCGAGTCGGTTCGGACGCTCTATGAATCTCTGCTGTCCCGTTTCAAGCAGACCTCCACCAACCAAGGCATCGAGCAGGCCGACGCTCGCGTGGTGTCGCGGGCCAAGATTCCGTCTTCGCCGAGCTATCCCAAGCCGACGCTGAATTTGACGCTTGGCCTGATGTTCGCCTTGACCTCGGGCGCCGCCGCGATTGTCCTGGCTGAGATCCTGATGGCGGGCGTGTTCACCGAGGACGAGGTCGAACGCCGCCTTGGCTTGCCCTATCTGGGCGCCGTGCCGCTGCTCGCCTCGACGATGGACGGATCCAAGAACGCGGGAAAGATCAGCCCGGCCGACTATTTGCTGGAGAAGCCTCTTTCGAGCTTCGCCGAAAGCTTCCGCAAGCTGCGGGCGGCGATTCTGTTCTCGAAGGTCGGCGAAACGATGAAGGTGATCCTGATCACCTCGTCCCTGCCGGACGAAGGCAAGACCACGACCACCTTCTCGCTGGCCCGTACGTTGGCGACCTCGGGCGCGAACGTCGTCGTGGTCGACTGCGATCTGCGGCAGAGCGCGATCAACCGCTTCCTGCCGGCTGCCCCGGCTCAGGGGTTGATCGAGGTCCTCAATGGACTCTGCACCCTGGATCAGGCCCTGGTCACCGACGTTAGCGGCGCGCGCGTCTTACCCTTGGCGAGGTCGGCCTATACGCCGCGCGATGTGCTGGGCTCGCCCGCCATGTTGAATCTCCTGCGGGAGCTGCGACAGCGTTTCGACGTGGTGCTGCTCGACACTGCTCCGCTGCTGGCCGTGGCCGACACGCGAATTCTCGCGCCCCATGCCGATGCGGTCGTGATGCTGGCGCGCTGGAAGAAGACGCCGATCAAGGCCATCACCTCTGCGGTCGCGCTGCTTCAGAATCGGGGGATCTTCCTGGCCGGCGTAGCCCTGACCCAGATGGATATGGACGCTCAGTCCCGCTATGGCTACGGCGACGCCAACTACTACTACAAGAGCTATCGCAAATATTATGCGGACTAGGATGGCGGCGCGGCCGTCGTCGCCGTCGGAGGCCGCCCCCCGGACCGGCGCCCGGCGCTTGGAGCTTTCGGAAAAGCTTTGGGGCGTCGCGCTGCTTGGCACGGTCTTTCTGGCCGTGATGGCCTTCGGCGCCAGCGATCTTGGCGTAGCGGCGTTGTTTTCCTTTCTCCATGCCGCCCTGCTGGCTCTCCTCTTGGCGACGTCAAGCTGGGCCCGGCGCGATCTTCGGCGGCTGAAGGACTGGAAGGCCTCCGCCATCCTGTTCGCCATTCTGATGGCGGCCGTGCTTTGGCCGCTGACGCCATGGGGGCCGGGCGGTCCCCATCCGGCCTGGTCCTATTTGCCAAAGACCGTCGGAAGCTTGACTCTCGATCGTTCGGCCCTGGTCCTCAATGTGGTTCAGTTCCTGGGCTTGGCTTGCCTGTTCGTCACGGGCCGGATCATGGGGCTGTCGGAGGCCCGGGCCCGCTGGTTCCTGCGCGCGGCGGTGTTCGCGGTGGGGGCGTATGCGGCCGCTGCATTTCTCGACCAGGTGTCGGTGCGCCGCGCCGCGAGGCTCACGGCGACACTGCTCAGCCCCAACAGCGCCGCCACCGTGCTGGGCGGTGGCCTGTTATTGTCCCTAGGGTTGATGACTCATCGTTTTCGTCGAAACGGCGGGCTGATCAACTGGAGAAATCCGGACCTGATGACGGTTCTGGCCGCGAGCGCTTCCGCCGCTCTGGCGGTCGCCTTGCTGCTGACGGCCTCAAGGGGCGGGATCGCGGCGGTCCTGATCGGTGGGGCCCTGTTTCTGATCTGGGAAACCCTGTCCCAGCGCCATCAAATCCGCGCCAGCGTCATCCTGGGTTCGATCGCGGCGGTCCTCTTGATCGCGGCCTTGATCCTGCGCAGCGCCGACGGTGTAGCCGAGCGCCTCAACGCCGCGGCTCGTGACGCAGATTTGCGCGCCATGATCTTCTCGGTCCACTGGGAGGCGTTTCGCGCAACGCCCTGGAGCGGCTTTGGCCTGGGCGCTTTTCCGACCGTGAACCAGTTGGTCATGACCCGCGAGACCCTGCCGGCGCTGTTCGACGTCCGCGCAGTCCACAACCTGTACCTCCAGTGGCTCGAAGAGGGCGGGGTCGTGGGTTCGATGGCGATGCTGGCCTTGTTCCTCTGGCTGGCCTGGCCGATCCTGAAGGGCGGCTTCCGAAGCGACACAGCGGGGATCTGGTGTCGCGCCACCCTCTGCGCCGCGGTGGCGTTCTTGATCCACGGGATCACCGACTTCGGGCTCCAGGTTCCCGCGATCCAGGCTCTAGCGACCATGATCCTTGGCGTCGTCGGAGGGATGGTCGCCGGTCGCCGGGGCGCGCGGGAGGCTCTAAAGGCTCCCGAATGGCCAGTTTCCGTCGCGACGGGCGGAGCCATGGTGGTCGGCTTAGTCGCCTTGCTGGTGGCCGCGCCCCTGATCGCGGGGAAGGCCGGCGCGGATCTGGCGGATTGGCCGACCGCGCCGGCCGACGCCTTGGCGCGGGCGGTCGAAATCGGCCTGGCCAAGCCTGACCCCTCGGTGAAGCAGCTTCGTCGACTCGACCGGCTGAGCACGCGAGAACTCGCCATGCGACCTGCGTCAGGCGCGGCGTGGCTGAGACGAGCGGCCGTTGACGTCGCCCTCGATCGTAATGCGGACGCCGATCTGGCGCTCCAGCGCTCCTTCGCCGTCTCGCCCCTACAGACCAGCCTGTTCACACGGCGCACGCTGTTCGCCTACGAGAACTGGGATCGGCTGAGCCGATCGTCGCGGGATCAGACGATCTATCAGATGCAGGCGGAATGGCGGCGGCGACCGGCGAGACGCCAGTTCGTCGCCATGGCCAACAGTTTGCACAATCCGGCGGGCCGGGTCGGTATGGCGCTGCAAATCACGGCGCTACAGTTTGAGCCCAAGTCGCCTCTGAACTAAGAAGTCGCCGCTGCCGAACCGGGTTGATCCGCGCCGGGGCGCCGGCCTCAATAGGCGTTTCTGGCGAGCAGCAAATGGGGGATCGTAAGCAGGGCGATCCGCAAATCCGAAGCCAGAGACCAATTGTCGATATAGGCGATATCGGCCCTCACGCGGGCGACCATCTCCTCGAGGTCCGTGGTTCCACCGCGCAGGCCGCTGATCTGGGCCAAGCCAGTCAGGCCCGGTCGGGCCTGAAAGCGCAGATGATAGGTGGGGATCAGGGCGCTGTAGTAGGTGTCGTGAGCCTGGGCGTGGGGACGGGGCCCGATCAGGGACATGTCGCCCCGCAACACATTGATCAGCTGGGGAAGCTCATCGACGCTGCTGGCGCGGATCAGGCGGCCGATGTTGGTCACGCGGTTATCGCTGCGCTGGGCCTGGACGACGTTGTCGCCGTTCTCCTCGACGCGCATGGAGCGCAGCTTGAGGATCGTGAACGTACGCCCGTTGAGGCCGCCTCGGGTTTGCCGAAAGAGCGCCGGGCCAGGGGATTCCAGTTTGATGAGCAGCGCCGCCAGCAAGAGCACCGGAGCGAAGAAAACCAACAGCAAAGCTGACGCCAAAATGTCGCAAATGCGCTTGATGGGATCTGCCGCCACTGGAGAAACAAATTCCGCAGTGTCGTGTTTCAGCACTTCAGTGTTTGCTCCCCCGCTCACCGCACTGCTCCCCCTACTCATCGCGGAACCTCATCCGAGGTCGTTCATGCGGCTTTTTAGCGCAAGGGAATTGCCGCGTCGCCAATAAACGATTCGATAACCATAGATAATCGTTAAGGCGCCTAAACCTTATCCGTTAAACGACGTTTAGGGCTGAACCGCTAGTGTTCATGGCAAGGAGACCGCCATGTCCATCATCCCCGCTCAGACGCCTTTCGTTGGTTTGAAAGTCACTGAGCCGCGTGTCGCGCGTCGTTGGCCCCGGGCCGTCGGCCTTGGTCTGGCCGCCCTGGCCTCGGCGGGGTTGTGGGTCTGGCTGATCATCGCTGTTCGCTATTTCATCTGACGAACCCGATCATCTCCACGCGAAAACGCCCCGCGGTTCTCCGCGGGGCGTTTTGCGTTTGAGCTGGTCGTCCGTGAGGGCGGCGGAGCGATCACGGATCGTCGGCTTCGCCTCAGGCGACCTGCTTTAGGCGACCTTCTTCCACTCCGGCGAGCCGGGCGCCTGGCGCTCGATCCAGCGGTAGTTCAGGTCGCCCCACGGCGTGGCCCAGGGGGTCAGGTTGTCCAGCACCCAGTCGCCGGACTCGAAGCGGACCAGCAGGACCGCGTGAGTTTCGCCGCGCGCCGTGACGGCGACCGCCATCGACATCGCTTCGGCCGGCACGCCGGCCGCGATCAGTCGGCGGCGCTTCTCCAAGGCGTAGTCCTCACAGTCGCCGTACATCTTGCCGTCGATCACGCGCGGCAGCGACCAGAACTCCAGCAGGCCATAGAGATCGAAATCGTTGGCCTTCTGGACCTCGCGATTGACGTCGCGATTGAGCGTGTTGACCAGCCGCATCTGCGATTTGTTCAAAAAGACAGGCTTCGCCAGCTCGCTCGGCGCGGCGGTTTCGGCCAAGGTCACGGGCGGGGCGGACTCTGCCGTCGGGAGGGCCGCGCCGCCCACCACCCCCGAGGACATGAAGGTGGGATCAATGGCCGGCGTGAAGATCTGCACCTGCTCCACCTGAAGCGGGGCGGGGTTCTCGGTTGCATCGGTCTGGAGTCGGGCGATCGATTGCGGGTCGCCGCCGACTGACGAGGTGGTCAGCACGCCGGTCGAGGCCGCGAGCGCCATCACGGGCGCCGCGGCGCTGCTTACACAGACGCTTTCGTCTCGTTGGCAAAGATCGACGAAGCCGGGCGGCGGCGCGGCGCCCTCGCCCAGGGGCATGAACGCCGGTCGTTCCGCGTGAGCCGCCGTGGTTAGCGAAAGAAAAACCACTGCGCTGCTGAATTTAAAAAGTATCGAGCGGATATTCATGGTCGATCTCGGCTATTAACCCGAGACTAAATTGCCGCTTCGACCTAAATTTTGGCTCAAATAACTTAGTAGTTTAAAGATCAATAAGAATAGTTAGTTTGATATTAAGATTAACTCCGCCTTACAGGGGCGTAAATTGTACCTTTACGAGTGTGCTTTATTTGTTGGTAACCATGGGGCTTGCGAGTTGAAGGCGGCGCGCGTTTGGGGCAAGTTGTCCCGTCAATCCAGCGCCCCGGCGCGACGGTCACGTGATGGTGCTCAGACTTTTTCGACCACGGGTGCGGGACGCCCGAGTGGTCTCGACGGGCGGCCAAGTCGTCTATGCGATCGGCGATATCCATGGTCAGCTCGAACTGCTGGACCAATTGCTGGAGACCATCGCCCGCGATTTCCACGCCCTGAAGCGGGGGGACCGGCCCGTGCTGGTCTTCGTGGGCGACTATGTCGATCGTGGTCCGATGTCGAAGGGCGTGATCGATCGGCTAATCGAGCTTGGCGCGAAGGCGCCGCCCGACGGCTTCCAGGTCCGCACTCTGATGGGCAATCACGAACAGACGATGCTCGCGTTCCTGGAAAACCCCGAGGCCGGCCCGGCCTGGGTCGAGTTCGGCGGCGGCGAGACCCTAATGTCTTATGGCGTCGATCGGCCGCCCTCTCGCGCAGAGCCCGAGGTCTGGCGGGAAGTCCAGGTCGCGCTGCGGCGAAACCTTCCTTCCGAGCACGTGACCTTCCTGCGTGGTCTCGAACTCTCCGCGGTCTATGGCGACTATCTGTTCGTCCATGCTGGTGTTCGCCCGGGTGTCCCGCTGGATCGCCAGAATCCGGAAGACTTGTTGTGGATCCGGGGTGACTTCCTTTCCCAACCCCATCGCCTGGATTACGTTGTCGTCCATGGACATACGCCTGACGAGGAACCGTTCATTGGTCCTTCGCGCATCAATATCGACACAGGCGCCTATGCGACGGGCGTATTGACAGCCGTTCGTCTTACGGAGGGGCCGCCGATCGTTCTTCAAGCTCGAAAGTCTTACAGAGCCTAGGCGGCAGAGCTTGTCGCTGCACTGTCCGCGTGCCATGACGCGTGAACAGGGACGAATGCTTTTTTGAGATGTCATCGATGCCCGTTGTGCGACGCATCCACCTTTCGGCGATGGCCCTGTTGGCCACTGCTATTCTTACCTTCGGGGCGAAGCCCTCCATCGCCCTGGCCCAAACCGCGCCGCCGGCCGCCGCTGTCGCCGCCGGGCCTGTGCCGACCGGCCCGGTCGAGCCTGATTATCAGCTGGGTTCGGGCGACAAGGTCCGGGTCACGGTCTATGGCGAGACCTCTCTGTCTGGCGAATTCTTCGTCACGGGCAGCGGAATGGTGTCCCTGCCCCTGATCGGTGAGGTCAGGGCGGCGGGCCTGAGCGTTCGACAGTTTCAGGAGGCCGTGCAAAACGCCTTGAGCGACGGCTATCTGAAGGAGCCGCGCGTCAGCGCCGAGGTGTTGAACTTCCGGCCCTACTATATTCTGGGAGAGGTCTCGAAGCCTGGCACCTATCCCTACATTTCGGGATTGACGGTGCTCAACGCCGTCGCCACGGCGGGCGGGTTCACCTACCGTGCTGACAAGGGCAAGGTCTTCATCAAGCGCAACGGCGAGTCCGAGGAACGCAAGTACCCGCTGGATCCCAGCACAACCGCCGCGCCAGGCGACACGATCCGCATCGGCGAGCGGTTCTTCTGACGTCGAGCGCGTCGTCCGCGGTCGTCGAGCCAGGGCGGCTTTCATAAACCCGGGGTCGTGGTGGTGAAATCAGTTCTGGTCGCAGGCGGCGCCGGCTATGTCGGATCGCATACCTGCCTGCGCTTGGCGCAAGAGGGTTTCCAGCCCGTCGTGTTCGACGACCTGTCCAACGGTCACCGGGAACATGTCCAGTGGGGGCCGCTCGAGGTCGGCGACATTCGCGACGGCGCGCGACTGGATGCGGTGTTCGCCGCCCATGAGCCGGTCGCTGTCCTGCATTTCGCCGGCAGCATCGAGGTCGGCGAGTCGATCAGGAACCCCGGCAAGTTCTTCGACAACAATGTCGGCGGTTCGATCTCCCTGATCGAGGCGACGCGTCGGGCGGGGGTCGAAGCGCTTGTCTTCTCCTCGACCTGCGCCACTTTCGGCGATCCGGTGCGCTTGCCGATGGCGGAGGACCACCCTCAGGCCCCGCTCAATCCCTACGGCCGCAGCAAGCTGATGGTGGAGCAGGTTCTGGCCGATTACGCCCGGCTTGTCGGATTCCGCAGCGTGATCCTGCGCTATTTCAATGCGGCCGGCGCCGATCCCGAGGGCCGCATCGGCGAGTGGCACGAACCTGAAACCCACGCGGCGCCGTTGGCCATCGACGTGGCCCTGGGACGGCGGGATCATTTCACCATCTTCGGCGGCGACTACGACACCCGCGACGGCACCGCCGTGCGCGACTACGTGCACGTGCTCGACCTGGCCGACGCCCATGTTCTGTCGCTGCGCCATCTGCTGGCGGGCGGGGAAACCGCCAGTTTCAACCTCGGCACGGGCCACGGCACGACCGTCCGGGAGCTGATCGAAGGCGTGAAGCGCGCGTCAGGCCGTCCGTTGCCGGTGGTCGAGGCGCCGCGCCGTCAGGGCGACGCGCCCGTCCTGGTGGCCGACAACGCCCTGGCCAAGGCGAAACTGGGCTGGGCGCCGACCCACGATCTGGACGCTATCCTGAGCAGCGCCTGGCGATGGCATGCCGGCCGCGTTCCGCCTGTGGACACAGCGTTCGCGTAACGCAATTTTGCGAAACGCTTTTTTTGCACCTTCGCCGGTATTCATAGGACGAATTCCCTGGGGGGGCGTGCGTGCCGAAGGTCTTGACCTGCCTGACGACGGAGCATGACCTGCGTCTGGTCGTGGTCGCCGGCCTGATCTGCTTCGCCGCATGCTTTACGGCGTTCCGCCTCTATTCGCGCATGC
Organism: Caulobacter sp.; assembly: GCF_049283275.1. GTDB lineage: Bacteria > Pseudomonadota > Alphaproteobacteria > Caulobacterales > Caulobacteraceae > Caulobacter. The sequence goes on along the minus strand of NZ_JBAPVS010000003.1, from coordinate 24,178 downwards.
GCGGGGCCAAGGGCGTGGTCCGGGCCGCGTGGTTGCTGCTGACCGGGCTGGTGTCCGGATCGGGCGTGTGGGCCACCCACTTCATCGCCATGGTGGCCTACGATCCGGGTCTGAAGACCGGTTATAGCCCGTCCGGCACCTTGCTGTCGCTGATGATCGCGGTGCTGTTCATGGCCGGCGGCTTCGCCGTGGCCTCGGCCCAGCGCTCCCGCACCAACGACCTCGCCGGCGGCCTGATCCTGGGCATGGGCGTGGCCGCGATGCACTATACGGGCATGTCCGCCTTCGTGACCCAGGGCTTTGTCCAGTGGGAACAGGCGACGATCGCCCTGTCCGTGCTGGCCGGCGTCATCGGCGCGGCGGGCGCCTTGCAACTGGCGGGGCGCGCGCGGAGCCTGCTCAAGCAGTTGGGTGGCGGCCTGGTCCTCGCGCTCGGGGTCTGCGCCCTGCACTTCATCGGCATGGGGGCGATCACCATCGTTCCCGACCCGTCGATCGACGTGCCCGACCAGATGCTGTCGGGCGCCATCCTGACCCTGGCCGTGACCTCGATCACCGGCATGATCATCCTGGGCGGTCTGGGCGCGGTGGCCATCGAGTCCGCGACCAGCCGCTCGGCGCTCGACCGCATCCGCCGCCTGGCCGACGCCGCCTATGAGGGCATCGTCGTGGTTCAGGATGGGCTGATCAACGACGCCAACGCCGCCTTCTGCGGCCTGGCGGGCCTTGAGCTGGACCGCCTGCTGCGCACGCCGCTCTCCGATCTGCTGACCTTCGACACCGACGCCCCGACCCGTGAGGATGTGCGCCGTGAAGGCGTGCTGCAGCCCGCCGACGGCGGCCGGGCGATCCCGGTCGAGATGTTCTCACGCCTGATGGACGACGGCGCCCGGTCCGAAACCTCGGGTCTGACGGTGTTGGCCGTCCGCGATCTGCGCGAGCGGCGCTCGGCCGAGGAGAAGATCCGCTACCTGGCCGAACATGACGGCCTGACCGGCCTGCCCAACCGCAATTCCCTTCAGGCCCGCTTGGCCGCCGCCCTGGACCGGGTCGAGGCGTCGGGCGAGAGCCTGTCGCTGATCTGCATCGACCTGGACCACTTCAAGGAAGCCAACGACCTGCACGGTCACGTGGTGGGCGACGCGCTGCTGGTCGAGACCGCGCGCCGGTTGCAGGACAGCCTGACCGCGCCGTCTTTCGCCGCGCGCCTCGGCGGTGACGAGTTCATCGTCGTCCAGGTCGCGGCCGGCGACCAGCCCGCCGCCGCCGCGGAGTTGGCGGGCCGGCTGTTGGAGACGCTGTCGGCGCCCACCGTCCATGAAGGCCAGGACCTGGCCATGGGCGTCAGCCTGGGCGTGTCGCTGTTTCCCGATGACGGCCGCACGGCCGAGGCCCTGTTGGCCAACGCCGACATGGCGCTCTATCGCGCCAAGGAAAGCGGACGCGGCGTCTATCGGTTCTTCAAGCGCGAGATGGACGAGTCGATCCGTGAACGCCGGACCCTGGCCCGTGAGCTGCGCCAGGCGATCATCGACGAGGAACTGATCGTCTACTACCAGCCGCTGGCGAGGGCGTCCGACGGCGAGGTTTGCGGTTTCGAGGCCCTGGTGCGTTGGAACCATCCGGTGCGCGGCATGGTCCCGCCGCTGGAGTTCATTCCTGTCGCCGAGGAGAACGGGCTGATCGGCCAGCTGGGCGAGTGGGTCCTGCGCCGGGCCTGCGCCGACGCCGTCACGTGGGAGCGCCCGCTGCGCATCGCGGTCAACCTCTCGCCGCTGCAGTTGAACCAGCCCGATCTGCCGAGCCTGGTGCACGAGGTGCTGGTGGCCACAAGTCTGTCGCCCAAGCGGCTGGAGCTGGAGATCACCGAAAGCGCCTTGTTCAAGGACTATCAGCGGGCGCTCGACAATCTGCGTCGGCTGAAGGCCCTGGGCGTGCGCATCGCCATGGACGATTTCGGCACCGGCTTCTCGTCGCTCTCGACGCTGCAATCGTTCCCGTTCGACAAGATCAAGATCGACAAGAGCTTCGTCGAGAACATCCATCGCCACGACCGCGCGACGGTGATCGTCCGCGCCGTGCTGGGTTTGGGCCGCAGCCTTGAGATCCCGTGCGTGGCCGAAGGCGTCGAGACCCAGGAGCAGATCGACTTCCTGCGCGGCGAGAATTGCGCCGAGCTGCAGGGTTATGCGATCGGCCGGCCGTCCCCCGTCGACGCCCTGTCGGTCTGGACGGTGGCCGGCGCGGCCTCCACCTACAAGCCGGTTCCGAAGAAGCCGCGTCGCCGCAAGGCCGCCTAGGCCCTACCGTCGCCGTGTCATGCTCCCCATCAGGCCGCGCATGATCTCCCGCCCGGCCTGGTTGGCGATCGTGCGGATCAGCGAGCTGGCGAAGGCCTCCGTCATCGACTGACGGCCGGACGCCCTGGGCCGCGGCGCGGCGCGCGTCTCGCGCGCCTCTTCTCGTTCCCGGATCTTTTCCGCGGCGGCCCGCTGGCGTTCGGCCTCGGCCTGGGCGGCGGCCGTGTCGGCCTGCTGCTGGGCCTGGACGGCGCGCCCTTGCAGGGTCTCGTAGGCCGAGGCGCGGTCCAGGGTCGTGTCGTAGAGACCGGCGACCGGGCTCTTGGCGATCAGGGCGGCGCGCTCTTCCGGCGTCAGCGGCCCCAGGCGCGAGGCCGGCGGGCGGATCAGGGTCTTCTGGACGACGCAGGGCGCGCCCTTGACGTCCAGGGTCGAGACCAGCGCCTCGCCGACGCCCAGGCCCTGGATGGTCTCGGCGGTGTCGAAGGCCGGGTTCTCCCGGAACGACTGGGCGGCGGCCTTCAGGCCCTTCTGGTCGGCCGGGGTGTAGGCTCGCAGCGCGTGCTGCACCCGCGCGCCCAGCTGGCCCAGCACGGCGTCGGGAATGTCGGCGGGATTCTGGGTGACGAAATAGACGCCCACGCCCTTGGAGCGGATCAGCCGCACGACCTGCTCGATCTTCTCCAGCAGCGGCTTGGGCGCGTCGTTGAACAGCAGGTGAGCCTCGTCGAAGAAGAACACCAGCTTGGGCTTGTCCTGATCGCCCACCTCGGGCAACTCCTCGAACAGCTCCGACAGCAGCCACAACAGGAAGGTCGAATACAGCTTGGGCGACTGGATCAGTTGGTCGGCGGCAAGCAGGTTGACGTAGCCGCGCCCGGCGACGTCGGTGCGCATGATGTCGGCCAGCCTCAGGGCCGGCTCGCCGAAGAAGTTCTCGGCTCCCTGGCTCTGCAGGGTCAGCAGCTTGCGCTGGATCGCCCCCACCGTGGCCGGCGAGACGTTGCCGTACTGGGTGCCGATCTCGGCGGCGTGGTCGGCGATGTATTTCAGCGCCGCCTGCAGGTCCTTGAGGTCCAGCAGCAGCAGGCCGTCCTTGTCGGCGACGTGGAAAACCACCGTCAGCACGCCTTCCTGCACGTCGTTCAGCTCGAGCAGCCGCGACAGCAGTACGGGGCCCATCTCGGAGATGGTGGTGCGGATCGGATGGCCCTTCTGGCCGAACAGGTCCCAGAACACGACGGGCGGAGCGGCCGGCGTCAGGACCAGGTCCATGGAGGCGGCGCGGTCCAGCATCTTGGCGTTGGGCGTCCCGATCGCGGCGACGCCCGACAGGTCGCCCTTCACGTCGGCGGCGAACACCGGCACGCCGGCTTCGGAGAAGGCCTGGGCCATGATCTGCAGGGTGACCGTCTTGCCGGTGCCGGTGGCGCCGGCCACCACGCCGTGGCGGTTGGAGCGATCGAGCCGCTGGGTGACAGGTCCTTCGCCAAGCCCAATCAGGATTTCGCCTTCGCCGATCGCCAGGGTCATACGCAACGTCCTTCGCATTGAGGGTTTAAGCCTAGCCCCGGCCTTGCGTCACGCCAATCGCCTCGCGCAATGTGGGGTCAGTCTCTAGACAGACGCCGAAGCAAAGAGATTCCGCCCATGTCCATTTCCCCCTCGATCACCGGTCGCAACGCCCTGGTGTTCCTGGCTGTTATCGCCGGCGGGGCGGCCCTGTACTGGATGCGCGGCATTCTCACGCCCCTGGCCATGGCGGTTTTCCTGGCCGTGATGATCGACAGCTTCGCCCGCGTGCTGCTGATGCGGGTGCCGCGCTTTCCCAAGGCGCTGGCCCTGCCGGCGGCCATCGTCCTGTCGATCGCCATGTTCGCGGCCGCGGTCTGGGTGGTGACCGCCAACGGCGCCAGCTTCATCGGGCAGATGCGCGAGTACGCGCCCCGTCTGAATGAGGTGATCGCCAAGGTCGCCTCGCTGGTCGGAATCAAGGTGGCGCCGACGATCGGCGATCTGATCAACCAGCTCGATCCCAGCAAATACGCCGGAGCAGCGGCCCAGAGCCTGCAGAACTTCGCGTCCAACGCCATACTGGTGCTGATCTATCTGGGCTTCATCATCGCCTCGCGGCGGGGTTTCAATCGCAAGATCGTCGCGCTCTATCCGCACCATGCCGAACGCGACGGCGCCATGCAGCTGTTCCAGCGCATCCGCAACGGGGTGGAGCAGTACCTGTGGATACAGACCGTCACCGGCCTGATGATCGCCGCGGCCGCCTGGGTGGTGATGATGGTGCTGCGATTGGACAACGCTCTGTTCTGGGCCTTCCTGATCTTCGTGGCCGCCTACATCCCGATCCTGGGCGGGGCGGTCGGCTGCATCCTGCCGCCCCTGTTCGCCCTGGTGCAGTTCCCCGACAGCTTCTGGCCGGCCCTGATCCTGTTCGGCGCCCTGGAGCTGATCTTCTTCGTGGTGGGCAACGTGGTGCTGCCGCGCATGCAGGGCGACACCCTGAACATGGACCCGACCGTCGTCCTGCTGTCCCTGGCCGTCTGGGGCGCCCTTTGGGGGGTGACCGGCATGTTCCTGTCCACGCCGCTGACGGTGGCGGCGATGCTGATCCTGGCCCAGTTCGACGGCACGCGCTGGATCGCCATCCTGTTGTCGGAAGACGGCGATCCCAGCGGCGAGGGCCTCCATCGCAAGGCGCCGGGAGCCTCCAGAAAGGCTCCGCCGGATAAAAAGGCCGGGCCTCCCCGGTCTTCTCAACGGAAGTCGGTCAGAGGGGCTTAACATTCCAAATGGCCTTCCTATCTAGAGCCTGTCGGCAGCCCCCCATGCCGACCCCGCGCGACGCAGTCCTATTTTCCGGAGCGTCCGACGCGGAATCGCCCGTCGCCCCCCGGCGGGCCCGCGCCGCCGGTTCCCCCCAACCGGCGGCGCTTCCGTGTCCGGCGTCCAGCCAAGCCGAGATCGGCGAAACCTGGATGGAAAAATTCAGTTCAGCGCGAAGTTTGCTTTGGTAAGATATTCTGCTCTCTTCCCCGGCTACGGTTGAAACTCGGCCCGGAGAGGCTAGGTTGTCGCCAAAAATTCGCGAGGAAATCCCATGGTCGGTGCAAAACTTGACCCCAAGGCGACCGCCGCTCAACCGGACGGTTTGATTTCGGCCTTCGGCGCGGCCCTGGGACAGGGCGCGTTGACCGCGCCGCAGGCCCAGTTCGCCACTCAGGTCCAAGAAGACTGGTCCGCCGAGGAGCTGCCCGCCTTCGGCGCCGCCGACATCGCCCACGCCCTGGCGGAGTTCTGGCGTTTCGGCGAGGCCGCCCACGAGGCTTCCGGCGAACCCCTTTCGATCCGTGTCCATCCGGCCGTGCGCGCGGACGGAAGCGACCCGAAATGCGACCTGCTGGAGATCGTCCAACCCGACCGCCCGTTCCTGGTCGACAGCATCATGGGCGCCGTCGCCGAGCAGGGCTTTTCGGTGCGGGCCATGTTCCACCCGGTGGTCGACACCCCGGATGCGGGCGAGGGGGCGGGCCGCCGCTCGATGATCCAGGTCTATCTGGCGCCGGTGGGCGAGGACCGCGAGGCCGCCCTGGTCGAGGCCGTCCGCGACGCCCTGGCCGACGTCCAGCTGGCCGTCGACGATTTCCACGCCATGAAGGCGCTGATCCGCCGCACGATCGAGGAGCTGCAAGCCTCGAAGGCCCCTATCCCTCAGGCCGAGCGCGACGAGGGCCTGGCCTTTCTCAACTGGCTCGAAGGCGACCGCTTCGTGTTCCTGGGCTCCCGGGTCTACGAGTATCCCCGCACGCCGCAGGGCGGCTATGCGGCCGAGGAGCCGCTGTACCAACCCGAGGGCAGCCTGGGCGTGCTGCGCGACCAGACCCTGACCGTCCTGCGCCGGGGCAGCGAGCCGGCCATCCTGTCGCCCCAGGTCCGCGACCATCTGCTGCTGGGCGCGCCCCTGGTGGTGGCCAAGTCGAACCTGCGGTCCAAGGTCCATCGCCGCGGCTACATGGACTATGTCGGGGTGCGCCGATACGGCGCCGACGGCAAGCCGTCCGGCGAGGTCCGGTTCGTGGGCCTGTTCACCGCCGAGGCCTATGAAACACCCGCCCACGAGGTGCCGGTGATCCGCCGCAAGGTCGAGCACGTGCTGGGCGAGGCCGGCAAGGATCCCGAAGGCCACAGCGGCAAGCGGCTGCGCAACATCCTGGAGACCTGGCCGCGCGACGAGCTGTTCCAGGTTTCCGAGGACGACCTGCAGGCGATGGCCATGGGGGTGCTGCACCTGTACGACCGGCCGCGCGTGCGGCTGTTCGCCCGCAAGGACCCGTTCGACCGCTTCATCTCGGTGCTGATGTTCGTGCCGCGCGAGCGCTATGACAGCGGCGTGCGCGAACGGGCCGGCAAGATCCTGGCCGACGCCTTCCAGGGAAGGGTCAGCGCCTATTACCCCAGCTTCTCCGACGCCCCCCTGGCCCGCGTGCACTATGTGCTGGGCGTGACGCCCGGCAAGCATGGCGATCCGGATCTCGAGGTGCTGGAAGCCGCCGTCGCCGAGACCGCGCGAACCTGGGAAGACCGCTTTGAGGCCGCTATCCGCGACGGCGGGGCGCCCGGCCGGGTGGCCCAGACCCTGGCCCGTTGGCAGGGCGCCTTCCCGCCCGGCTATCGCGACCAGTACGGCGCCGCCGAGGCCCTGGCCGATATCGCCGTGGTCGATGATCTGGGCGCCGACGAACCGGTGCGGGTCCGCGCCTTCCGTCATGCAGACGACGACAAGCTGACCTTCCGCTTCAAGCTCTACCGCCCCGCCGCCGCCGCGCCCCTGGCCGACGTCCTGCCGATCCTCGAGCACATGGGCCTGAAAGCCCTGATCGAGGACGGCTTCAAGCTGACGCCGACGGAAGGCCCGCACGACAAGATCTGGGTGCACGAATTCGTCCTGCGGGACGTGCGCGGCGAGCACCTGTCGTTCGGCGACGTCAAGACCGCCTTCGAGGCCGCCTTCGTCGCCATCTGGACCGGCCGCGCCGAAAGCGATGGTTTCAACCGATTGGTGCTGGAGCTGGGCATCGGCTGGCGCGAGGCGGCCCTGGTCCGCGCCCTGGCCCGCTATCGTCAGCAGACGGGCCTGGATCCCAGCCAGGGCGTGCAAGAGCAGGCGCTGTCGGACAATCCCGGCGTCACCCGCCTGATTCTGGACCTGTTCCGCATCAAGTTCGACCCGGCCGTGCACGCCGACCTGGCCGCCCGCGAGGCCCAGGCCAAGGCCGTCGAGGTCAGCATCAACGAGGCCCTGCAAGCCGTGGAGAGCCTGGACGCCGACCGCGTCCTGCGCCGCATCGCCGCCCTGATCGGCGCTATCCAGCGGACCAACTTCTTCCAGATGGGCGAAGGCGGCGAGCCCAAGCCCTACATCAGCTACAAGATCGCCTCGCGCGAGCTGGAGGACCTGCCCGCTCCCAAGCCCTATCGCGAGATCTATGTCTCGGCCCCGCACGTCGAGGGCGTGCACCTTCGCTTCGGCCCCGTCGCCCGGGGCGGGCTGCGGTGGTCGGACCGCCGTGACGACTTCCGCACCGAGGTGCTGGGCCTGGTGAAAGCCCAACAGGTCAAGAACGCTGTCATCGTGCCGGTCGGCTCCAAGGGCGGCTTCTATCCGAAGAACCTGCCGCGCGGCGGTGACCGCGACGCCATCCAGGCCGAGGCGATCCGCGCCTATAAGACCTTCCTGTCGGGCCTGCTGGATCTCACCGACAACATCGACGCCGACAACAGGATCGTGCCGCCGCTCGGTCTGGTCATACATGATGGCGAGGATCCCTATCTGGTCGTCGCCGCCGACAAGGGCACGGCGACCTTCTCCGACATCGCCAACGGCGTGGCCGAGGACTACGGCTTCTGGCTGGGCGACGCCTTCGCGTCCGGCGGCTCGGTCGGTTACGACCACAAGGTCATGGGCATCACCGCCCGCGGGGCCTGGGAAGCGGTCAAGCGCCACTTCCGCGAGCTGGGCAAGGACATCCAGACCGAACCCTTCACCGTGGTCGGCGTCGGCGACATGAGCGGCGACGTGTTCGGCAACGGCATGCTGCTGTCCAAGCAGACCAAGCTGCTGGCCGCCTTCGACCATCGTCACATCTTCCTGGATCCCGATCCCGATCCCGCGACCTCGTGGGTCGAACGCGACCGGATGTTCAAGCTGCCGCGCTCGTCCTGGGACGACTACGACAAGAGCCTGATCTCGCCCGGCGGCGGCGTCTTCCCGCGCACCCTCAAGCAGATTCCGTTGTCGCCCGAGGTTCGGGCCATGCTCGACCTGAAGGGTGAGACGGCCGCGCCCAGCGAAGTGCTGACCGCGATCCTCAAGGCCCGGGCCGAACTGCTCTATTTCGGCGGCATCGGCGGCTATGTGAAGGCCAAGACCGAAAGCCACGCCGACGCCGGCGACAAGGCCAACGACGCCATCCGCGTCAACGGCGCGGACCTGCGGGTCAAGGTGGTGGGCGAGGGCGCCAATCTGGGCGTCACCCAGGCGGGTCGGATCGAGTTCGCCCAAATGGGCGCGGGCGGGGCCGGCGGCCGTATCAACACCGACGCGATCGACAACTCGGCCGGGGTCGACAGCTCCGACCACGAGGTCAACATCAAGATCCTGACCGGGATTCTGGAGCGCGGCGGCAAGCTGACCCGCGATGCCCGCAACCAGCTGCTGCCGACCATGACCGATGACGTGGCCAGCCACGTCCTGGCCGACAACTACGACCAGACCCTGGCCCTGTCGCTGATGGAGAGCGACGCGGTGTCGGAGGTGGAGTCCCATGCCCAGTTCATGGCCGCGCTGGAGGCCAAAGGACGTCTGGACCGCAAGGTCGAGGGCCTGCCCGAGGCGGCGGCGCTGACCGAGCGCGCCCAGGCCGGCAAGGGCCTGACCCGGCCGGAACTGGCCGTGCTGCTGGCCTATGGCAAGATCGACCTGTTCGACGACATCGTCGCCTCGCAGGCGCCGGACGATCCGTGGTTCGAGGCGACGCTGAAAGGCTACTTCCCGCCGGCCCTGGGCCAGTATGGCGAGGCCATGCAGCAGCACCGGTTGAAGCGCGAGATCATCGCCACGGTGCTCGACAACCAGATGATCAACATGTGCGGCCCGACCTTCCCGAGCCGTCTGAGGGCCGCCGCCGGTTGCGACACCACGGCCCTGGTCGTGGCCTTCGCCGCCGCCCGCGAGATCCTGGGCGTCGACGCCCTGTGGGACCAGGTCTCGGCTCTGGACGGCAAGGCTTCAGCGACCGGCCAGCTGGCGCTGTACAAGGCCCTGGCCTACGCCCAGCGCAGCCTGACCTTCTGGCTGGCTCGCCGGGCGTTCAAAGACAAGTCGACCGTCCAGCAGCTGGTCGAGGCCTACGGGTCTTCGGTCAAGACGCTGGCGGCCCTGGGAACCACGATCCTTTCATCGTTCGAGCAGAAGGCCGTGGCCAAGCGGGCCAAGGCCTATGTCGCCGACGGCGCGCCCGAGGCCCTGGCCCTGGCCGTCGCGGCCCTGCAGCCGATGACCACGGCGGCCGACCTCGTCGACCTGGGCAACGCCTCCAGCTGGTCGGTCGAGAACGTGGCCCGCCTCTATCACCAGGTGGGCGCGGCGTTCGGCTTTGATCGCCTGCGCTCGGCGGCCGGTTCGTTCATCGGTGGCGACGCCTTCGAGCGCCTGGCCGTCCGCCGGCTGATCGAGGACATGCTCAGCGAGCAGACCGCCATCACCCAGGCGGTGCTGAAGTTCGCCGCCAACGCCCAGGCCGGCGACGACGAGGCCTCGGCCAAGGCGGCGGTCAATTCGTGGGGCGCCTTGCGCAACGACGCCGTCCGGGCCGCCAAGCGCACGGTCGAGTCCATCGAACAGGCGGGCGGCGGCTGGACCTTCGCCAAGCTGACGATCGCCAACGCGGCGCTGCGGGGTTTGGCCAGCGCCGGCTAACCTAGGGTTGTCGCCCTCGCCAAGACGGTCCAGGATCGCCTCCAGTCGGCGTCGGGGGCTTGCATGGTCAAGGATCGTATCATTCTGCTGGACTCCCTGCGGGGTCTAGCGGTGCTGGGCATCCTGTTGTGCAACATCCCGTTGGCGGCGGTTCCAGAGGCGATCGCCACCAGCCTGCCGTTGTGGCCGTTGGGCCAGGCGCCCGCCTCCGTGGCGGTCTGGTGGGGCACTCAGGTGTTCTTCCAGCAGAAGTTCTATTCGTTGTTCGCCATGCTGTTCGGCGCTTCGATCCTGCTTGTGGGCGGCGAAGGCGGGGTTGCGCCCGACGCCCGCGAACGGCGAAAGATTCTGATCCTGCGCCTGGTCAGCCTCCTGGCCATCGGCCTGTTCCATGGCTTCGTCATCTGGCAGGGGGACGTGCTCAACACCTATGCGATCGTCGGTCTGGTGGCGATGTGGGCGCGCTCGTGGTCGGCAAAGCGCCTTTTGCAGGCTGGGATCGGGCTGCATCTGGCGCTTTCGGCCTGGGGCGCCTGGATGTTGCTGCAGCACGCCGCCAAGGGCGGCGGCGATCCGCCGGCCGCGGCCTTGGCCAAGTTCCTGACCGGGGTGCAGGCCGATACGCTGCAGTATGGCGGAACCTTCCTGCAGTCCTTCACCCAGAACGCCAAGGACTACAGCGGCTTCGTCATCGGCTCGTTCAGCCATTGGCCGCCGATGTGGCCGCTGCTGGTGCTGTCGCTGATGCTGATGGGCATGGGTCTCTACAAGCTGGGGGTCTTGACCGGGAAGGCGTCGACCGGGGTTTATCAGGGCCTGATCGGCGCGGGGCTTGGCGCGCTTGTGATCGTCGGCATGGCCGAAACGCTCTACGTGCTGCTGCCCAGTCATCCCTGGCCGCCGCGCGCCCTGGCCCGCTGGTTGCAGAGCGCCACCGCGCCGGTCGTCAGCCTGGGCTATGCCAGCCTGATGGTGATGGCGACGCGGTCGAGGCTGTGGAAGGCGATTCCGGCCGCTCTGGCCCCCGTCGGCCAGATGGCCTTCACCAACTACCTGACCCAGTCGATCCTGATGACGACGCTGCTGTACGGCGGGCGCGGTCCGGGCCTCTACGGCAAGGTCGATCGGCCGTTCCTGGCCGGCGCCGTGGCGACGATCTGGTTGGCGCAGATCCTATGGTCGCGCTGGTGGATGGCTCGCTTCACCATGGGCCCGCTGGAGTGGCTGTGGCGGCTGGCCTATCGGGGCGCCATGCCCCTGCGCCGCGCTTCGGAGACGGCCGTCGCCGCCGCCTGAGCTCAGAGGGTTCGTGTGATGGCCAGGGCCTTGGCGAAATAGGTCTGGGTCTGGACGAAAAGATCAGGGCGATACTGGGCGCGGGGGTCATTGGCGCGGTCGTCGTCGAAGGCGTGGGTGGCGTCCGCATGGAAGACCGTGTCCACCGACAGGCCGTCGCGCTCCAAGCGGTCCAGCGCTTTGCGCGGATATTTCCAGCCGACCACCTGGTCCTTGCCGCCGATCACCGAGAAGACCTTGGGGCCTGCGGCCCCCTGAAGGTCGATCCCCCAGCCCCGGTTGGACGTCAGCGACGGATAGGCCGCGTAGGGATAGACCAGCATGACGCCCTTGACGCGGGTCCGCAGCTTTAGGGGATCGGCGTCGACGATCCCGACGACGCGGGCGGCGTTGGACCCGATCGCGTAGCCGTCCATGATCGACCAGCCGCCATGGCTCCAGCCGGCCAGGAACACCCGTTCTGGATCGGCCCAGGGCTGGCTTTCCAGCCAAGCCAGCATGGCGAAGACGTCGCCTGAACGCTTGAGGCCGTGCAGGGTCATGCCCGTGCAAACGAACAACTTGGCGTCCAGGGTCGACATGCCGCGCGGCGCGAAGCTGTCGACCACCACGGCGGCGTAGCCGGCCTCGACGGCGACCCGAGCGTACGCTTCCAGGAACGGGGTCTTGCCGCCGCAGCCGTGCAGGATCAGCGCCACCGGGAAGGGACCGGTCCCCGAAGGCTTGTACACCTTCGAGCCCTCGGCCAGCTTGGCTCCCCAATCAGCGCCGCGCATAGCCGGTCTAGCGCCAGATCGTAACGAGGATCGAGGCCGCGGCGGTCACCCGGACCTGGACGGGCGCCGGCAAGTCCAGGCGGGCGCCGGTCGCGAAGGTCTGGGTCGGTCCCGCCAACTCGCCGTCCAGCACCTGGAGCGTGCCGATCGGCAGGTCGGCGACCGCGCCGGCCTCCATGCGCCAAAGCTGCACATCGGCTTCGAGGGTGCTGGTCACGGGCTGGCGCTCCACGCCGCCGCTGAAGGCGATGGCGTGGCGATGGGCGATGTCGCGGCCGCCGGCCTTGAGCACGTCGACCAGGGTCTTCACGGCCTGGGCGTCGTCGCGACGACAGACCAGCACCGCGTCCGGCTCGGCGATGATCAGCAGATCCTCCACCCCGATCGCGCCGACAAAGGGACCGGAGGAGCGGGCGAGCACGTTCTTGGTGTTGATCAGATGGATGTCGCCGGTGGCGGCGTTGCCCTCGGCGTCGCGGATCGAAACTTCCCAGATCGCGTCCCAGGCTCCCAGGTCCGACCAGGTGAAGGCGGCGGACGCCACGGCCGCGCGGCTGGTGCGCTCCATGACCGCGTAGTCGAGCGACTTCTTGGTGGTCTTGCTGAACGCCTCGCGATCAAGGTGCAGCCGAATGCCGTCGCGCCGGCCCTGGGCCACGGACTCCAGCGCCCCGTCGCGGATTTCGGGTTCGAAGAGGGCCAGTTCTTCCAGCAGCGTCCTGGCCGTAAAGGCGAAGTTGCCGCTGTTCCAATAGTAGCCGTCCCGGATATAGGCCTTGGCCGTGTCCAGGTCGGGCTTTTCGACGAAGGCCGCCACGGCGTTCACGCCGCCCGGCAAGGCCTCGCCCGGCTTGATGTAGCCGAAGCCGGTGGCCGGACCGGTCGGCTGCACGCCGAAGGTGACGATCAGCCCCGTTCTCGAAGCCTCGATGGCCACCAGGGCCGCCTCGCGGAACATCTCCGGCTCGGCGATGTGGTGGTCGGCCGCCAGCATCAGCATCACCCCGTCAGGCGACACCGACTGCACATAGGCCGCCGCGGCGGCGATGGCCGGCGCGGAGTCGCGCGCCTCGGGTTCGATGATCACCGTCAGCTTGACGTTCAGCTCCAGCGCCTGGCGCTCGACCAGTTCCACCATCGCCTTGCCCGTGACCACGACGATCTCGTCGGCGCCCGGCAGATCCATGACCCGCAGGATCGTGTCCTGGAAACTCGAGCGATCGCCGACCAACTTCAGGAACTGCTTGGGACGGTCCGCGCGCGACGCGGGCCATAGACGGGTGCCCGATCCGCCGCACAGGATCACCGGATATGTCGCGACCAAAAAAGCCCCCAAGTTCAAGGATGTGTTCAATGTTCGCGCCGAGCGCGTCAGCTGCACACCGATTTCGTCGGAATAGAGGCGACCGATATCAATCGCAAGCTAAACGGGCATGACCAGCGCCCGTTCCGCCGGGGTGAGATCGGCAATCGTCCGGGGCCGGCGTCCTGTGTCTGCCGCTCAGATTTCCTGGTTGTACTTACCGACCCGGTCGCCCAGGCGGGGCTTCACTTCTTGGCGGAACAGGGCGCGCATGTCGTCGGCCGACTGGGTGCTTTCGACGACCACGACGATCTCGGGCTTGTTCGACGAGGCGCGAACCAGCACCCAGGAGCCGTCCTCCAGGTGCACCCGCACGCCGTTGACGGTGATCACCTCGATGATCTTGCGGCCCAGGATCGAGCCGCCGGCGGCGAACAGGTCCTCGTATTCCTTCACCACGTCGGCGACGACGCCGTACTTCACCTCGTCGCCGCAGTGCGGGCTCATGGTCAGCGAGGTGAAGGCCACGGGCAGCGCCTTGCGCATGTCCGACAGCTTCAGCCCCGGATTGCGGTCCAGCATGGCCAGGACGGCGGCCGCCGCGGTCAGGCCGCAGTCATAGCCGTAGCCCAGGTCGCCGTTCATGAAGAAGTGGCCGCTCTTCTCGAAGCCGGCCAGGGCGCCCAGTTCGGCGCTCTTGCGCTTGATGTAGCTGTGGCCGGTCTTCCAGTAGATCACCTTGCAGCCGTGAGCGGCCAGGATCGGGTCGGTGGCGTAGAGGCCGGTCGACTTGACGTCGACCACGAAGGTCGCGCCCGGGTTCAGCGGCGCCAGGTCGCGCGCCAGCATCAGGCCGATCTTGTCGGCGAAGATCTCCTCGCCCTCGTCATCGACCACGCCGCAGCGGTCGCCGTCGCCGTCGAAACCGAACGCCAGATCCGCCCCGTGCTCGCGGACGGCCTTGGCCATCTCGTGCAGCATTTCGGCGTCTTCCGGGTTCGGATTATATTTCGGGAAGGTGTAGTCGAGCTCGGTGTCCATGCCGATGACTTCGGAGACGCCCATGCGCTGGAGGCCCTCGACCGCGAAGGCGCCGGCCGTGCCGTTGCCGCAGGCGGCGATCACCTTCAGCGGCCGGGTGATCTGGGCGCGCTTGGCGACGTCGGCGATGTAGCGCTCGGCCTCGCCCGCGACCCGGATCAGCTTGCCGCCGTCGCGTTCGACGAAGGCGCCGCCCAGCACGATTTCCTTCAGACGGCCCATCTCGTCGGGACCGAAGGTCAGGGGCTTCTGGGCGCCCATCTTCACGCCCGTCCAGCCATTCTCGTTGTGGCTGGCGGTGACCATGGCCACGCAGGGGATGTCCAGGTCGAACTGGGCGAAATAGGCGGTGGGCGACAGGGCCAGGCCGATGTCGTGCACTTCGCAGCCGGCGCTGATCAGGCCCAGCATCAGGGCGTTCTTGATCGAACTGGAATAGGAGCGGAAGTCGTGGCCGACCACGATCTTCGACTGACCCAGTTCGTGGATATAGGTCCCCAGACCCAGGCCCAGGGCCTGTACGCCCAGCAGATTGATCTCCGGCCCAAACAGCCAGCGCGCGTCGTATTCCCGAAAACCCGTGGCCTTGACCAAGGGTTCGTTCTCATAGGCGGCGGTGTTGGGAACGAGATCGGCGCGGGGCTTGGAGAACATTTGAGCTCGCTTCAGGGACTGTGCGCAAGCACTAGCGACGAGATCGAGCCCCGACTAGCGCATTCGTATGACCGTGCTTGATGTTTTTGGGATCGTGCGAATTGAACGCCGCCCCCATCACGACCCTGCCGTGATGGGGCGCGAAATCCTGCCGGCGAACCAAGCCGGCCGGGACGCTAGTGGCGGAACACGCGCACGCCGGTGAAGGCCATGGTCAGGCCCAGCTTGTCGGCCGCCTCGATCACCTCGGGGTCGCGCATCGAGCCGCCCGGCTGGATGATCGCCGTCGCCCCGGCTTCGGCGGCCTGGATCAGGCCGTCGGCGAACGGGAAGAAGGCTTCCGAGGCGCAGGCGCAGCCCCGGAGATCGAGGCCGAAATCGGCGGCGCGAAGCGCGGCGATCCGGGCCGAGTCCTTGCGGTTCATCTGGCCGGCCCCGACGCCCAGGGTCTGGCCGGCGCGGGCATAGACGATGGCGTTGGACTTGACGTGCTTGCCGACGGTGAAGGCGAACAGCATGTCGCGCACTTCCTCGTCCGTGGGCTGACGCTTCGTGACGATCTTCAGGTCCGAGGCCTTGATGCGGGCGTCGTCACGCGATTGAACCAGGAAGCCGCCGGCCACGGACTTGAAGGTGTCGCCGGTCGACAGGGCGTCAGGCAGGCCGCCGGTCACCAGCAGGCGCAGGTTCTTCTTGGCGGCGAACACTTCGATCGCGTCGTCGTCGGCTTCCGGCGCGATCACCACCTCGGTGAAGATCTCGACCATCTGCAGGGCCGCCTCGCGGGTCAGGCGGGTGTTGACCGCGACGATGCCGCCGAAGGCGCTGGTCGGATCGCAGGCCAGGGCCCGCTCGTAGGCTTCGCGTTGCGAGCCGCCCACGGCCACGCCGCAGGGATTGGCGTGCTTGATGATCGCCACGGCCGGACCGGCCGCCGGGTCGAACTCGGCGATCAGCTCGAAGGCCGCGTCGGTGTCGTTGATGTTGTTGTAGCTGAGCTCCTTGCCCTGCAGCTGGGTGGCCGTGGCCACGCCCGTGCGCGGGTTGGGGAAGGCGTAGAAGGCCGCCTTCTGGTGCGGATTCTCGCCATAGCGCATCACCTGGCGCAGCTCGCCGGCGATGGCCTTGCGGGCCGGGAAGTCCTGGCCAAGCTGGGCGGCGAACCAGGTGGAGATCGCCGCGTCATAGGCAGCCGTGCGGGCATAGGCGCGGGCCGCAAGGGTCTGGCGCAGGGCCAGGGTGGTTCCGCCGGCCTTCAGGGCCTCCAGCACCTCGGCCAGGTCCGACGGATCGGTGCAGACGGCGACATAGCCGTGGTTCTTGGCCGCCGAACGGATCATGGCCGGGCCGCCGATGTCGATGTTCTCGACGCACTCGGCGTAGCTGCCGCCCTTGGCGACCGTGGCCTCGAACGGATAGAGGTTCACATAGAGGATATCGATGCCGCCGATGCCGTGGTCGGCCATGGCTTTCGCATGCTCGGGCGCATCCCGAACGCCGAGCAGGCCGCCGTGCACGATCGGGTGCAGGGTCTTGACCCGGCCGTCCATCATCTCGGGGAACTGGGTCAGGTCCGAGACGTCCTTGACCGGGATGCCGGCCGCCGCGATCGCCGCCTTGGTGCCGCCGGTCGAGACCAGCTCGACTCCGGCCGCGTGCAGGACCTGGGCGGCCTCGACCAGGCCGGTCTTGTCGGAGACCGACAGCAGGGCCCGCTTGGGGGCGACGAGATCGGGGGCGGACGGATAGTCGGGGGCGGCGGGCACGGCGGACTCCAGGTCTGTTGCGAGACGGTTCGAAGGAGCCCAGGCGCGCGGCGAATCTCGTTCACGCTCCCCGATGGTTGCCCATCACTAGCGCCAGTTACGCGAACGGCGCGGAAAATAGGCGGGTCGGCGGGGGAGTCAATGCGCCGCCGACCCGATCCCTCAGTGTCCGCCGTCGCTCGGCGGCCGGGCCATGGCCGCGACCTGGGCCTCGGTCACCGGCTTGGCGTAGGCGTTGCCGAAGTGGGTGCGGACATAGGTGATGGCGTTGGCCATCTGGGCGTTGGTCAGGGTCTGGGAGAAGCCCGGCATGGCGCCCTTGCCCTGGGTGACCATCATGATCGGATAGGCCGCGCCGGCCAGACGCGGGTTCTTGGCCAGGGCGGGGATGGTCCCGGCCCCGGTCCCGCCCTTGGCGTCGGCCATGTGGCAGGCCTGGCAGACCGACTGATAGACCTGCTCGCCGGTCACCGGCTTGGGAACGCGGACGATCCCGCCGCCGGTGTCGCCGCCTTGCGGGGCCTGGGCCATGGCGGGAAAGGCGAAGGCGGCGGCGAGGACGGCGGCCGTCAGGAGACTGTTGCGAAGGGTCACGTCAGGCCTCCAGGGCGCGCTTGTGAAGCCGGGTGATGGCGTCGATCGAGGACAGCAGGGCGCCTTCCATCCAGCAGCCCACATAGGAGGCGTGCTCGCCGGCCAGGACGATGCGGCGGTCCATGGCCACCAGGGTCTGGTAGTGCTCCTTGCGCGTCTCCTCGGTCCAGCGGGCGCAGCAGCCCAGGGTCCAGGGCACGCGGCTCCAGGCCACCGAGGCGCCGGTCAGGAACTCCTTGCGATAGCTGTCGGGGTGGATCACCGAGCCCTGGCGCAGGGCGGTCTCGATCCGCTGCTCGGGGGTCATGCCGGCCAGGCGATAGGCCCCCAGCTCGCGGGCGAAGGCCCCCAGCAGCACGGCCGGACCGTCCTTGAACAGGTTGTTGTTGGGATAGGAGATCAGGGCGATCTCCTGGTCGGTGAAGCTGTGGCCGCCGTAGATGTAGTCGTCCTCCTCCCAGAAGCGCCGCTTCATCTCCAGGCCGATCTTGACCTGGCCGGAATAGGGCACGGCCTTGATGGCGGCCATCATCTCGTCGGTGACCTGGGTGTCGATCTGGCCCAGCACGCCCAACGGTATGGTGCACACGCACCAGTCGGCTTCGGCGGTGGTGACCGCGCCGCTGAGGGTGTCCTGATAGGTGACCGCCACGCCCTTGTCGTCCTGGGCGATCTTGGTGACCTTGGCGTTGTGGGTGACCAGGCCTTCGACCTGCTTGGCGAAGGCCTTGCCGATCATGTCCATGCCGCCCACCGGCTGGAACATGGTGGTCTGCATTTCGTGGCCCATGAAGAAGGCCATCGAGGTCCAGACCTGAGGGTCGAGCACGTCGTGCAGGCTGTGGAGGTCGGTGGACGGGATCGGCGCGCCGTTGACCCCGCCGCCCGGCGGCCGTTCGAAGCCGCGATGGCTGGAGGCGCGCAGGCCGGCGGCGTACTTGTAGTCCTTGTCCAGCATGCCCCAGCCCTTCAGGGCCTCAAGCAGCTTGTCGCGGTCCTCCTGGGTGACGGCGTCGTCCAGGGCCTTGGCGTTGACCGACTTGGCCAACAGCTCGGCGATGTTGCCCTCGAAGTCGGCGGCGGCGGCGTTGAAGCGCACCGGCTTGCCGCCGAAGCTGGTCGACGAGTGGACCCAGGTGTTGTGATTGAACTGGATGAACGGCTCCAGGGCCACGCCAAACTGCTTGCAGTAGTGCAGCAGGGTGCGGTGATGGTGCGGGATCCGCCACGGGCCGGGATTGAGGTAGTTGCCGGCTGCGAAGCCGACCTTCTGGGTGGCCCCGCCCAGTTCCGTGTAGGTGTCGCCGCCCCGAAGCGACCAGTTCCGGCCGCCCGAGCGGCCCTGGTATTCGAGGATTTTCACCTTGTAGCCGGCCTTGGTCAGCTCGTGGGCGGCCAGCAGGCCGGCCAGGCCCGCGCCCAGCACGATGACCGATGCGCCCGGCCGCGCGCCCTGCAGGTTGGGCGGGCCGTGGAACTGGGTCTCGGCCGCGTGGCCCAGGGTGGTCATGGCCTGGTAGAGGGCCGCGGTCCCGCCCGCCATGGCGATGGCGGAAAGAAGCTGCCGTCGCGTGGGTGTCCGCGATCCTGTGGTCATCTGGCGAGATCCCCTCGTGCGCGCCCTGCCGACGCTTGTCCGGCGCAGCTAGCCAGACGTCGCGCGACGGCGTCCTGGGGTGGGTTGGCCGAACGCGTTCATCGCCCGCTGTTTCGGTGTTTTGAGGCGCCGGTTCGGAAGCGTTGCGCAGGATCTGGGCAGTAGCGGCGGCGGGACGGTCGAGGCTCAGCTTGCGCTCAACCTCAGTGATCCGTCGCCCGGACCAGCTTCCAGCGGATCTTGGCGCCCTTCTCGGGGCGGACCTGGCTCTTGAGCACGATGGCGCCGGCGGGGCGCGTCTGGCCGTGGTCGAAATAGGCCGAGGGGGTGATGGCCACGTCGACCGCGTCGTTGCGCAGCCACCAACCGACATTGGACGGCCCCTTGATCAGCACGCTCTTGCCGTCGCGGGCCAGGGAGGCGCGGGCGTCCGGATGCAGGTGGAAGGTGACCGAGAACGGCAGGTAGCGGCGCGGGCCGTCGGGGTTGGGCGAGCCGCCGTTCTTGTCGAGGATCGGGATCAGGCTGTCCTCGCCGCGCAGCTCGTCGGCCTTGAGGTCGAGATAGAGCCGGCGGGCGTGGGTCAGGCCCAGGCGTCGCCAGCCGTCGTGGATGATGTCCAGCCACACCCCGACGTCGGCGTCGTGGCGCTTGATCTCGACCTCGGTGGCGCCGTCGATCAGCCAAGGCCCGAGCGCCTCGGAGCGCCAGCCCGACAGCGGCCGTCCCGCCGAGCCGTCGCCGACCGACACGGTCGAGGCGGCGCCGGAAAGCCGGAAGGCGTTGGCGCCGACCGCCTCCGGGCTCCAGCCGCAGCTGGTGATCAGCCGGTCCTTGCCGAACACGATCTCGACGGCGGCCGGCTGGGCGCAGGCGGTGACGCTGAGCACGCCGACCGCCGGGGTTCCCGCGTCGGCGATCACCTGAAGGCTGCCGCCCTGCATTTTCTGATAGCCGACGTGCGGCGCGGTTTGGGGCGGGCGCGGTCCTTGATCGTCGTGCGCGAGGGCCGCCGCGATCCGCCGCGGCTCGACCGCCTCGCCGCCCTGAAAGGCGGCCAGACGCCCATCGGCCAGGGTGAAGAAGCGCACCGACGAACTCAGGCGATCGATGGCCCGGGTCAGCCGCTCCGGGTGAGGGCGACCGCGCTGGCCCAGGGCGTCGTCGAGGGTCAGCAGATCGAACAGCAGCTCCAGGCCCGCCTCGGGCGAACGGCTGGCGTGACCGCCGTCGGGCAGGACGGCGGCGTCCAGCAGCGCGTTGACCCGCTTGAGGCCCTCGGCGATCAGCCGGTCGCCGGCCTTGCCGCTCAGGGCGCAGCCGGCGATCGTGACGACCACGGCTCGCTCCAGCTTGCGCTGCGGCGCGTCGGAAGCCTTGAGCAACTGACGCGCGCCCCGGGCCAGGTCCTGCGCCATGGCCGAGATCTCGGCGTCGGACGCTTCGGGCGACAGGCCGCGGGCCGCGCAAGCCAGGTGAAAGGTGCGCCGCTCCAGCCGCTCGCCGCTCCAGGAGAAGGCGTTCCAGACGCCGAACACCCGGCGCCAGTCCTGCAGCAGCCGCAGGGCCAGGCGCGCCGAGCCGGGGCCGGCCGCCATCAGGTCCGGCAGCCAGTCGAAGCGGTGCAAGGCGGTGGCGAACTGCCGCGTCGGGCTGGGCTGGTCGAAGGGGTCGCCGGTCTCGCCCAGCCGCAGGGCCCCGCCGTCCAGCACCATCACGCCTTCGATCAGCTGGCGGCCCCGTTCGGGATCGACCGGGCGCGGGTCATGGGGATGGGCGGCCAAGCCGACGGGACGGGGTCGGCCGATCATGGCGCGATGCGGCGGCGAGCCGAACCATTCGCGTTCGAGGTTGCTCTTGATCGAGGCGGCGAGCGCCTTGAGGGTCACGCCCTTGGTGGGCTGCCCACGCCCACGGGTCTTAAGAGGACGAGCGGAGGAGCCGCCGGCGAAAGCGGAGGATTTACGGGCGGAACCTGTCGCGGGAGCCCCCTCCATGCCGCTGGATCAGCCGCCCTTCAGGGCGCGGATATTGCCCGCATAGGCGGTCGGCCCACCCCTGAACACCGCTGAGCCGGCGACCAGGGCCGTCGCCCCCGCCGCCACGCATTGCGGGGCGGTGGTTGGGGTGACGCCGCCGTCGACCTCGATGATGATGTCGAGGCCGGCCTTGTCGACCATGCCGCGCAAGGCCTCGACCTTGCGCAGTTGGCCGGGGATGAAGCTCTGGCCGCCGAAGCCGGGATTGACCGACATCACCAGCAGAAGGTCGACGTCCTCGAGTATCCATTCCACGTGGTCGATGGAGGTCGAGGGGTTGAACACCACCCCGGCCTTGGCGCCCAGCTCGCGGATGCGTTTCAAGGAGCGGTGCAGGTGCGGCCCGGCTTCCGGGTGGATGCTGATCAGGTCGGCCCCGGCGGCGCGGAACGCCTCCAGATACGGATCCGCCGGACTGATCATCAGGTGGACGTCGAACGGGATCTTGGCGTGCGGCCGGATGGCTTTGACGATGTCCGGGCCCAACGTGATGTTGGGCACGAAATGGCCATCCATCACGTCGACATGCACCCAGTCGGCGCCGGCCGCCTCGATGGCGGCGACCTCTTCGCCTAGCTTGGCGAAGTCGGAGGCGAGGATGGACGGGGCGATCAGCGGCGCGGTCATGAGCATGGCTTAACGGGCTTGGCCTCGCGCGACAAGCGAGCCCTTTGCCCGGCAGGGTTTACGAGGTCTTTCAGCGCTCAAATCTTGGCGATCAGCTCTTCACGAACCGCGCCGCGAAGAAGCCGTCCAGTCCGCCTTCGCGATGGTGGGGCAGGATGCGCAGCGTGCCGCGCGGCGTCAGGCTGGCGGCGGGGGCGCCGCCCTCTTCCGGGGCGATCGGGTCCAACGCCATGTCCGGGCGGCGGGTCAGGAAGGCCTCGACCTGGGCCTCGCCCTCTTCCGGTTCCAGCGAGCACACGCAATAGACCAGTCGGCCGCCGGGCTTGAGGCGGTCGGCGGCGCTGTCGAGCAGCTTGCTCTGGACGCCGGCCAGGCTGGCCACGTCGCCGGGACGCGCGGCCCACAGCACGTCGGGATGGCGGCGGAAGGTGCCGGTGGCCGAGCAGGGGGCGTCCAGCAGCACGGCGTCGAAGGTGCGCGCATCCTCCCAGGCCCCGGCGTCGGCGGCGATCACCTCGGCCTGCATGGTCATGCGGGCCAGGTTCTCGGTGACGCGGCCCAGGCGGGCGGGCGAGCGGTCGACGGCGACCACCCGGGCCCCGGCCGCGACCATCTGCATGGTCTTGCCGCCGGGCGCGGCGCAGAGGTCCAGGGCGGTCTCGCCGGCCTTGAGGTTCAGCAGGCGGGCGGGGATCGCGGCGGCGGCGTCCTGGATCCACCAGACGCCGTCCTCGAAGGCCGGCCAGGCCGAGACGTCGCCCCGGCGCTCGGTGCGCAGCGTGCCGCCGGGCAGGATCTCGCCCTCCAGCTCCGTGGCCAGGGCGGTCGCGTCGAAATCGGGCTTCAAGGAAAGGTCAGTCGCCGGCTCGAAGCCGATCTGGGCGGCGACCGCGTCGGCGGTGTCCTTGCCATAGGCGCTGACCCAGCGAGCGTAGAGCCAGGGCGGGGCCAGGTGTTCGGAGGCGTCCGACAGCCCGCCGTCGCGCAGCAGGCCGCGCAGCACGGCGTTGACCAGGCCCTTGAACGGGCGGCTGGCCTTGTTGGCGGCGGCCAGCTCGACGCTGGTGGCGACGGCGGCGAAGGCCGGAACCTCCAGGAAGAACGCCTGGGTCGCGCCCAGCCGCAGCAGATTACGCACGCGGGGCGGCGGCTCCTTGGCCAGCTTGCCGGCCAGGGCGCGGTCGATGGGCCCCAGATGGCGCAACGCCGCCATGGCCAGGGCGCGGGCGAAGGCGCGCTCCCGCGGTTCGAGAAAGCGGAAGGCATTGGCCGAGGCGGCTTCGTCGAGCCCGCCGCGCCGCGACAGGGCCGCGTCGATGAGGGCGAGGGCGCCTTCCCGCGCGGGGAGGCCGTCATTGAGTTCCTGAGTCACCCGCTCGCCGTGCCCCGAGGCGACGGCGAGCGCAAGCGGAAATCAGGCGGCGACGGCGGGCTTGCGGATCAGGCCCGAGATCACGGTGAAGCCGAACAGCAGGAATCCGGCCACCACGGACAGGGCGCCCACGGCTAGCAGTGGTCCGAAGATCGAGGCCGGACCCTTCTGGCCCAAATAGAGGTAGAGGCCGCTGATCATGCAGATCACGCCCAGGTTCGAGAGGCTGAAGTTGACGAGCTTGACCCAGTTGGCCACGCCTTGGCCCAGCAGGGCGTAGAAGGCGCCCATCAGGGCCAGGCTGACCCAGCCCAGCAGGTTCAGGTGGGCGTGGGCCGAATAGGTCGCGTGGTCCTTGGTGATGCTCATCGCCAGGCCCCAGCAGACGCCGATCATGGCGTAGAGGGCGGCGGCGGCGAAGAAGGCGTGAGGCCAACGGTTGGTGGTGGTCATGAGAATTCCCCCGAGTTGCAGAACGCGGTTTTGTGAAAGCCGGGGGTTGAACACCAGAAGACTTTTCCGGGCAAGATCGATGATGTTAAACCTTCGTCATGTCCGAGCTTTCCGACCTTCCGCCCGGCGCGGCCCCCGACAAGCCCCTGACCCCGGCCGCTCGCCGCGCCCTTGAGGAGGCCGCCGCGCGCCACGCGGCCGAACAGGCGGCCACCCTCCCAATCGAGGAGGGCGGCCGCGACGGCCCCGAGCCGACGCGGTTCGGGGATTGGGAGAGGAAGGGCGTGGCGGTGGACTTCTAGCGCGCCTGCGCGAGAGCATCCGCTTTTCGGCGCGGCGCCGAGTTCCGGTTTCGACCCCAGTCGGACAT
>NZ_JBAPVS010000002.1:0-6696 GCF_049283275.1 Caulobacter sp. | reverse complement strand
GCCAGGGCGAGCGCGGCGACGAGGCTGAGTAGCGGCTTACGCATGGGTATTCCTTCCGACGACGTCTTCTTGTTGCCCGCAGGCTAGCGCAGCAATCACGCTACGTCAGCGGCGACCACTCCTGATCGGCCGGCAGAGGCGCGAAAATCTCATCCAACATGACGTCGGTGACGTCTTCAAGCGTGGCCGGATCCCAGCGGGGCGCATTGTCCTTGTCGATGATCACGGCGCGGACGCCCTCGATGAAATCGTGCCGCCGAACCACCCGCGAGCCGATCCGGTATTCCATGGCCATGTTGTCGGCGAAGTCGGTCATCGCCGCTCCCGCCTCCAGCTGACGGAAAGCGACCTTCAGGGTCTGTGGCGACTTGGTCTTCATCACGGCCAGTTGGGCCTTGCCCCAGTCGCTGCTGTCGGCCTCCAGGAACTCGAAGATCTGCTCGACGCTGTCGCCGACGAACAGGCGGTTGAGGTCCTGCTCGAAGCTGACCAGCGGCGCCTTGCCGGCGTCGGCCCGATATTTCTTCAGGATGTCGTCGATGCGGCGCGGGTCGGCGATGATCGCCTTCTTCAGGCCCTCGACGGCGCCGAACTCGACGAAGTGGGTGGCGATGCCCAGGCGCAGGCAGTCCGCGCCCTTGATCCGCGCCCCGGTCAGGGCCAGCCACAGCCCCGCCTTGCCCGGCAGGCGCGGCAGGTACCAGCCGCCGCCGACATCGGGGAACAGGCCGATGCCGGTCTCGGGCATGGCGAAGGTCGTGCGCTCGGTAGCGATCCGGAAGTGGGCCGGCATCGAGATCCCGACGCCGCCGCCCATCACCACCCCGTCCATCATCGCCACCACCGGGGTCTCGTAGGTGAACAGCAGGTGGTTCAGCTGGTACTCGGTGTGGAAGAAGGCCCGGGCTTCCTTGGCGTCGCCCGCCCCGCTGTGGGCCAGCATGCGGATGTCGCCGCCGGCGCAGAAGCCGCGCTCGCCGGCATGGTCTATGATGACCATGTAGATCTCGGGATCCTCCTGCCAGTCCAGCAGGGCGGCGATCATGATCTCGCACATGGTCTGCGTCAGGGCGTGCAGCGCCTGAGGCCGGTTCAGCGTCAGTCGGCCGACGTTTTTCTGAACGCGGACAAGGACTTCGGGTTGGTCGTTCATAGAGCGGTATCCGTGGACCGCCCTCGTCCTTTGACAGGCTCAGGATGAGGGCTACTTACAGCGAGCGCGAAAGCCATACTGGCTCGGCGGCGGCATTCAAAACCCTCATCCTGAGCTTGTCGAAGGACGAGGGTTTTGCGCCCGCTCACTGGCGGAACATCTCGCGCGCTATGATCACCCGCATGATCTCGTTGGTGCCTTCCAGGATCTGGTGCACGCGCAGGTCGCGGACGATCCGCTCCAGCGGATAGTCCTGCAGGTAGCCGTAGCCGCCGTGCAGCTGCAGGGCGTCGTTGGCGACCTGGAAGCCGGCGTCGGTGGCGAAGCGCTTGGCCATGGCGCACAGCTTGGTGGCGGCCGGGTCCTTGCGGTCGAGCGCGGCGGCGGCGTTGCGCACCATCAGGCGGGCGGCCTCCAGTTCGGTGGCCATGTCGGCCAGCTTGAACTGCAGGGCCTGGAAATCCTTCAGCGGCTTGCCGAACTGCTTGCGGGTCTCGAGATAGGTCTTGGCGGTGTCCAGCGCGAACTGGGCCCCGCCCAGCGAGCACGAGGCGATGTTCAGCCGCCCGCCGTCCAGCCCCATCATGGCGAAGCGGAAGCCCTCGCCCTCCCCGCCGATGCGGTTGGCGACCGGCACGCGGCAATCGTCGAAGTTCACCGCCGCCGTCGGTTGGCTGTTCCAGCCCATCTTGCGCTCGTTGGCCCCGAAGCTGAGCCCCGGCGTCTCCTTCTCGATCACGAAGGCCGAGACTCCCTTGGCGCCGTCGTCGCCGGTGCGGGCCATGACCACATAGATGTCCGACACCCCGCCGCCCGAGATGAAGGCCTTGCCGCCGTTCAACACATAATGGTCGCCGTCCAGCCGCGCCGTCGTGCGCATCGACGCCGCGTCCGAACCCGAGCCCGGCTCGGTCAGGCAATAGCTGGCGATCAGCTCCATGGTCGTCAGGCGCGGCAGGTAGCGCCGGCGCAGGTCGTCCGAGCCGAACCGGTCGATCATCCACGAGGCCATGTTGTGGATGGTCAGATAGGCCGCCGTCGACACGTCGCCATAGCTGAGGGCTTCGAAGATGATCGAGGCGTCCAGGCGCGACAGGCCGCTGCCGCCGACGTCGTCCTGGACATAGATGCCGGCGAACCCCAGGCCCGCAGCCTCGCGCAGCACGTCGACCGGAAAATGCTTCTTCTCGTCCCATTCAGCGGAATTGGGGGCAAGGCGTTCCGCCGCGAAGCCCGAGGCCATGTCCTGAATGGCGCGCTGATCGTCGTTGAGCGCGAAATCCATGCGCGATATCCTCCCAAGCGGGGCAGAGTGAACCCCTCGCCTTCTTGGCCGCTGACCTGCCGCGTGCGGGCGACTGTGTCAATCATATCCCACTTGGCGATTTTGAATGCCGCAGTGCAAAAAAATCGGAACCAAACGCCGCACCGCCCTTGATTGCCCGCGCGCCCTGTTTAAATCGCGGTGATCGGAGGCGTCGTCTTTCTGTCATGCGTAAGTTCATTGCTGTTTTCGCCGCCCTCGCGGCGCTCTTCACCGTGTCGTCGGTCCAAGCGGCCGACCTTGGCGTCTGGACCGGTCCCAAGGACAACGTCCGCGTGGCGATCAGGGACTGCGGGACCAGCACCTGCGGCACGGTGGTCTATGCCAGCCCGAAGGCCGAGGCCGACGCGCGCAAGAGCGGCCTGACCACCCTGGTCGGCCAACAGCTGCTGCGCGACTTCGAGCCGACCAAGAACGGCGCCATGCGCGGCAAGGTCTTCGTGCCCACCCTGAAGGTCACCCTGGTCGGCACCGCCGAGTTCATCGACGCCCGCACCATGAAGGCCAAGGGCTGTGTCCTGGGCGGCCTGATCTGCAAGGCGCAGGTCTGGAAGCGCATCGACGGCGCCCAACAAGCCCGTGTCGAGAACATCAGCTACGCGCCCTGAACGACCGGCGCGACCTCGACCAGCGCCCTTAAGCAACCAATCGCCTTGCCTCGCGCCGCCTGCCGCGCGAAACCGTGGGGCATGACCACGCCTCCGCTTGCCCCCTACCCCGCCACCCGCCTGCGCCGCCTGCGCCAGGCCGACTGGATTCGCCGATCGGTCCGCGAGACCACGCTGGCGCCGTCCGACCTGATCTGGTCGATGGTGGTTCACGAGGGCGAGGGAACCATCCCCGTCGCCTCGATGCCCGGCGTCGAGCGCCTGTCGGTCAAGGAAGCCGCCAAGGCCGCCGTGCGGGCCCGCGATCTGGGCATTCCGGCCATCGCCATCTTCCCGCACATCGACGGCGCCCGGAAGGACGCCACGGGCTCGATCGCCTCGGACCCCGACGGCGTGATCCCCCGGGCCGTCAAGGCCATGAAGGACGCCGCCCCCGAGGTCGGGATCATGTGCGACGTGGCCCTGGACCCGTTCACCGACCACGGCCACGACGGCGTGGTCGAGGGCGGCAAGATCCTCAACGACCCGACCATCGAGCGGCTGATCGAGCAAGGCCTGATGCAAGCCGAAGCCGGCGCCGACATCCTGGCCCCGTCCGACATGATGGACGGCCGGATCGGCAAGCTGCGGGCGGCTCTGGAAGGCGCCAACTTCCAGGACACGATGATCATGTCCTACGCGGCCAAGTACGCCTCGGCCTTCTACGGCCCGTACCGCGACGCGATCGGCTCGGCGAAACTGGCGGCGGGCCAAGGGGATAAGAAGACCTACCAGATGGACCCGGCCAACACCGAGGAAGCCATCCGCGAGGTGATGCTGGACATCGCCGAGGGCGCCGACATGGTCATGGTCAAGCCAGGCATGCCCTATCTCGACATCGTCCGCCGCCTGGTCGACGAGTTCGCCATGCCCACCTACGCCTTCCAGGTGTCGGGCGAGTACGCGATGATCAAGGCCGCCGGCATGAACGGCTGGATCGACGAGGAGCGCGCCATCCTGGAAAGCCTGACCGCCTTCAAGCGGGCCGGCGCGGCCGGGATCATCAGCTATTTCGCGCCCTGGGCGGCGGAAAAGCTGGGCTAGTGACCGCGTCGAGGACCGCCTTCGCCAGTGGGCGGTTCTACGGCGCGCCCACCGTCGAGCGGCAACTGGACGGCGTCCGCGTCGCCCACCTGCTGGCCACCAACACCGCCGACAAGGTCGACGAGCACAGCCACGACGACGCGCACTTCGTGCTGGCCACCCACGGCCGCTACCTGACCACCGCCTGGGGTCCCGAGACCGAGGGCCCCGTGCTGGTCTACAATCCGCCCGGCGTCATCCATCGCGACCGCTTCGTGGACGCCGGCGGCTACTTCCTGGCCGTCAGCTTCGCGGCGCCGGTCTGGCGGACGCTGTCGGAAGCCTCGACCCGCACCGCCGTCGACGCCCTGCGCCTGACCGGCCCGGCCGCCCGTCGCGCGGCCCTTCGCCTCACCCGAACCGTGTTGAGCCGCGACGCCGACCCGGTCACCCTGGAAAGCCTGGGCCTGGAGTTGGCCAGCCAGGCCATGGCCCCGATCGTCGACGGTGATCATCCGCCGCCATGGCTGGCCGTGGCCGAGACCTTCCTGGCCGACAGTTTCGACCAGCCGATCGCCGTGTCCGACCTGGCTCAGGCGGCCGGCGTGCATCCGGTGCATCTGGCGCGCGGCTACCGTCGCTGGCTGGGCGCGGCTCCCGGCGAACGGCTGCGCGCACGGCGGCTGGAACGCGCCGCCGACCTGTTGATGCGCGGCCGCGATCCGATCGGCGAGATCGCCCTGGCCGCAGGCTTCTGCGACCAGAGCCACCTGAACCGTCAGTTCCTGAAGGCCTACGGCGTTACGCCCGGCGAATTCACCCGCCTGTGCGGTCGTCGCCTGCCGGAAATCGAACCGCGTGTTTCAGACATCCAAGACGGCGGCGCGATCCCGGCCTAGACGGACAACAGTCCCGCTTGGAGATCTGTTCGCGATGCGTCTGTCCTTCGCCGCCCTGGCCCTGTCCGCGCCCCTGCTGTTCGCAGCCCTGCCATCCTACGCCGCGCCCTCCGACATGGCTGTCGCCGCGCCGGCCGCCGAGGGGATGTCCGACGCCAAGCTCCAGGCCATGTCCGCCGCCATCAAGGCCGGCCAGTTCCAGCAGATCACCAGCGTGCTGATCGCCCGCCACGGCAAGCAGGTGTTCGAGGCCTATTATGACGGCGACGTTCAGACCCGCCGCAACACCCGCTCCACCACCAAGACGGTCACCGCCATGCTGGCCGGCGCGGCCATCGCCCAGGGCGCCCTGCCCGGCGTCGACGCGCCGATCTCGCGCTATGTGAAGGACCGCACGCCGGTCGCCAATCCCGATCCGCGCAAGGAAAAGGTCACGGTCGAGGATCTGCTGACCATGAGCTCGATCGCCGAATGCGACGACGACAATCAATATTCGCGCGGCAACGAGGAGCGGATGTACCTGATCGAGGATTGGGTCGGCTTCTATCGCGACTTGCCGGTGCGGGGCTTCACCGCCTGGGCGCCGCGCCCGGAGGCCTCGCCCTACGGCCGGGCCTTCAGCTACTGCACCGCCGGCGTCACCACCCTGGGCGCGGTGATCCAGGGCGCGGTCGGTCAGCCCCTGCCCGCCTTCGCCGACAAGGTGCTGTTCGGGCCGCTGGGCATCGACAAACCTGAATGGCAGTTCTCGCCCCTGGGCCTGGCCCAAGGCGGCGGCGGCCTGGGCCTGACCAGTCGCGACCTGCTGAAGCTGGGCCAACTCTACGCCAATGGCGGCCAGTGGAACGGCAAGCAGGTGCTTCCCGCCAGCTTCGTGAAGGCCGCAACCAGCCCGCATGCCAACGCCCGGCAGGACACCGACTACGGCTATCTGATCTGGCTGCAGACCTTTGCCGGTCACAAGGCTTGGGCGATGAGCGGCACGGGCGGCAATAAGGTGATCATCGTGCCCGACCTGGACCTGGTGGCGGTGATCACCACCACCAACTTCAACGTCCGCCAGCCGCATGCGATTTCGGAAAAGCTGCTGACCGAACACATCCTGACGGCCGTGGAGAAGTAACGACGCGACTCGCCGCCGCCGCTAGCCTGGGCTCATGACCCCACGCACCATCGACATCGTCACCGCCGTGATCCGCGACGAGGCTGGCCGGATGTTGGTGGTGCGCAAGCGCGGCACGGCGATCTTCATGAAGCCGGGCGGCAAGCGCGAGCCCGGCGAGGACGACCTGACCGCCCTGGCGCGCGAACTGGAAGAGGAGATCGGCTGCCGGCTGATCGACGCCACCTTGCTGGGCGCCTTCGAGGCGCCGGCCGCCAACGAGCCCGGCTTCACCGTGCGCTCGGCGACCTATCTGGCGCGGGTCGAAGGCGAGGCCGCCGCTCTGGCCGAGATCGAGGAACTGGCCTGGATCGACCCCGCCGCGCCGGGCGACATCCCGCTGGCCCCGCTGATGCGAGTGGTGCTGGCGCGGCTGGCGGCCGCTTAGGGCTGTTTGCTGTTCAGCGCGGTGCGTGGTCCTCGTCCTTCGACAAGCTCAGGATGAGGACCATAGTGCAGGCCGTGCATTGGAAAACCTCATCCTGAGC
>NZ_JBAPVS010000001.1:0-10737 GCF_049283275.1 Caulobacter sp. | reverse complement strand
TTCGAATTCCTCATCCTGAGCTTGTCGAAGGACGAGGAATTCGCTCACCGTCAGAAACCCTACCCCGCCATCGTCTCGCGCTTTTCCTCCAGCGCCAGCCAGTCCTCCTCAGCCTGGGCCAGGTCGGCGCGGGCCTTGTCGAGGTCTTTCATGATCTTGTCGAAGCCCTTGGGATCGCGGGCGTAGAAGCCCGGATCGGCCAGCTTGGCCTCGATGTCGGCGATGATCTTGGGCGAGGCGGCCACCAGGGCTTCGCACTCCTCAAGACGCCGCTGGTCCTTGTAGGACAGCTTGACGGTCTTCTTCGGCGCGGGCGGAGCGGACGGGGTGATCACCGCCTTGTTCGAGCCCGTGCCGGTGGCGAAGTCGCCGGCCGCGCCGCGGGCGCCCTTGAAGAAGTCCGGGGCCTGGTCGATCAGATCGCTCCAGCCGCCGGGGGTCTCCAGCACGCGACCGTGGCCGTTCATGGCGATGGTCGAGGTGGCCAGGCGATCGATGAAGTCCCGATCGTGGCTGACCAGGATGAGGGTTCCCTCGAAATCAGCCAGAACCTCTTCCAGCAGGTCCAGGGTGTCCATGTCCAGGTCGTTGGTCGGTTCGTCCAGCACCATCAGGTTGGTCGGCGTGGCCAGGGCGCGGGCCAGCAGCAGGCGGTTGCGTTCCCCGCCCGACAGGCTGGTGACCGGCTGGCGCAGCTGGGCCTCGGTGAACAGGAACTCCTTGGCGTAGCCGGCCACATGCTTGGGGATGCCCCGCACCAGGATCGAGTCGCCGCCGCCGGGGGTCAGGAAGTCCCACAGGGTCATCTTCTCCGACAGCGCCATGCGGTTCTGGTCGACGTAGGAGATTTCCAGATTGGTGCCCAGCTTGATGTCGCCGGCGTCGATCGGGATCTCGCCCAGCAGCATGCGCACCAGGGTGGTCTTGCCGGCCCCGTTCGGACCGACCAGGGCCACGCGGTCGCCGCGCAGGATGCGGGTGGAGAAGTCCTCGACGATCACCCGGTCGCCGAAGCGTTTGGTCACATGCTTGGCCTCGACCACGCGCTTGCCGGACGTGCCCGAGCTCTCGACGGCCAGGGTCATGCTGCCGCGCTTGTCGGCCTGCAGGTCCTTCTTCTGGCCGCGCAGCTCCATCAGCGCCCGGCGGCGGCCTTCGTTGCGGGCCCGGCGGCCCTGGACGCCGCGCGCCAGCCAGGCGTTTTCCTTCTCCAGCTGCTTGTTGAGGCGGCGCTCCTCGTCAGCCTCGGCGGCCAGCACCTGTTCGCTCCAGACCTCGAACTCGGCGAAGCCCTTGTCCAGGCGGCGCACCTTGCGATGCTCCAGCCAGAAGGTGCGCTGGGTGACGCGGTTCAGGAACGCGCGGTCGTGGCTGACGATCAGGGCCGCGCACTTGGAGCCGGCAAGCTCCTCTTCCAGCGTCTGGATCGCGAAGATGTCCAGGTGGTTGGTCGGCTCGTCCAGCAGCAGCACGTCGGGCTGTTCGGCGAACGCCCGGGCCAGGGCCGCGCGGCGACGCTCGCCGCCCGACAGACCCACCGTGCTCTTGGTGAAGTCCAGGCCGAAGTCGGCCAGGGTGGCGTGGGCCTCGTAGTCCTCGGCGCCGCCGGCGGTGCAGTAGTCCAGCAGGGTCTCGCCGGTGATGTCCGGCTCCTGGCTGACATAGACGATCTTGGCGCCGGGCTGGGCGGCGCGCTCGCCGCTGTCGGCCTCGACGCCCTGGGCGGCCAGGATCTTCAGCAGGGTCGACTTGCCGGCCCCGTTGCGGCCGACCAGGCAGGCGCGGACCCGCGGCTCCAGGGCCAGGTCGACGCCGTCGAACAGCGGCTTGGCGCCATCGGCGAGGCGGACGTCCTTGAGGGCCAGGACAGGGGCCTTGCCAGAGGCGCGGAGAGGGGAAGCCATGATCGGGGTGTGTCTACTATCGGCGGGAAGGGGAGGAGATGGGGGCCTATAGCAGGGGAGGCGAGGGGACGGGGGGTTTTCTTGTCGCGGGGACAGAGGGCGGACTAGGACGGGGACATGCCCTTGGGCGTGTCCCCAGCCGGATCACCGTCCTTCGTGTGTATCAGCGAGCGGCCGGACCCGAGTGCGTCATGAAATCGCTGTCGGCAGCGGGCCGGAACATCAGTGTCAAAGAACGTCGCCATCTCGGATCCCAGGAGAGCCGCCAAGGGCGCGGGCGATAGCAAATCGTCGTCCCCGCCCGTCAGATGCGCGCTCACGCTGGACCACGGCCACTCGACGGCCCTTACCACCAAGCCTGCCCGAACGGGGTTGAGGCCGACATACCGGGCGCAGAGGAGAAAATAGGGTTCATCCATTGGAGAGGACCCGAAGCGACCCTGCCAGAGATGACCGGTCCAACCCTGCTTCTGGTTGATCAGCCAGGTATAGCGCTGGTGCGTGGCGCCCACGGCCTTGGCCAAACCTTCCTCTGTTTCGGGCGTGGCGATCAGGTGGACGTGGTTGGGCATCAGGCAATAGGCCCATACCTCGACCTTGGCCGCCGCGAAGGCTTCGGCGGCGATGTTTAGATAGGTCCTATAATCATCGGGACCGAAGAAGGTTGGTTGTCGGCGGTTTCCCCGCTGAATGACGTGGTGGGGCATGCCGGGGATCACGACGCGCGGCGGTCTCGGCATGGTTTTCCTCTAATTTGTTCTTAATTTGTTCCATCGTCACTCGTAAGGCAAGGCGCTCAGGATGAGCGCGGGGACACGCCCAAGGGCATGTCCCCGTCTGTGCGGTGCGTCCCCGCTCCGCCCCAAAGAAAAAGGGGCCGTCCTTTCGGACGACCCCCTTCCACCTCATCGGGAGCGGACTGATGCTCCCGTACGCGAGATCTCTGCGACCTAGT
Source organism: Caulobacter sp. (assembly GCF_049283275.1). GTDB lineage: Bacteria > Pseudomonadota > Alphaproteobacteria > Caulobacterales > Caulobacteraceae > Caulobacter. The sequence goes on along the minus strand of NZ_JBAPVS010000001.1, from coordinate 7,878 downwards.
ACTTCAGGCGGACGCCCACCCGGAAGTAGCGGCCCACGATGCCCGACTGCGAGTAGGTCGGGTTCCAGTTCACCGCGGCGTAGTTGGCCGGGTTGAACATCGGGCCGGCGTCGAACAGGTTCATGACGTCGGCGTAGACGCTGGCCTTTTCGGTCACGTCGTACGAGCCCGTCAGGTCGACGGTCGTGAACGACTTCACGCGGCAGTAGAAGTCGTCGTCGCCGTACAGGCAGCCGTTGGCGGCGCTGTCGTCGACTTCGCGCATGCCGCTGACATAGTTCATCGTGCCGGTCACGTGGATCGGACCGTGCTCGAAGGTGTTGCTCCACGACAGGCGGTTCTTCGGGGTGCCGGCGCCCGACGACAGGGCGTACGGCGCTTCCTTGCCGACGTAGTTATAGGTCGTGCCGTCCTGCGTGTACTTGAAGTCGAACAGGGTGGTGGCGTCGAGGTTCGTCGTCCACTTCACGTCGTACGGCAGGTAGAAGCTGGCCTGGACGTTCAGGTCCAGACCGCTGGTGACCAGCGAGTCGGCGTTGATGTACGGCGAGGCGATCGACAGCACGCGGCGCTGGGCGGTCGGGTGGTCCGGATCGACCGCATCGGCGATGACGGTGTAGCCGGCCGGGATGGCTTCGCCCGCGTAGTAGGCGTCCAGAGCCGCGCCAGGCGCGGCCTGGGCGATCACGTCGGTCTTCTTGATGTGATAGTAGTCCAGCGAGACGCTGAAGTTGCGGGTGGGAGCCCACACCGCGCCGACCGTGTAGCTGGTCGACTTTTCCGGCTTCAGGTCCGGGTTGGCCGTGGTGATCTGCGAGAGCGAGTAGTCCTTGGTGTACTCGTTGTCGCCGTGGGCGGCGCGGAAGGCGTCGAACGAGGCGTCGTCGAACGAGAACGTCGTGAAGCCCTGAGCCGCCGAGTCACCGGATTCCGAGAAGCTGGGCGCACGGAAGCCCTTCGAGATCGTGCCGCGCAGCGCGACGGTCTTGGTCGGGCTGAACTTCACGCCCAGCTTCGGCGAGACGTTGTCGCCGAAGTCGGAATAGTGGTCGTAGCGGCCCGAGGCGTTGACCTCCAGCTGCTCGGTGATCGGCATGCCCAGTTCGGCGAAGGCCGAGGCGACCGTGCGGTTGCCGATGGTCTTGGCGTTGCCCAGACCCTGCGCGTCGTTGACCGGGTTCAAGGCCGGATCGTTGGTGGCCTCGTAGCGGAACTCGCCGCCCAAGCCCAGCTGAGCGTCGCCGCCCGGCAGGGCGAACACGGGGCGCGAGGCTTGGACGCTGATCGAGTCCAGGTCCGAGGTCGAGGTCTTGGCCAGGGTCGGCGACAGGGCCTTGCGGACGGCGTCGCTGTTCTTGGACGGGTCGATGAAGTTGTACGAACCGTCGGCGATCACCTGCATCAGGTTGGTGTAGCTGACGAAGCCGTTCTGGGCGCTTTCCAGCCAGCCGTGGGCGATCACCAGGTTGGCCTGGTAGTCCCAGTCGTGGGTGTTGCCCTTCACGCCGGCGACCATGCGGGCCATGCGGTTGGTGAACTCGGCGTTGGCCGGCAGGTCGCTGAAGCGGTACTTGATCAGGGCGTACTGACCAGCCGCCGCGAACGGGTTGTTCGGGTTCAGGCTGCCGTCGGTCAGGGTGATCGGCAGGACGATGTTGCTCAGGTTGTGCGGCGTGCTGGCCGAGATGGTGACCGGGGTGCCGGTGACCGAGGTCTTGCTCTGCACGAAGCTGCCCGAGAGGTAGGCCTCGAGGTTGTCGTTCGGCTTGATCGTGAAGCGACCGTAGGTGGCGATGCGCTCCTGCCTGGGCTGGACGTCGCCGAAGGTGGCGATGTTCTGGGCGCAGTAGCTACCGATCGAGGCGCCGGTGTCGTCGTCCAGGCGCGGATCGACGGTCAGCGGGGCGTCGGCGGCGCAGCCGCGCAGCGGGCGCCACTCGTTGCCGACGCCGCCGATGGCCTGGCCGCTGGCCAGGTTGCCCGGCTCGGTCAGGATGGCCGGCTTGACGTTGCCGTAGAAGGTGCTGCCGCCCGCCTGCGGGTTGTTGTTCTGGCCGCCGGGGATCGAGGTCAGATCGTTGGTGTTGAACGGGAAGCCGCGCTGGTCGATGCGGATGCGCTTGTCCAGCTGGTACTCGAAGTCGCCGTAGACATTGTACTTGTCGCTGTTCAGGTCGCCGTAGCCGAAGTCGGCGCTGAAGCGGTACTGGTCGCCGCCGCCGTGATCGGACGTGCCGATCGAGGCGTCGGCGCTCATGCCCTGGTAGTTGGTCTTCATGATGACGTTGACGACGCCGCCGATGGCGTCGGCGCCGTACAGCGACGAGGCGCCGTCCTTCAGGGTTTCAATGCGCTCAACCGCGTTGAACGGGATCGAGTTCAGGTCGACGAACGCCTTCTGGCCGTCGTCGGCCAGCGGGTAGTTGGCGTTGCGCAGGCCGTCGATCATCACCAGCGTCGAGTTGACCGACAGGCCGCGCAGCGACACGCCGGTTGAGCCGGCGGCGAAGCCGTTGCCGAAGGCGGCGGGGATCGAGCCGGAGTTGTCGGCCGACAGGCTGCGGATGGCGTCGGCGATCGTGGTGATGCCCTGGGCCTTCAGCTGTTCGGTCGTCTGGACCGTGACCGGCGAGGGGGTCGCGGTGTCGGTGCGGCGCAGCAGCGAACCGGTCACGACGACGGCTTCGACTTCGTTGTCTGCCGGGGCGGTCGACTGGGCGGCGTCTTGCGCTTGAGCGGCGAAGGCGACGAAGGTCGCGGCCCCCGCCATCATCGTCGTCGCCAGCAGGCGTCCGCGGGTGATCTGCAATTTCATGTCGGTCCCTCCGGGCGTGCAAGCTTGGACCGTATCGACCGGCCCGTCCTTCGCCCTGTCAGTTTCAGGTTTCCCGGTGGGCTTCCGTCCCCGGTTGCCGTTGGGATAGGAGCCGCCAAAGACGGCCGTCAATCGCCGACGCCGTTATGTAATCAATATGTCGAACACCTGTCACATCCAAGCAACTGACGAGGTGGAAATACGGCGAGAATGGGTCTTTTAGATGTCAGCCGTGACATACGATGCAGGAAAATCACCGATTTCTAAACTTTGCTGTAAGCGAAAGGCCTCGAGGTCTTTGCAATCTGAACTCTAATGCCTTCACGGCCGTAATTATTATAACGCTGCTCATCGAAAGTCGATATTCGAAGATCGATTTTCGATATGTGTAACAGCACAAAAGGTTGATTTCAGGCTGTTTGGCGCGGCCCGAAACGGCTGCGGGATCGCAGGGATCGACCGCCTAGTCGGGGGCCTGTTCCGGTGCGGCGTCGGGCGTCGGAGCGCCCTCGGGCGGGCCGGCCGGCGCCAGTTCCGCCGCCGAGCGGGCGAACTCCGCCGCCAGGGTCTCGTAGAAGCCGTTGCGGGGATCGGGCGTGGATAGGATCTCCGGATCGGGCAGCAGCCAGGGGAAGTCGCGCACCGCCAGCCCCTCGTGGGCGGCCAGCATGTAGCGCCGCCAGATGTCGGCGGGCATGTCGCCGCCGACCACCTTGTTCATCGGCTTGTCGTCGTCATTGCCCACCCAGACCCCGGTGACGTAGTCGGCGGTGAAGCCCACGAACCAGGCGTCGCGCCAGTTCTGGCTGGTGCCGGTCTTGCCCGCCGCCGGCCAGCCGAACGCCGCCCGCTTGGCGGTGCCGACCTCGACGACCTGCTTCATCATCTTGACCATCATGCTGGCCTTGCTGATGTCGTAGACGCTGGCCAGCTGGGTCGGCGCCGCGGCGTGGGTGAAGATCGGGTCGCCGCCCTGGGTGGCGATGCTCTCGATCACATAGGGCTGGATGCGCAAGCCGCCCTGCTGGAACACCTGGTAGGCCGAGGTCAGCTGCAGCAGGTTGACCTCATACGTCCCCAGCGCCACCGACAGGTCGGGGTTGGACGGCAGGGTCGTGATCCCGAACCGCCGGGCCAGGTCGCCGATCGCCGGACCGCCGGCCTCCTGGGCCAGCTTGACGGCGACGGTGTTGATCGAATTGACCAGGGCGTCCTGCACGGTCATCGGGCCGCGATGGCCGCCGGCGTAGTTCTCGGGCTTCCAGTCGCCGAACTGGACGGGCTCGTCCACGCGGATGTCGGTGGGCAGCACGCCCCTCTCCAGGGCGGCGGCGTAGACGAACGGCTTGAAGGTCGAGCCCGGCTGGCGGCGGGCCTGGACGGCGCGGTTGAACGGGCTTTCGATATAGTCGGTCCCGCCGACCATGGCCCGCACGGCGCCGTTGGCCGACAGCGACAGCAGGGCCGCCTGGCGGGCTCCGGCGTTCCCGCCGCCCAGGGCGATGGCCTGGCGGACGGTCTCGACCCCCACATGCTGCAGCCGCGGGTCGATGGTCAGGCGCACCACCAGGTCGGGCGCGTTCTGGCCGGCGATGCGCACGGCCTCGGCGGTGGCGTAGTCCAGCACCCAGCCGTAGTCGTCCTCGTCCTGGACGGCCGAAGGCGACAGGCGCGGCGTGTCGTGCAGGGCCTGGCGCTCCTGGTCGGCCGTGATCCAGCCCTCGCCGCGCATATTGGCCAGGACCAGGCGCGAGCGGGCCAGGGCGCCGGTCATGTCGCGGGTCAGGGCCAGGCGCGAGGGAGCCTTGGGCAGGCTGGCCAGAAGGGCGGCTTCGGACAGGGTCAGCCGGCTGGCCGGCTTGCCGAAATAGGTGCGGCTGGCGCCGTCGATCCCGAAGGTGTTGGCCCCGAAGAACACCCGGTTCAGGTACAGCTCCAGCACCTCGTCCTTGGTCAGCACCTGCTCCAGGCGGTAGGCCAGCAGCATCTCCTGCAGCTTGCGCTTGACGGTGCGGTCGGGCGTCAGGAACAGGCCCTTGGCCAGCTGCTGGGACAGGGTCGAGGCGCCCTGCACGGTGCGCCCGGCCCGATGGTTGATCCAGGCCGCGCGGGCGATGCCGTAGGGGTCGATGGGGCCGTGCTTGTAGAAGCGCCGGTCCTCGGCGGCCAGGAAGGCCAGCGGCACATAGTCGGGCACGCCGGCCAGGGTGATGCGCTGGCCATAGCGCGGGCCGCGGCTGGCGATCACCTGGCCGGTGCGGTCCTCGAACCGGATGCCGGGCGAGCGGTTGGCCGAAAACAGCGCCTGGCGCGAGGGCAGGGCCGGGGTGTCGCGCAGGTATTTCGACCAGACATAGCCGCCGCCGGCCGCCGCGCCGGCCAGGGCCAGCAGGACCGCCGCGACCAGGGCCCACAGGATCCAGCGACCCTTCCTGGCCTTGGCGTGCTTGAGGTCGGCGCGGAAGGGCTCTTCCGGCGGCGGCCCCTGGGGCGGCGCTCGGGGTGGCCCTTGGGGCGGCCCTGGGGGCGGCCCTGGGGGCGGATTGGGCGGTGTCTGGTCGTTCAAGTCGGCGCCATGGTCCCGTCTGTTCCCATCCCTATTTGCCATCCTTGTTTGAAGGGCGGGCGATTTGGGTTTAGGACGCCGGGATCATGGCGCGCAAACCTTTCTGGGAGACGAAGTCCCTACACCAGATGACCGTCCCGGAGTGGGAGAGTCTATGCGACGGCTGCGGCCTTTGCTGCCTGGTCCGTTTCGAGGACGAAGACACCGGCGAGATCATCCCCACGCGGGTGCACTGCCAGCTGTTCGACGAGCACCGCTGCACCTGCAAGGACTATCCCAACCGCCGCAAGACCGTGCCCGACTGCATCAAGCTGACGCCGCACAACATCCAGAACCTGGAATGGATGCCGCCGTCCTGCGCCTATCGCCGGCTGCACGAGGGCAAGAGCCTGCCGCTGTGGCATCCGCTGATCACCGGCGATCCGGAGAGCACCCATAAGGCCGGCATCTCGGTGCGCGACCAGACGGTGTCGGAGCTGTCGTTCGCCGATCCGGAAGACGCCATGGACTTCGTGGCCACCGACCTGATGTACGACAAGAGCGACGTGATCTACGACCCGGAGGACTGAGGGCTCAGGCTTCCTGCCGGCGTCCGTCCAGGGCGGGCCGGCGCGCATCAGTATGCGCCCGGACGCGACAAGGGGTTTGCACCGATAGACAGTCTGGCCTCCCGGCCGGATCGTCTCGCCGGAGAAGATGTGGAGCGCTCACATGGACAGACGTCATTTCACGGTGATGGCCCTGGGCGGCCTCGCCATGGCCGCCGCCGGCCCCGCCCTGGCAGACAAGCCGTCGGCCGAGTGGGACGGCCTGGTCAGGATCAAGGCCAAGCGGTTCGACAAGGTCTATGTGCGGCCCGGCGCGGACTTCCGCGTCTACTCCAAGGTGATCCTCGACCCGACCGAGATCGCCTTCGAGAAGAACTGGCAGCGCGACTACAACAGCGCCTCCAGACCGTCCGACATGCAGGTGACCGACAAGGATATCCAGCGCATGGCCGACGAGGGCCGCAAGTCCGCCGGCCAGATCCTGGAGAAGGCCTATACGGCGGGCGGCTATCCGGTGGTGACCGAGCCGGCGCCTGACGTCCTGCGGGTGCGCACCTCGCTGATCGACATCGTCGTGCGCGCGCCCGACGTCGCCGGCGCGATGAACGTGCGCACCTACAGCCGCGACGCCGGCGAGATCACCCTGGTGATGGAGGCGCGGGACTCGGTGACCGGATCCCTGCTGGGCCGGGTGGTCGATGACCGCACGGTCGACGACTTCACCATGGAATGGCGCAACCGGGTCACCAATCGCGCCGACTTCAGCCGGCAGGTCGAGACCTGGGCCAAGAACAGCGTCAAGGGCCTGGACGAACTGAAGGCCCTGTCGCCGATCGCCGGATAGGCGTCCGTCGCCGGGGTCGGGCCTGCGCCCGGAACACGAAAGTGCTAGCGGTGTTCAACACGCTCAAGGCGCAGGGGACCGGATCGTGACGACCAAGCACCGGATCTACACAACCAGCTTCGCCAGCGTCTATCCGCTCTACGTCGCCAAGGCGGAGCGGAAGGGACGCACCAAGGCCGAGGTCGATCAGATCATCCTCTGGCTGACGGGGTTCAGTCCGGAAGCGTTCGCCGCCCAACTCGCGGCGAAATCGGACTTCGAGACCTTCTTCGCCCAGGCGCCCAAGCTCAATCCCGCCCGCGCCGAGATCAAGGGCCTGGTCTGCGGGGTTCGCGTCGAAGAGGTGGCCGAGCCGCTGATGCGGGAGATCCGCTACCTGGACAAGCTGGTCGACGAGCTCGCCAAGGGCAAGGCGATGGCCAAGATCCTGCGGGCCTGAGGCGGCCGACCCCGCTTCCGCATCGCGGCGGCTGGGCCTATCGTGGCGAACCGGCGCTGGGGGTCTTGCGGCATGGCCAAGCTCGTTTTCGGAATGAACCTGTCCCTGGACGGCTATGTCGACCACCAGGAATTTCAGACCGGCCCCGAGCTCTTTCGGCACTGGATCGAGCGCGTGGGCGGCGTGGCCGGCAGCGTCTACGGCGCCGGCATGTACGAGATCATGCGCTATTGGGACGAGGACGATCCGGACTGGGACGCGGCGCGGCGCGAGTTCGCGACGGCGTGGCGGAACCAGCCCAAATGGGTGGTGTCGCGCTCGCTGAAGTCCGTCGGCCCCAACGCCACGCTGGTCGAGGGCGACCTGGGGACGGCGGTCCGCGCGCTGAAGGCCCGGCATGACGGGGAGATCGCCGTCTCCGGACCGACCCTGGCCCAAAGCCTGACCGACCTGGGTCTGATCGACGAATATCGGCTCTACCTCCACCCCGTCGTGCTGGGACGCGGCACGCCGTTCTTCGCCGGCCCGCGACCGCGGCTGCGCCTGGCGGCCAGCGATCCGATGGGCGAGGACGTGATCAGGTTGACCTATGTTCCGGCCTAGGGCCGATCGACATTCGAATGCGGTGCGTGGTCCTCGTCCTTCGACAAGCTCAGGATGAGGACC